>JBDHQE010000059.1:0-17283 GCA_039806885.1 Verrucomicrobiales bacterium
ACGCGAATCGATTTGTTTTTCAAAACGCACCAACAGGCTTTGGAATGGGGACGCAAGACGGTCACTGTCGAAGTCTGGCGTCCCTGAAGTGCGCCTTTCTCCCGATGCGAGAGACGCTCGACTCAAGCACTTTGAGAGAACCTCAATACTCGCATCCGTATCTTGTATCGAAGCCCGATTCTCACCATGATCCGTCCGATGAACCACCTCCGTCTCTTCACTGACTCGCCTGTCGGCAGCCGTCTTCTGCTAGCTCTCTCTGCTTTCGCTCTGCTCCACACTTCCCAAGTATCTGCACTTGATCCCGTAGTGGCGGAGGGAATGTCCGTATCTGAAGCGATGACCCCAGGTCTGATCCGCTTTCCCATGATGGCGGCCTTCGACGATCAAGGTGCTCTTTACGTCGCAGAGAATGCAGGGGTCAATCTGAACAAGGAGGAGCTGCTAAAAGAGCATCCCAGCTCGATCAAGAAGCTCGTGGACACCGATGGCGACGGGATTTTCGACAAAGTCACCACCTTCGCCGACAACATGACCTTCCCCCAGGGAGCGATGTGGGTCTATGACTCGCTCTACGTCATGTCTCCTCCCAGCCTCTGGCGGCTTGCGGACGAAGATGGGGATGGGCGAGCCGAGATCCGTGAAGAACTCGCCACCGGATTTGATTTTACTGGAAACGCTGCCGACGTCCATGGTCCCTTCCTCCATCCGAACGGGCGTCTCTACTGGTGTCACGGACGGAAAGGATTCGAGGTTCGCGACACTGACACTGGCCTGCTCCTGCACAGTGGGAAAAGTGCTCGAATCTGGTCCTCTCAGCTCAGCGGCGGCGAAGTCGAACCTTTTGCCGGCGGCGGAATGGATAACCCTGTGGAAATCGACTTCACCGATGAAGGAGAAATCATCGGCTCCATCAATCTTTTCTATGGCCGTCCACGTGGGGACGTGCTGGTCCACTGGATATATGGGGGCGTCTATCCTCGCTTCGATCAGGGACAGGTTCTGGCCGAGCTTCCCCGCACGGGGCCTCTTCTACCTCACGCCCATAACTTCGGTCACGTCGCCGTCTCTGGCATGTGCCGCTACCGCAGTGGGTCACTCAATCCCAGCTGGAAGAACGGATGGCTCGTGACTCACTTCAATACCGCTGAAGTTACCCTCACCCACCTCCCTGCAAGGGGTGCCAGCTACGGCGAGGGCGACACGGAGACCATCTTCCGAGCGACGAAGCCAGATTCTCACTTCACTGACGTTCTGGAGGACAGAAATGGAGATCTACTAGTGATCGATACAGGCGGCTGGTTTCGTATCGGATGCCCCACCTCCCAGATCGCAAAGCCTGATGTATTCGGGATGATCTATCGCCTCTCGAAAAAAGATAAGCCCTACACCCGCCCAGACTATCCGAACTGGGATAAGCTCACCGCCGAACAAGTTTCCCATCATCTCTCCGCACCGGAATCCTGGAAGCGTGAACGGGCCATCACGGAACTGGCGGTGAGAGGATCCTCTGCCATGCCGGAATTGGAGCGAATCCTCTCGGAAAAATCCGCTGATCCCATTGGACGGATTTCTGCCGTCTGGACGCTCTCGCGCATGAAGTTTTCTGAATCTGCTGACCTGATCTACGGTGCTCTTACAGATTCGGATCCACGCGTCCGACAGACCGCCTGCAACGCGATCTCCGTGACGCGCACATGGCAGATCGTAGCAGCCAATCAGCCTGCCGAGCGAGCCATCGAGTTGGAGCGGAACAAGACCATCTCTGGCGCTCTGGCCAATATCGTGCGGGGAGACGAAGCCGCCGTAGCCCGATGCGCCGCCGCTGCGCTCGGACGCATGGCAGAATCTCGCGCCATCGGAGCGATCACCGGACGTCTGGGCCGCAGTGGAGATGATCCCTTTCTCCGTCATGCTCTCGTCTATGCACTGATGGAAATGGACGACTTCGCTGCGACGCGAGACGGTCTTAGCTCCGACGATCCCGCCATTCGCTCGGGCATTCTCCTCGCGCTGGACGGGATGGCTTCTTCGAAGCTGGCAGTGCTCGACGTAATCACCTCGCTGGAGGCGGATGATTCCGCCCTGCGTGACACAGCTCTCTCCATAGCCTTGCGCCACCACGAGTGGGACGGAGCTTTGGCCAATGCGTTCTTTTCTTGGCACGGGGCAATTAATGAAAAGCGGCGAAAGATTCTGGATCAGATCGTCCCAGCCTTCTCCACGACGCCGCCCATGATCTCTTTCCTCACCAGTCTCATCCAATCGGAAGATGCCGTCGCACGAAACACCGGACTTGAACTGGTCGCATTGTCACCCGGCATTCCATTTCAGACAGAATGGGCCGATTGCCTGAAGAAGGGACTCGAGAACGATGCCAGTCCAGACTTTCGGACAGCGACTGTGAATGCTCTGCGCACTGCGCACAGTGATGCTTTTTCCGAAGCTCTCACCCGGATTTGTGCAGACGAGTCGCTGGAGAAATCCCTCCGCCTCAGTGCAGCCGAGGCACTCTCTCGACCGGGAAAACCCATCGTCGAAGCTGCCTTCACCACTGCCGTCTCGATTTTTACGGCTCCTGCAGAAGATTCTCTGCGGACTCGTAGCATCTCCCTGCTTTCGAAGTCCGCTCTCACTCCTGCCCAACGCGATCAGCTAGTCACGGTGCTTCCCCACTTCAGCCCGATCGAATGGATTTCATTTCCAGAGATATTTCGCAGCATCGATTCCCCAGCTCAGGCCGATGCCCTTCTCAAGGCGCTGACTTCCGCCTCCATGCTGGAGACTCTCGATAGCACGACTCTAAAAAAACGTTTCGCCTCCTATCCCGACACACTGGCCGCGCTCGAGAGTAAACTCACCGAGATGAACAGTGCCCGCGAGGACAAGAAAGCGATGATCGAGAAGGCCATCACAACGATGGACCAGGCCGATCCCGCCGCAGGAGCGCTAGTGTTTTCATCAGGAAAAGGAGCCTGTATTGCCTGCCATCGCGTCGGAGAACTCGGCGGGAAAGTGGGACCGGATCTGAGCACCATCGGACGAATCCGCACGGCTCGGGATCTGTATGAGTCTGTTTTCTTCCCCAGTGAATCCATCGCCCGTGATTTCGATACCTATGAAGTCGTGCTGAAATCATCCGGCGAAGTGAAAACTGGTCTGATCCCCGAACAATCCGTCCAGGGACTTCGTCTAATCAACGCAGCCGGCAGCAGTGAAATGATTCCTCAAAGTGACGTCGCCACGATTCGGAAGCTGACGACATCGATCATGCCGAGTGGACTCGACCAGACGCTGTCTACCGAAGACTTACGCAATCTCATCGCATGGTTGCTGTCACACAAGTAAGGCGAGAGAAAGGAACAGGAAAGGGTGAGAGCTGATTGAATTCCTGAAGAATCACTGTTGAATACCGTCGCATGTCGTCACCCCTCTCCCCCACGGCCAAAATCGGACTCACCACTGCCATCGCGATCGTCGTGGCGAATATGATCGGCACAGGGGTCTTTGGCTCGCTCGGATTTCAAGTCGCCGATATTCCCTCCGGATTCCCCATCCTGCTGCTCTGGCTGGTTGGAGGGATTTTCTCGCTCTGCGGAGCGGTATGCTATGCAGAACTCGCTTCGATTTTTCCGAAATCTGGAGGTGAGTACCATCTGCTGTCGAAGTCTTGGAATCCCTTCATCGGCTTCCTCGCGGGCTGGCTTTCGGTCACCGTGGGATTCGCGGCTCCAGTTGCTGCGAACGCGGTGCTGGTGGGCGAATACATGGGCAAGATCACCGGATACAACGGACTCTGGTTCGGCGTTCCCGTGGTGCTTCTGATCACATGGATCCACTTGGGAAAACTTAGCAATATCAGCCTTTTCCAATCAGGATTCACCTACGCGAAAGTTCTTCTAATCCTCGTCCTCGGAGCACTGGCCTTTTTCCTTGGCACAGCTCAGCCCGTCTCTTTTCTACCACAAGCTGGAGATGGGAAGCTGATCCTGTCCGGTGGATATGCCATCGCTCTGGTATATGTGCTCTACGCCTACACAGGTTGGAATGCTGCGACCTACATGATGGATGAAGTAAAATCTCCGGAAAGAACGGTTCCCATCGCTCTGCTAGTCGGGACCGTAATCGTCGCTGCGCTGTATGTTTTCCTGAACGCCTCTTTCCTCTATTCCACGCCGATGGATGCGATGGCCGGGAAGCCACAGGTCGGACTGATCGCTGCGGAGAGCTTCCTGGGCTCGAAAGGAAGTATTGTGATGGGCATTCTGATCAGTTTCGGACTGGTCTCCACCATCAGCTCGATGACTTGGGCAGGGCCTCGTGTCGCGGCAGCCATCGGACGCGATCACCGGAACTTTCAGTTCCTAGGACGCACCAATCGGAACGGGATTCCGTCCATCGCCGTGATTCTGCAGATGATCATCGTAATCGTCCTGCTTCTGTCGGCAACATTCGACCAACTGATCAACTACGTGCAGGCCTTGCTGACGATCAGCTCGCTGATGGTAGTGATCGGACTCGTCGTCCTGAGGATTCGTCGCCCCGATCTCAAGCGTCCCTATAAGGCATGGGCCTATCCCCTGCCTCCCATTCTTTTCGGTGCGGTCAGCCTCTACGTGCTCTACTTTCAGATCGAGCAAAAGCCGAAGGAATTCTGCTACGGTCTCGCGACTCTGGCACTGGGAATTCTCGTCTATATTCTCTTCGTGCGAGGCGAGCGAAAGACATCCGACCTCGCGTCTCGATAAGTAATAGGCAATAAGCGATTACACAGCGCAAGGGAATCCGCTCGACCAACTCCAATCCCACAGCTTCCTACGGCGCAGCTTCCTGCGGAGTCAGCCAGTGCTCAATGAAGCGATACGACTCGTGCCGCTCTCTATCAGGAAAATCGTGTTCGCTGTCGGGGTAAGTGATGCGGAGCTTCTCCGGCACACCGTAAAGTTCGTAAATCTTCCGGATTTTCGGAGCCGCTTTTTCGATCCCCCGCCAGTCGAAGTTCACGTCATGAATCGGTGAATTGGAGAAGAATGCGTCCGGAGCCAAGGCTGCGGTCAATTCGTAAAAATCAAAGGGAATCTTGTCAGGATCGAGATCATAGCGCTCCTGAATCAATGGAAAATACCGCTCACCCGTCCAGCCTTTTACGTCGCCCTCGTAATAGTCATGAAACGGCGTCCAGCCACAACTCGACACCACCACTTTCACTCGTCGATCATAGAGCCCGAGAAAAATCGCATTGTGCCCGCCGAGGGAGTGCCCAATGGTCGCGATTCTCTCGGGATCGACCTGAGACAGAGAGAGCAGCAGATCAACGCAGCGCATGTGATTCCAGATACCCTTCATCGTACCGGATTCATAGCGATCTGCATTGAAATCGTATCCTTCAGAATCACCGAAAGACGGATAATCGGGGGCGATCACGACATGGCCTCGCTCTGCCAGCTCCCGCGCATACGCCCGATTCTCACGTGGCCCCTGGCCGTCCACGATTTTCTTCCCTAACTTTCCCGTCGGCTGCAGAGCCACGATCCCGATCTTTGATTTTGGAGCATCGGGAGGCACCTGCCCGTCGGCTGCAGCAGCAGCCCTTGGCAAATAAAGATAGGCCGCCGTGCGGTCTCCCGCCTCAGACACGAAACTGATCGTCTGGCGCTCAAAATGATCGGTCACCTCGCGCTCCGTGACTCTCACATCGAGATCTGGCATATTCTCTCTCGACGGCAGTTTCCCCGCAGCCAACTCGAAGCCTTCGAGAATCGCGGCTCGCCGCTTTTCCCAGTCTGCGACTGAACGAATCGACTGCGGATGCCCCTGCGCGTCGGGGTACCAGTCCAGCGACTGATGCGAAGCTGGCAGCTTCCCCATCTCATCTGCCCATCCGCAACTCAGAGTGGACAGCAGTGCAATCAGGCTAAACAGAGTTCTCCTTGACATGGCTCGGTCGCTTTCGATTCACCCGATTATTTCAGTGGACGGAGGCGGATATTCTTCCACTCCACTTCATAGGGTCCTGTGCCCGCCTTGATCCCGTGGACTTGCAGGCCGATGTGACCTTTCGGATGAGACTGGAATACCTCCTCGTGCGTCAGATCCGCTACGGCGTTTCCATTAATGAAAGTCTGGATCCTCGCTCCCTTTGCGATGACGCGAAAGTGATTCCACTCTCCATTTTTCAGGAGGGAATGATCTACCATCGGGACTTGTTTCGGCTCAGGTGAGAGCCAAGCCAAGCCGGTAGCCTCGCCGTAGATGTACCCTGACTGTCCGGGGGAGGCCTCAATCTCTACTTGGGGACCAAAGAAGCGGCCCAAGCCATTGTTGGGAGACACTTTCCCATTTTTATCTGGCTTCACATCAGCCTCCGTCTTCTCTCGCGAACGAATTTGCACGCCGGAGTTTAGGTGATCATTCACCTTCACGTCGAACTCTAACTCGAAGTCACCATATTCTCCTTCACTAATCAGAAATGAATTGGGGCTACCCTCGACGGTTTCTCCACGGATGACACCATCGACGACACTGTATTTCGCGGTTCCCAGAGTGGAATGCTTCCAGCCGTTGAGAGTCTTCCCGTCGAAGAGAGAAATCCATCCGTCCTCTTGCGCGGATGTGAAGGAAAGCAGAATACCGGAGGCGAGGAAAGCGGTGAGGAGAGGGAGAATTCGGATTTTCATAATGAACGTGAGTGACTGGATTCTATGAGTTTCCGGCATCTCTGTCGATGACCTAATCGCGCCTCCAGTGTAAAAATTGAGGAAAAATCCAATTGTCAGTGCTCCGAGACTTGATTCCTCAGAATTTCAGGATACCGTCACCGCAACTCCGTGGTGTAACGGCAGCACAAGAGATTTTGATTCTCTTTGTCAAGGTTCGAATCCTTGCGGAGTTGTCTCCTTTTTTAACCGTCGTCGCCAACGTCGCCGTCTCCACAATCAGACGCTTCTCTCGCTCGTCTAGCTTCTCTAGTTTCTCTCGCTCGTCTTTGGCGAATCTGCAGAATTGCTGCTGCCAGTTCCAAATCCGACGGCACAGTGATTTTCAGATTCGGTTCTCCATTCTCTACCAGTTTCACTGAATGGCCCGACTCTTTGACCGCAGTGACTTCATCCGTCACCACCATTCCTCGTTCGAGCACGCTGGCATAAGCCTTGCGTAGGAGAGAAAGGGAAAAGATCTGTGGAGTCTCCATCGCCCAGAGATTTTCTCGTTCCACCGCCGTCTCGACTTCGCCATCCGGATTCGCACGCTTGAGAGTATCCACCACTCGATGAGCGAGTGCAGCAGCTCCATGGTCGGCAGCGACCGCAGCACATCGAGAGATGGCCTCTACCGAGACCAAAGGACGTGCCGCATCATGGACTGCCACGAGAGGACAATCGTCCGGAACACGCTCCAACCCCGCCCATACGGAGAGATGTCGCTCCGCTCCCCCCGGAACGGCTTCGATGAATTTCGAAATGCCGCTCCGAGCCACGAGTGCTGTGATTTCATCAACGGCAGCGGGTGAGACGATAACGCGAATTTCCGCGACTTCAGGGCAGGCCTCCATCGCACGCATGGAACGAATCAATACGCTCTCGCCCAACAGATCGGCTGCCAGCTTATCGAATCCCATCCGGCGGCTACTACCAGCCGCCACGATGATCGCTGAAATTCTCATGCGAGCAGATTTTGTCAGGTCTCGCAAAAAACGACTCGATCACTGGAGCCGCGCCATCACCGCCTGAGAGAGTTGTTTCCCGTCGGCTCGGCCAGCAGCTCGCTCCTGCACTAGTTTCATCACAGCACCCATATCCTTGCGCGAAGTGGCCCCGATTTCGCTGATCGCGGTATCGATGATTGCAGCCAATTCTGACTCACTCAGAGCCGCAGGAAGGTAGCCCTGAAGGATCTCGATTTCCGCAGATTCCTGAGCCGCCAGTTCCGCACGTCCACCGCTGGTGTATTGTTCCACTGAGTCTTGGCGTTTCTTCACCTCCCTGCGTACGACAGAAACGATTTCTGGGTCCGTCAGTTCAGCTCCCGCGCCTCCCTTTTCAATGGCAGCGTTCTTAACCGATGCCTTGAGCATGCGAATCACATTGAGCGCGAGCGTGTTTCTTTCACGCATCGCCGTCTTCATGTCCTCGTTAATTTGTTGGGAGAGTTCACTCATGCGCTTACATTAATCTCGATAAAACGATGCGCGATGCAAAAAATAGTAACCCTAGTCCGTCAAATCCTCTCATTCGCCCCGCTAGGCGAAGCTGGGGCGGAGTTCTGTGGAAAATCGGTCTGGGACTCGCTCTCATCGTAGCCGGAGGTCTCACGATGCGGTATCTCTGGGAGACTTACCGCCGCGCCGCCGCGATGGATTCTTGGGTCGAAGTCCCGTGTCACATCGAAACAGGCTTCATCGATCCTGTAGGGCGGGATCAATACGGCCAGGTGAAATACGCGATCCATCTGACCTATCGCTATCAGTGGGAGGGGAAAAAACACACGGGGAATCGATTGCGACGTCTCTCGAGTGAGAGCACCGACGCGCAAAAGCTTCTGAAACAGCTCAACACCCGAACGGCGGGCACAGATACTGTCTGTTATGTCAATCCCGGAGCTCCCGATCAAGCCGTGTTGCAAAAGGATACAAAAGCCGCTCTCTACTCCCTCTGGCTGCCGGGACTGATCATGATCGGAGGCTGTGGAATTCTTGGATCAGCCATCATTTCGGCTTTTCGGAGGCCTTCGAGATGAGGAGAGGTCTTATTTCGAAAGTTATCTGCCGTAATCACTGATCTGTCGTGATCACTGATAGCGGTGGGTCATCCCTCTTGCTCCACTCTTTTCACCGGTTCGCGAAAGAAAATCGCAAAGAAGATCAGAACTGCAACTGCGCCCCAAGCCGGAGCTTGCCAGATAGCAGCCCAGTCGTGTGTGATTCCGTCACTGGTGGGAGTCTCTAGCGTATGATGATGCTGTACCTGTCCCGCAAGGAAGCTGCCCACAAAATTCCCGACTCCCCAGAGAATGAAGGCGATGAATCCCTGTGCTGCGCCACGCATCCGAGGCCCAGCTTCATCATCGACATAGAGCTGACCAGCGATGAAGAGGAAGTCATAGCAGGCTCCGTGCAGCAGGATGGCGATGAAGATCAGCCCGATCGCCCATTCTCCACCAGTAGCACTGACGGATAGCGAGAAATAACGGGCGATCCAGCAAGCGATTCCGAGAAGGATCGTTCGCTTATACCCGAGACGACGGAGGAAGAACGGCAGGAGCAAGAAGAACACGACATCGGACACCTGAGCGAGTGAGGTTTTCACCAGCATATTCTCCCAGCGGAGTTCGGTGAGATATTGCCCCAAATTGACGAAGTAGAAATACAGCGGAATGCAGATCAAGAACATGCAAAGAATAAAGATCGCGAAGGATCGTTTCTTCAGCAAGGCCAGTGCATCGAGCCCCAGGACCTCTCCCAGACGTACGTCAGCCCCTGCCTTGGTGGGCGGAGTATGAGGCAGGATGAGGGAATACAGACCGAAGAATATCGATGCAGCTCCAGCGAGATAGAACTGTGTGGGGGAGGTGGCCCCGCCCATCGCATTCACGGCCACGAGTCCGAAAATCCAACCGACAGAAGAAAATAGTTTCACCCGCGGAAAATCAGTTTTCGCATTCGCCAGATGAGACAGAGACAGGGAATTACCCAGCGCCAAGGTCGGAACGTAGAGGGCGCAGTAGGCGATCAGCAGAGAATAGAACGTTCCAAAACTCTGACAATGAGGCAGGAGAAAGAGAAGCACGCCGCCGAGTATTCCGAGGACTGAAAGGAGCTTCTCCGAGGCAAAAAACCGGTCTGCGATCAGTCCGACGAGGAAAGGTGACACCATCGCACCGATGGCGAAAGCCCCGTAGGCTAAGCCGATCTGCTGCCCGTCAAAATGCAGAGCGCTCTCCAGGTACGCCCCCATGCTGACATACCAGCATCCCCAAATGAAGTATTGGAGAAACATGAAACCTGAGAGCTTGATTCGAAGTGATTGCTGCATGGGAAGACGATGGGGATCGAGATGCGCTGATTCGACTGGATTTGTTCGAAAGAGTCAAGAATTTGGTGAGAGCACCCAAGAACTGAAACGCGGGAGTGCTGCGACAACGTTCTCGGCACAAAAATCGCTTCACCTCTCGTCCGCCTCATTCTATCCTACGGATCTTCCATCTGATGAAACGACTACTGCTTTCCGTACTTTTTGCTTCTGCCTGCCTCCTGTCGTCTGTCGCTGGCACCACCGAAGGACTCTCACCCAGTCAGTTACCAAACGAGATCCCCACAGGACCGCAGGGAAAATTCCACGTTCAGGGGATCGCAGTGGATCAACTTCGCGGATTCATCTATTTCTCCTTCACGAATGAGCTGATCAAAACCGATCTGAAGGGCCATCTTATCGGTAGTGTGACAGGACTGGTGGGACATCTGGGAGATCTCACCTATGATCCCCTCACCGAGCGCGTTTTCGGCTCGCTCGAATATAAAGACGACAGGATCGGCACCTCCATTCGCAAGAAACTCGATGTCGCGGAGAGCGGAGTGAATGCCTTCTACGTAGCGATCTTCGACGGGACCAAAATCACGCGCCCTCACATTGATGCCTCTACGACGGATGTCGTGAAAGCTGTCTATCTGAAAGAAGTGGCTGAGGACTACAAAACATCAGTCAAGGTCGGAGCTGAGACGGTTCCCCATCGCTATGGTTGCTCCGGGATCGATGGAATCACCTTGGGGCCGGGAATCGGCTCATCGGATGGCGGTCCGTTTCTCTACATCGCCTACGGAATCTACGGTGATGTCAGCCGTGAGGATAACGATCACCAAGTCATCCTGCAATACGACATCCGCGACTGGGCATCGTATGCCCGCCCCCTGAGTCAAGACGCCCTACACACGGCGGGACCGGAAAAGCCAGCTTCGAAATACTTTCTCTACACGGGAAATACCTCATACGGCATTCAGAATCTCGAATACGATCCGGCCTCGGGAAACTTCTTTGCAGCCGTTTATCCGGGAAAAAAGCCGAACTTCCCCAATCACTCGCTCTTCGTGATCGACGGAAGGAAAGCGCCGCATTCAACGATGATTCAGTCCGACGGTCGAGAGATCGAGGTGCAGACGCTCAGCCTCTTGGACGCAGGTGAAAAAGATGAGAAATCGGGCACTCGTGGATGGAATTTCAAATACGGCGCAACGGGACTGACACCACTCGGTGACGGCTACTTCTATTTGGCGAGAAAAGAAAAAATCGCGGATCAGTCTTCCGCCACTGCGGTGAAGTATCGCTGGATTGGCGAAGGAGAAACGGCCTTTGAAGAGGTATCAAAGTGAACCCACTGGTCGGAATCCCATGGTCCCGAGGAGCAGGAGCAGAATTACTTCTTAGCCGGATACTGTCCCACTTCGATCTGCCCGGCAGGATCGATCCATCCGTAGTTCATCGCCTTCGTGTTATAGGGCATGACGATCACTCCGGCGCGATCCATCGCAATCACACCACCGGTTCCGCCCATGTGAGTCAGTTTTTCGTAGATTCGACTGTTCGCAGCTTCGATTACGGAAGCCCCCTTGTAGCGCATCATGGCGGTGATGTCGTACGCAATTGCACCACGGATGAAATATTCGCCCGTCCCCGTGGCCGAGACGGCACAAGTTTCGTTGTCTGCGTAAGTACCAGCTCCGATGATGGGAGAATCGCCAACGCGCCCCCAAGCTTTATACATCAATCCGCCCGTCGAAGTTCCAGCAGCGAGATTCCCATCCTGATCCAAGGCAACCGCTCCGACAGTTCCGAAATTGGCATTGGGGAATTGCTTCACCAGCTGATCTCGATTGACCTGTTTTGATTTTTCGCCCTCCTTCGTCTTTTGATCTCGGATGGCTTTCCACGCAGCGCGTTGTTTCTCTGTGATGAAGTATTCATTCTCGACCATCTCGACCTTTTGCTCTTTCCCGAACGCCTCCGCCCCGGCACCGATCAGGAGTACATGAGGGGACTTTTCGAGGACGAGACGAGCCAGTGCGATGGGATTTTTGACATGCTTGACCGAGGCGACAGCTCCTGCATTCAGCGTCTGGCCATCCATGATCGACGAGTCGAGCTCCGCCGTGCCTTCATTGGTCAAGACAGCACCCTTTCCCGCGTTGAATAGCGGCGAATCCTCCATCACACGAATCGCCGCGACGACTGCATCGAGACTCGATCCTCCGGTGGTAAGGATTTGGTGCCCGGCGTGCAGAGCCTCCGTTAGCACAGCCTTCTTTCGTGCCAGAACTTCGGGATCAGAGCTGGGATTCGAGTCAGCACCTCCATGAATCGCGATGGCACATGGTCTGTCCTGTGCTGCGGATTCGACGATGAAAGAAGCGGAACAGAGGGCGATCAGTAGAAGGCCGGACAAAAAGGAACGAAATTGAAGAGCGAGTCGCATCGGATGGGGAAAAGATGAGAACGGAAGAGTGAGAGTGAATCAGAAGCAAATCTTCCAGACCGATCAACGCCAGATTTTTAGCGTTGCGAGCAGTGGCAGGTGATCCTGATCATTCAGCCCGGTTTTCGGAGCGGAGATCTGATCAATGCTGATGTTTTTCGAAGTGAGGATATTGTCGATGTTCTGATTGGGTTTGTCGGTGCCGAAACGCTTGCCCGAGGTGCAGAACCATCCGTGTTCACCGCCGTTGGCAAGATTGAATCCGGCTTCTTTAATCTTCAGAATGTTCTCGTCTGGCGCATTCAGATCACCCGCACAGATAAAATATTCGTGCTTCTTCAACTCAGCGATCAATGCATCAATAGAGGAATCGTGGGATTTCTCGTCCCAAGGCACGTGAACTGACATCAGGACGACGGTGATATCGCCGATTTTCCAATCCACCTGAGTGATGTAATACTGCTTATTCGTAAGGAGGACGATGCGCTTGTTGCTGATCGTCTCATGGGTGGCAATTCCGTTGTGGATATAACGATTTTCGGTGCCGAATTCCACGGATTTAAAGATGGGTTTCAGCAGAGCGTCGGTGGCGTCGATTGTCTTGTCCTTGTCAAAAGTGCTGTTCCACTCCTGAATCAAAAAAAGATCCAATTTTTGGTCCGTGATCCATGTTTTCCAGCGCTGAAGCGCGGGCTGCACATCCTCTGCCTGGTAACCGCCGAGCTGGCCCTGATTAAAATGCCCCGTGTTGTAGGTGGCAACGCGCAAGGTTTTGATCGGCTGGTCTTCCGCCTGACAGACGAGGAGTCCGATGCAAAACAGCGTGAGAACGGGAAGGAGGGGAAAAAAGAAGACACGACGTTTCATAGTTCGTAATGAGAAGTGAAGGGCAATATGGGAAAGAAAACTGGGAGTTGTAAAGAGCGCATTCCCTTCACTTCTCGGGCGCTTTCGCGGTATTTGCTTCCTTCGTGGCACTCGCGGCTTTTTCTATATTGGATCGAACGAAATCGGTGAATCCTTTTTCGACGGCTGGGGTGAAGGGCGTGACGCGTGTGGACTCGTATCCGCCTTCTTCGAAGGCGACAGCGGTGGGGAGATAGCCGAACCAACCATTGGTGTAGCCGAAGTAAAAGGTGTTCGCGAAAGGTGAGTGCTCGCGAGCGGCCATGGAGTATTCGCAGAAGAGTTCAACCGGCGCGGTCCAGATCAAGATGTCATCGGCGAGCCGGATGAAGCGGCATCTCAGTCGCACGAGCGGCTGACCCTGGGCGTCGTTGCGAGTGTCGGCAGCCATGTCGTCCGACCAGCCGAGCCCTTCCTTGCGCGGGGTTTCGAAGATCGCTTCGGCAGGCTGGATCGCCAGCGTGTCGCGGTAGCTAGTGATCGCGTCACGAGCGGCGAGAATAGGATCGCCGAGCAAGCTGCGAAACTCCCGGAGATGACCCTCTTCAGGCGTGGAGTAAACACTGTAGAGTGGTGCGATATTCCCGGCAGCACCGTTCAGATAGAGCATGGGCGCTCCGGTTTTCTCCTCGACGCGTTCCGCAGCCTCTCCGGGTCCGTCGCTGCTAATGATGAGACTTTTCCCTCCGAGCACGGTACCGTGCATCGCGTAATTGGCCAGAGTCGCGATCGGTTCGTCGCTGTCGCGTTTCATCAGTTTCAGAATACCGATCATGCGGTCGCGGGGGCCGTCTGGATTCTGTCCGAGCCTGATCTTCCCATCCGGAGTGCGCTCGCGACGGTTGATGTTCGCGTCGGCAGTGCCCCATCCGACGCCCAAGCGAGCGGGTTGGAGCGAATCTAGCGTCTGCCCGATGCCGTCGATGAGCTTCTGAATCGCCAAATCGGTGTACGTGCGGTCGAAGCTGTGGACGTTGCGCTCGGGCATGTAAACGTCGTAAATGCCCGGCTCTCCGACTTCGGGACCGGAGTGGGTGTGGGTGGTGGCCCAAAGAAAGTCAACAGGATCGATGCCGTGCGTCTTTTGCACCTGCTCGGCGACGTGCCGGTATTCGGTGGGAGACAGCACACAAATGTCGGTGGATACGATCACGAGTTTCCGCGCTCCGTCGTCGAGAGTAAGGATGCGGTGGTAGAGGCGAGAGTAGATTTCACCATTCGAGATGCGCTCGCCATAGCCGATCAAATATTGAGGAGTGTCGGGTGTGATGTCGATTTTCGCGGCAGCAGCGCGGAGTTTTCCGCCTTCGGCAAAAAGAGCAGAGGGCAGAGCGAGCAGCAGGCCGAGAGAAAATCCGGCGGCGGTGACGAGATAAGAGCGGTGGCTTTTCATCGGAGCGAAATTCTTATTCGGGGTTTCTGATATTAGTCGGGGTTTTTGATATAAGCGATCAGATCGGCCATGTCTGCTGGCGGGATCAAGTTTCCGAGTCCAGCGGGCATCAGGGACATTCCGACTTCTTTTTTCGAAGTGATGTTCTGACGAGGTAAAATTTCCTCGGCGGCACCGGGCACGCGCAGCGTTATGGATTCTCCGGTCTCGGAAGCAATGACGCCCATTTTCTCCGATCCATCCTTGAGTGTGATCTGCCACAGAGCGAAACCGTCGGCGATCGAGCGATTCGGCTGGAGGATATCAGTCACGATGGCGACGGGTTCGCGTATGCGTATGCTGTTCAGGTCTGGCCCGATGGGGGTGCCGCCTTTTCCTCCGAGCTGGTGGCAGGCGGAACATTGCTGGAGGTAAATCGTCGCTCCTTTTTCTCGCGACCCTCCTTTCGCCAAGGCAGCACGATAATCTTCCGGCACGGGGTCCTCCATGCTGCCATCAGCGGAGAGTCCCAAGACTGTGCGCAGTCGGGCGCGGGTGGCTGTGTCGGCACGAGCAATCAGGCCTACATGACGACCACCGGAGAGATAGCTGGGAGCGATGATGCCTTTCTCCAGAGCAGTGACCAAGGCATCGCGGCGCTCCGGAGTCGCCAACAAGAGACCGATCACATGCTTGCGAATTTCCTCGGACATCGCAGGCCAGCGGGCGAAGAGTTCATCCGTCAGGCTCGCGCTGTTCTGCGATCCTAATGCTTCGAGAGCAACCTGTTGGATTTCTGGAGCTTCGCTCGGCTGAACGAGAGCGAGCATGACCTCACCGTTTTTACCCGGCTCTGCGAGCGACAGCAGTGAGATGGCGATCAGGCGGTCGGACACTTTTTCGGACGAGTCTGCGATGATTTTTCTGGCGTGTGCGAGCATTTTCTTCAGAGCCTCCCCCTGCGGCAGGCCCATGGCAGCGAGAAGTGTGAGACTCGCTCGCCGCACCTCGCCACGCGGATGCCCGGTGACTTGTCCCAACAGCATCTCTCGCTCCGATGCGAGGCTGGGATCATGCAGCACGGACTTTTCGGCCCCTTTAGCGATTCCCGTGAGAATCGCTGCCAGCCCAGGAGCGGAAGACTTCGCGTCAGACGACTCCTCTGAGTGCGTCAGGGCGAGCATCTTTCGAATACCGGCGACGTCCGCCTGACGACTTTGCATCGTGACCAAGCGCTCGACCAAAGACATCCAGCGCCGCGGCTCCTTCTCCGCCAGCGTCAGTCCTCGGGTGAGTAGTGCGGAGTAGTCGAGAAACTTCGCCGAAAAAATCGCCGCATGATTCCAAGAATCCTCTGTCGAGAAAAGAGCGTCTGCGAGTTCCTGCTTCACCTCAGGCGAATCGAGATCGCCTAGCGTGCAGAGCCTCTGAAAATACGCTCGGTGCCCAGGGTCTTCCTGCATCGCGAGCAATGCTCTCTGGAGTGCTGGACTTTCGACCAAGAAGGATTCCGAGAGAAGAATCGCATTTTCCCGTATTCCAGCTTCCACATCCTGAAGCAGAGCGAGAATCGTCTTTTCATCCAGTGCCCCCAGTCCCTCCAGAGTCCAGGCCGCATGGAGCCGGGCGAAAGGTCGAGCGTCCTCCATCGCCATTGCGGTGAGTTTTCGGATCAGTTCCGTCGATGCCTGTCCGGTTTTTTTCCGATGCCTGTCCACCAGCAGCCGTTGCGCGTTGCGACGATGCCATTGATTCGTATTTCCCAGAGCTTCTAGCAGGACTGAATCCGTCGCCTGACTCAGTTCTGTCCCCTTCATCCACGCAGGAGCCGGGGTGCCCTCAGGCGTGATGCGATAAATGCGCCCTTTGTCGATGCCGTCGTGTAAGTGAGGCGATTCTGCCACCTCCTTCGCCATCCACTCCGGGTGCTCGATGATGCGGCGGTAGTAATCCACCACGTAAAGCGCTCCGTCCGGTCCCAGCACGTTTGCGACTGGGCGGAACCATGCGTCACGCGAAGTCAGGAATTCTTTTCCCTCGAACAGACGCGATGCAGTGAAAGTAGCTCCTTTGTCCGAGATCAAGTCGGCATGAACGAGATTGCCGACGGGTTCGGCGACAAAACTGACGCGATCATAGGGAGCGGGGAAAAGGCCACCGTCATAGCATCGGATACCGCAAGCGGAGGTGAACACGCCCGCAGTTGTCAGCATTTGGTGCTCGGGATGCTCCGTGATGGGGAAAACCTCCGCCGCGTCACCATGATCGGAAATCGAGACGACGGATGACGAGAGCAACTGCCTCGGATTCCGTGCCAAGTAGCGGGCAGCGATCACTTCGTAGAAGATATGGCGGGAATTACTCACCAGAAAATGTCGCCCCCAGGGATCGATGGATTGACCGAACTGTGTCGCACTCGACAGCGCCTCCACTCGACCTTCATCCGGTCGCAGACGCACGCGGCGGCCGTTGGCATTGACGGGCAATTGCTCGGCATTGGGATGATTGGGGAAGCGGATTTCAGACCCCGCGTCGCCGAATTC
>JBDHQE010000060.1:0-17236 GCA_039806885.1 Verrucomicrobiales bacterium
TTCCCTCCAAGGTGAATTCCGAGAATAAATCGTATGAACAGTTGTCGATTTTACCCACTTAAATCTCGAATGTGCCAGAAAAAAGAAAGATCGAAGGGACGAACTCATGACGAGCTACACCTATCCGGCGTTCAGAGAGTCCAGTCTACAACGCAATCGAGGGCAGCTCCGGAAACCAGCGTGTAGCGCGAGGCAAGGCTAGGATGCTAAGGCACGAAGCGCGAAGAAAGTGGATCGCGGAGACAAGAATTACCTCACGTAATGAGGAATTCGTCACAAAATCTAAGGGAGCGGATATTGTATCCGTGTGAGTGATGGTTTTCCGATAGTGGACGAGACGAAGCTCGTCATTCGTGTGCAAAGCGGGGATTTGATGGCGTTCGAGGGACTTTTGAGCGCCCACAGTTCCCGTCTGCGTGCCTTCGTAGCGATGAAACTACCGATTCCGCACCTAATCGATGAAATTGCCCATGAGACCTTCCTTTTCGCATGGAGACATATCCAGGAATTCGAGGCAGGAACTGATTTTGGGAAATGGCTGCGCGCGATCGCTTTTAATCTGATCCGCAAGGAAACTCTTCGCTATCAGCGCTCAGCAAGGAACCAGGAAAAACTGCTCGAACACCGCATCGCCGAAGAGGCGTGCCAAGGAGGATTCTCTCCCGATTTCCCGGAACTTCCCGCTCTGGAGGAATGTCTCGCACGCCTTCCGGAGAATCAGCGAAAACTGCTGGAACGTCGCTATCGCTTTTCGGAATCTGCCCACGAGATCGCTGCTGCTCTCGGGCAGAGTGAGGCTTGGGTAAGGACGACGCTCTATCGCATCCGCTCCGCTCTGAAGACTTGTATCGAACGTCACCTTCAGGCACAACACGAACCTTTCCGTCCACATGAATCCTGAAGAATTGGAAGCCTATCTATCTGGGAGCCTTCTTGGGGAAGAGCGTGATCATCTGGAGCACCTTCTCGCCCATGACTCCGAGCTTCGGGCGCGATTCATCGAACAGGTCCAAGTCGATGCCGCTTTACACGCACTCTTAGGGCGAGACGAGAATCATAGTTTGGTGAAAGGGGTGATGGCGCGTCTGCACAGTGAGGTCATGAGTGACAGAGATTTCGCCAAGTCTGTGCTGCTGGAGATCGTAGAAGAAAGAGATAAGCGACGCTCGATTCCGTGGCGAGATGTCATCACAGCCTGTATTGTCTCCGCTGCTGCCAGCATCGGTCTCTTGCTACTGTTCCAATCGATTGCATTTCGGGGAGGGCCGCCACATTCTGATTCTCCTGCATCGTTCGTCGCCCATCTCGAGCGATCAGAAAATCTGATCTGGAATGAATCATGTCGATCACTCGTCCGAGTGGATGGCTGGCTGACTCCCGGCTTTCTGAAACTCGATTCCGGGAGCATCGCCGTCACCTTCAACTCGGGAGCGACCGTCCTGATCGAGGGACCCTCTGAATTTAGCATCGAGTCCGGCAATCGGATGTTCCTAAAGTCAGGCCGTCTCGTGGCGGAAGTTCCTCAAAAAGCGCATGGATTCACCGTCAATACTCCGCGAATCAATGCTGTGGACCTCGGAACCCGATTTGGATTAGATGTGACTGCCGACGGCACTTCGGATCTCCATGTGATGCAAGGGATCGTGGCCGCAAGTCGGACGAGCGGAAATACGGCAACCACAATCGTTCATGAGGGACTTGCGGTACGTGCCGACGGACGAAGCAGGAGTCCGCTCCAGTCGCTCGACTATGGGGGAGATACCTTTCGTCTGCGTTTGGGAGCACAGGCCTCGAATTCTCCGGCTCTCCGATTTCGATTTGATGAATCGAGCGGATCTCTTCTCCAAGATACGGGAGCGGACCGGCGCTTTGATATCGATCTCGTCGCACCCGGTGGTCTGGATCGCTCGCCTCGGCGAAGTCTTGGGTATTCGGGCGGAGGATTGAGCTTCCAGCCTTGGGAGAGCCTAGAGATTCCACTTTCTCCGCAGTTTCGCTTAGAGCACCCGCATACCATCGCCCTTTGGCTCCGTCTCGCCGTATCTGATTTCGGAAAAGAGGAGCCAAAGCACATTCTTCGTTTTGGAGACCCCAGTTCGCAAAGCTGGAATCTCTCGGTGAATCACGAGTCGAATCATGGAGTGCCTGGTGCCTTGCGTATCGACTGGGGAAAGGGAATTCTCGTGGGTAGCACCGACTGCGCGGACGGAAACTGGCATCATGTCGCCTATCGATTTCTAGGAGGCAGCGATCCGTCCTCCCGAATTCACCTATTTGTGGACGGTCGACCGGAAATCATTAGTTATTCTCATGCGGAAGATCTACCAATCGGCGCGGCGAAAAGACTCTCTCTTGGCCGAAGTCAGGAGGAAGGATTTCGCGGTAGTATCGATGATTTAGTCGTTTTCCGAATTGCTTTACCGACTCCAACTCTTCAGAAATATAGCAATTGAATTATTTTATAATTGTCATAAAATATCGATAGCTCGATTAAAAAAAATAATTCGATCTTATTTCTTGTAACACATTTTCTTCTTCCCGTTATCCCCCAGTGGCGACTATACTGTGAGAAGTCGTACGTCGATCCTATCATGAAAATTCGTTTTACTCGTCTGTTTCTCGCTCTGCTGTCAACCGGAGCACTCGTATTGACCGCAGGTTCCGCTTGGGCGGAAGTTCGAACTTGGACCTCTTCTGACGGTCGCACTCTCCAAGCAGAATTCGTCGGCACATCGGGAGCGGGGACGAATGCGACGGTAAAACTCAAGCTCCCCGATGGTAAAACCGTCGATTATCCGATCAACAAGCTGAGCGAGCAAGATCGTATCTTCGTCAAGGGCAATCTCCCAACGGATCCGGCTGCGCTCGCTGCGGAAATCGATACGCTGGTTCTGAACAAGCTCAAAGAAAGCTATTACGGATTGCAAGCGGAACTGGCAGCACTGCCGACCAAGGAGGGGCTTACCCCAGATGAGAAGGCGAATCGGAAAAAGGAGATTGAGCGCGAAATGCAAATGTGCATTCCGAATCCTGCAACGAACGACAATCAGTTTCTTCGTCGCATTTATCTCGATGCCGTAGGCCGAATCCCAACGTATGATGAGGCCGACGCATTCTTGAATGATCGCAGCCCGAACAAGCGCGCCGTTCTGATCGACAAGCTTCTGAATTCCGAGGGCTTCGTCATGCGGATGTACAACTACTATTCTGACCTTCTCCGCATCCGCGACGGGCTGGTCATGATGGGTAATGATTCACTGAAAGTCGATTCCTACATGGAGTGGGTGAAGGACTGCGTTCGCACAGATAAGCCTCTCAACACGATGGTAAAGGAGATGCTGACAGCGACTGGCAAGCTCTGGGACTCACCAGCGACTGGCTTCATGGTGACCGATGACGGGATGCCTCTGTGCAATCTCTCCAATACCTTCACCGTTTTCATGGGGACGGAAATCACCTGCGCTCAGTGTCATGACCATCCATTCGAAGAAGTCTATCAGATGGATTTCTACAAAATGGCCGCATTTATGGGGGAAACGGTGACAAGAGCACGCGGTGGCGACAATTACAGAAATGAAGTAGATCGGATGAGCCAGTTGCTGAAAGCTGCAGGGAAATTACCCCCTAAGGTCAATCAGGATAATGCTCTGTCCCGCTGGTTCGGATCGAACCGGATCGACGTACTGGACACGACCGAAAATGCTGTCCGACTACCACACGATTACAAGTATGACGACGGCGAGCCGAATATGAAGATCGAGCCAGCAACGTACTTTGGTGACAAAATGGATGTGACCAAATACAAGACTCCTCGTGAGGCCTTTGCTGACTGGGTAATCTCACCGAATAACCCGCGCTTCACGGTGAATGTGGTAAATCGTTTCTGGAAACTTGCCTTTGGACTCGCCCAAATTGAGCCAGTGGACAATCTTCCTGGACACCTCGACGGACAGGCGGAGAACTACCAACTGCTCTCCTTCCTAGAGGAGATGATGAAGGATCTGAACTACTCCGTGAAGGGCTTTTTCCGCGTCATTTATAATACCAATGCCTACCAGCGCGAAGCCGAGACCATGACGCCCAGTCTGACTCAGGTAGATACCGGCACCTATCACTTCCCTGGTCCAGTACTTCGCCGAATGAGCGCCGAGCAGATCTGGGATTCCCTCGTCGCTCTGACCACAGCGGATCCGGAATCAGTCACTCGGAAGGGAGCTGATCGCTATAAGGTGGTGATGGATGTCGCCCCTGCCTCACTGACCACAGCAGATCAGGTCGAAAAGTGGAAGAAAGAGTGGACCAGCGTCAGTCGCTTGGTAAGGAATGGAGGAGAAGAGGTCTCGAAGGATGAGCGCGTCGGTGGCCAACAGATGTTCCGTGCGTCCGAACTGCATCAGCCGATGCCGCCGGATCACTTCCTGCGAATGTTCGGCCAGTCAGACAAGCAACTGATCGAGAATCAATTCACCACGGGTTCTTCTCCGCAGGTCATGGCCCTCCTCAACGGCGAGATCACGAATAAGGTGCTCACTAGCCCTGATGCCTATCTGATCAAGGAAATCGCCTACGGAAAGGGAAGCAAGAGAGATAACATCGACAAAATCTTCCTCAGCGTGCTCACTCGCTATCCCACGTCAGAAGAAAAGACGATCGCTCAGTCAGGAATGCGGGCGAAGACAAACCGTGACATGAACGAACAGCAGAAGATGGAAGTCGAGGCGCAAGCAATCGGAAATGTCATCTGGGCGCTCGTGAATGCCCGTGAATTTATGTTCGTTCAGTGAGCCGAAAGCCAGAAATATCAATTTCTCTGTTAACGAAATCTTAACATTACAATACAGCACAAAATGAAAGAACTCTTTAATCAACTCGATCCGTTCAGTCGTCGTCAATTCGTTCTGCGAGCCGCCCAAACGGCACTCGGAGTCAGCATCCTGCCCATAGGAGCCGCGTCTACCGTTCGGGCAGCGGGAGGTGCTGGTGGAAAGGCCAAGCGTGGAATTCTTCTCTATATGTCTGGGGGGATGTCTCACATGGACACATTCGACCCGAAACCAGGGGCAGAAACTGCAGGGAAAACTCAGGGTATCGATACGGGTGTCGCCGGTGTTCAGTTGGCGGAATTCCTACCTGAACTGGCCAAGAGGTTTAAGGATATCGCCGTGATCCGGTCGATGAATCAAAAAACCGGAGATCACCGTGGTGGCTCCTACTGGGTGCGAACGAGCTATGAAAAGCGTGCCACAATCGTCCATCCGACGATGGGGCCTTGGGCTCAGACCTTACTCGGCAAAGGACACGATACGCTGCCTGATTCGGTCGTGATCGGAGGAGGTGGAGAGCATCCTGGATCGGGCTTCTTTGGCCCAGCCCTCTCCCCACTGCCAATCGGCGATCCGGATCGCGGAGTTCAGAACTCCCATCCTTATCAGGGAGTCGGTACGGATCTCTTCGAAAAGCGCATGGATCTGATGAATACCTTTGATCAATCCTTCCGCCGTAAGTTCCAGACCGATGAGGTGAAGGCTTACACTCAGTTTTATGATGAGACGCTCAAGCTCATGAAGAGCAAGGATCTAGATACCTTCGATCTCTCGAAGGAGAAGGATTATCAGCAAAAGGTGGAGCGCTATGGGAATACCCGGATCGGAAAGGGAGCAATCTTGGCCAAGCGTCTCGTCAGCTCTGGAGTTCGCTTCGTCGAAGTGGTCTCCGGCGGATGGGATATGCACAATGACTTGTGGGGCGAAATTCCGTCCACAGCCGGTGAGATGGACAAAGCGATCTCTGCTTTGATTGACGATCTCAAAGCTGACGGTCTCTTCGAAGAAACGATCATCGCTGTGGCCACGGAATTTGGCCGCACCCCGATCATCAACGCCAATGCGGGCCGAGACCACCATCCACGTGTGTTCTCTACCATGATGGCGGGTGGCGGGATCGTCGGTGGTCAGGTGTACGGAGCGTCCGATGAGAAGGGAATCGCAGTGAAGGAGGATATCTGTAATCCACAGGACTTCAATGCTACCATCGCCTATGCCCTCGGCTTGGATCTGAACAAGGTAATCTATTCACCGTCTGGTCGTCCCTTCTTGGTCGCGGGACACACCCGGGATCCGAAGACTGATCAAATCGTATCTTCAGGGCAGCCGATCATGCAGCTCTTCTCCTAATCCGTAACGAATTAATTCTGTATGAAAGAGACCCGAGGGAAACCTTGGGTCTCTTTTTTTGATATTCTATAAAATTAAACTTTCCCTAATCAAATTTCTCTGTTTAGATAAGCTACTTATAATCCGCCTCAACATTCCCTCTACCGTTCGAACGACTCATCGCAGATGAACAGATCCGACCCATCCGATCATTCAAATCCTCGAAAACCAAGGGGGGAAGGGGGGGTAATGGAGAGAGCAGGTATCCTCATTACAGAAAGGGATTCGATTACACCTCTCGGACCGACAATTGTATTCGCTGACGAAGCGATGGCAAATCTAAGCGGATACAGAACGAAGGATCTAATCGGCTCGCCTCTGGGGATGGTTTATGACCGAGCTGAGATCACGTCCCTCATCGAACGATTGCCGATAATCGCCACAGCGCCGGGAAGGAGACACTATTTCAAAATCTGCTCACTAGTACGGAGTGACCGGAGACGACTTGCATGTCGGTGGACGATACGCCTAGAAACTCTCCAAGCCTCTCAGGGCGAATTTTTTGTAATCACGGTACAGCCTATTCCTCAGGAATCGGAGGAGCTGCATGCAGAGACTAGTTCGGGGCATCACTCGAATCCTCAGTCGTCTTTCCGAAAAATCACATTGGAAAATCGGCTCAAGACTCAGCCAACAGTCAATGAGTCTCAAATCGAATCACGGATTTCGCCGAACCAGGCTCGCGGTATCAGTGAGGCTCAATCACCAGCAACTCCAGCAACTCCAGCAACTCCAGCAACTCCAGCAACTCCAGCGCCTTCCGCACCCGGCAGCGAGTCTCTGCGCATCACAGCGGCTGGTGTAGTCCACGATTTTAAGAATGCGCTACAAGTCATTCGGATGAACTTGGAATGTGCGGAGAGCGACTGTGCCACGGCACCGAGCGTAACGGAATGGCTTCGGGATGCCCAGGCAGCACTCACGGATGCGGAGGCGCTAGCTGCCCAGATGCTCGCTTTCACGCGTGAGGAGAGCAGCCAAAAATCTGCGATTAAAATCGACGGTTTGATTCAACGGGCGCAGCAGTTGGGGATGGCAGGATCACATATCCGCTGTCGTACGTTTCTTAAACATTCGCCCACTATTTTCGCTAACTCGTCCCAGATCTATCAGGTTCTCCACAATCTCGTCTTTAACGCGCGTCAAGCGATGCCAACCGGTGGCACCATCGATATCATCCTCGATCGTGCCGAGTTCGGTGTTCCGAATCGCTTCGGATTGAAGCCCGGAGCCTACCTAGTTCTTTCGGTCACTGACAAGGGCGTAGGAATCTCTAAAGAGGACCTTCCTCATATTTTTGATGCAGGCTTTTCTACAAAAGTCGGTGGGAACGGGATCGGGCTCGCCTCGTGTCGTGCGATGATACAGGAACACGGAGGGCACATTGATGCAGCTTCAAAAGTGGGAGTTGGAACGGAATTCCTAGTTTTCCTCCCGACGGTCGATCCTGTTGAAGAGTGTCCGCAATCGAACTCAAGCACCGCCATCCCAGAATTAAAACCGGCGCAAATCCCTGCCCGTGTGGGAAGAGGGCGCATCTTGGTCGTGGAAGATGACCCCAGAGTTGCACGCTCCACCGTGGGCGGACTGCGGCAATTAGGATACGATTCGGTTCACGCTTCGACTGGCCCCGAAGCCTTGGCACTCTATCGCAAGCATCTGGAGGCCTTCGATCCCATCGATCAGATACTGCTGGATATGACCCTAATGGGTGGGATGTCTGGATCCGAAGTAGCAAACGAGCTACTGCGTCTCAATCCGAATGCCCGCATCATCGCGACGAGTGGGAATCTCCAAGGCGAGTATACGCCTGAGAACAGTCCTTACGCGGCGGTTCTCCCGAAGCCTTTCGGAAAAGCAGACCTCGCTCGAGTGCTGGAGCGTGAGTGAGCCGATGCTTAAAGGCATAATGCGGCGATACCCTTCGTGAAAGGACACTTGGTCCATCACCCCATCCACTTGATTCCGATTCAATTAGCTAGCGATTCGGAAAGTACCAACGAGCAAAATTGTCACGTATCTGGGATTTCAGAGTTTCTAGATCACATTCGCGTCGTCGAGAAACTGCTTCATAAATCGCCTCCAAGTTTCCCGGATGATTCACGGAGGCCGTCTCCGACTGAAAACGAATGAGTTCTGACGGAGGAAGCATGTTAGGCGCATCGGTTTCGATCAGGATTCGAGAATCAGGAATTTGATCGAAGACCGCGAGTCGTTCGCATTTCTCTGGGCGAAAAAATGCGCCTGAAAGGGAGAAGAAAGCTCCCAGTCGAAGGAAGGCATCGATCATCTCTGTAGGGCCAGCATACGAGTGCAGGAGCGGGGGACGTGAGAGTCGAACGGTCTGAAGGAATTCGAGTAGCGTTCCCCAAGCTGCGACGCAGTGGATGGAAACGGGGCGATCCAGTTGATTCGCTAGATCGAGTTGAGCGCTGAACACGGCTCTCTGCTTCCCCCAATCCACTCGCCGACCTCGACTCCCCCGATCCAGTCCGATTTCACCAACCCCAGCACGAGGATTCGATCTCAGGAGACGAGCCAGGTCAGGCAACCAGGATTCGTCCGGTATAGTGTCAGTCCACCAAGGATGTAGACCATAACAGGGAATGATCTCCGGGTACTGCTGAGCCAACTTTTCTACGACAGTCCAATCTTCCGGGCGGGTTCCATTGACGACCAGATACTGAACTCCGATTTGACGACTAATGCCCAGAATCTCCGGTATCGTCGATCTTAACCTCGGATCCTGCAGATGCAGATGCGCATCGATCATTGCCCTGATTCGGAAAGTGATTTCACACGCTCGACCAGCATCTTTCGCAAGTTCGAAAGGCCACGTCGCCGGGTCGGCGTAAGCTGGCGATCCACACCCAGCCTCTGCAGGAAGATGGGTTCTGTATCGATGATCTCCTGATCTGGTGCATCGTGATACAGACGACAAAACAGCGCAGCGATCGCGTCCAGAGCAGGGGAGTTGGATTCGATTTGCACCGAGCAATTTCCACTCTCAAGACGGCTCACCACTAGATGAACTCGGGAAGTGCAGCCGGGCACCAGATTCGCCTCGCAACGATTCGCCTCTGAGATTGCGGCACGATTAGTAGTCGCCGTCTCCACAATCAACTGAAAGCGCTCGTATGGATCTTCAATCGGAGCGTAGTCTCCGATGATTTGTTCCTGTCGTTCTACCACCGTCATAAAGAGCTTTCGTCAGTGATCTTTCAGATCGACGAAAATTCAAAAAGAAACAGGGTCAGATGCTCGATCTGACCCTGTCGAATCTGTCTTCGTTCTCATCCTAAAAAGAGGTCGAGAAACGAATCGGGAACTGTCACTCGGCTCACGCGACCTCAAGTAGACGCAGGATGATGTCATGCTCTTCCTCGTTCTTCATGAATGCTGGAAAAGCGCTACTGCCTGCACCGAAGGCACAGAATTCAACGAGCTCGCCTGTGTGATTACCGCTGGTGAAACCGATACCGATGTGTTCTTGAATCACGTCCTTGTAATTCGGAGCCTTGAGTCCCTGAGCGGCGACGAGCTGTTCGTCCGTCAGGGTAAGTCCAGTATATTGCTTGATTGCATCGCGCAGCGCCTTTCCGCTCAATCCATTTACGTTATTTTGCTTCATCCATTCGATGGAGCGATTGAAGCCCTTAAGACGATCGAAGTAGCCGTTGCTGGCGTTGTAGGAGCCGGGTCCGAAGATTTCTACCTCTGACTTCTTCGCGCTGACTCCGTTCATTTGAATTCCGCCACAGCCGTGATCGGTGCTGATAATTACCAATGTATCAGGGTGTTTCTCCGCGAAATCAGCGGCAACACCGATGGCTTGGTCGAAGGCGTATTGCTCGTGAACGGACGCGGCAGCGTCGTTGGCATGACCCGTGTGATCGATGCGGGCACCTTCGACCATCAGGAAGAAGCCATCGGAGGCTAGGGACAGACGTGCGAGTGCAGCCTTCGTCATTTCTGCGAGAGTCGGCTGGGCAGCAGCGATTTCTGGAATGTTTTCCTGATCGATCGAGAAGGACATGTGGCTGTCGTTAAAGGTTCCCAGCACTGGCTTGTTCGCTTCCACCGGCAGCTTCTCCAGATCCTTTCGCTCTTCCAAGATTGCGTAGCCTGCCGCTGCATAACGCTTCTTCAGATCTTCGCTAAAAAACTTCTTTCCGCCACCGAGAAGGACGTCGACACGACGATCCAAATATTGCTCCGCGATTTGGCTCTCGTCACCGCGCTTATCCATGTTGACGGCGAACCCTGCTGGAGTCGCGTGAGTGATCGTGGCAGTCGAGACCAATCCGACTTTCATCTTTGCCT
Organism: Verrucomicrobiales bacterium; assembly: GCA_039806885.1. GTDB lineage: Bacteria > Verrucomicrobiota > Verrucomicrobiia > Verrucomicrobiales > DEV007 > Arctic95D-9. The sequence continues at coordinate 10,536 of JBDHQE010000060.1, forward strand.
CCTGGAGCTTTTGCTGAATGGTCTTCACATGCTTCCCATCCGGGAGCACATTGAGGACTCCGTTGTTTACACGCTGTCCTCCCCCCCAGGCACTAGCCGCTGCGGCGGAGTCAGTAACGACGCTACTGGCGGAGAATGTCTCGACCAACGCCCGCACCACAGGTTTTTCCCGATACAGACGAATCCAGTTGGATTCCGCCTTCTCAGAACGTAGATGAAACTGTCGGGAAAGGGCCAAGGCACCGTGATTCATGCCATCGCTCACCATGAAGATGATGTTTTTCGGCTTACCACCATTGGCCGAAGCGGCGCGGGTAGTCGTGGTGGTGAGAGCCGCTTCCGCTCCGAAAACTGCTGAGGTGACAAGGCTGGCTTTCAGAAAGTCGCGTCGGTTGGTACTGGATTTGCTCATAATGATCAGATTTGAATGGAGAGTTTACCATTGAGGAAAGTCATAGGAAAGGCGGCAACCCCGGCTTTATCGCGCCATGACGAAGAGGCGAGCCGCCTTCCGCTGACACCTCTCACTTTTTCTCTTCCTTTTCAGCTGGAGTGGTCGGCTTCTCCTTTGCTGACTCTTCTGCACTCACGGGCTTTTGAGGGAGAGCCGATGAAGCTTCGCTTTGATCGGAAATCGCCTGATAGCGGCTGATCGGCCAGTGTTCCGGATCGAGATGAATCCGGGAGGGGGCTGTCACCTGAATCGAACCTGCCTCGCCGAACTCGTAAGTCCGCTCGACCAGAGGGACGACGGTAAAAGTCATGGTGCCGTCGCCGAGGCGATCCACATTGAGTAGCACCGCACAGGTATTCGCTTCGTCGATCCTGAATGTGCTGCCAGGTGCTAGATGGATATTCGCAGGGGCCTCCGAAGGGAGGGCATAGTCCACGATGGCGTCAGGGAAGGAAGTCGAACGTCCGAGAATGACGTAACCAGAAGAAAATACGTCATTCTTCGTCATCGGGCGGGCTGAAAGAACGGTAAACTCACCCGTCAGAAACGGTGTATCCGCCCTGTCTTCGAAGTTCCGAATGTATTGGCGCTTCAGGACCCCATTATACGCCTGTAGATCAGACGCTGAAAAAGGGAAAGCCCCGGCGTAAAGGTCTCTGGGCGATTGAAACGTCCCACGCGGTGCAGAGACGGGCGTGAATCCGTGAATCGGTGCCAAGCGATTCAGCTTGGTGAGAATGCGATAGTTGAATGGATGCTCTGGCTGGCCGAACACCCACATACAGAAAGACCAAGAAGCAAAATTCAGTCCGATCAGCACTGCGATCACCGCAATCCAGAGCACGAGATTCCCACCTCTGTATCGATCATCGTCCTCATCCCGCCAATCATGGGGAATCGAGAGCTGTTCCGGATTACTTTCCATCGTTTCGTGCGTTCATCATCCTGAGACTGTTTGGCGAATCTACTTCAGACAAAACAGACAAGCGTCAGACAAAATCATTGGAAAACTACAGGATTCTTAAGCAAAAGTAAAAAGAGAAAGTGTCCTTGCGTCTGCGGAAGGAAGACTTTCAGTTACGGTGTTCTCGATTCTCATGGGTAAAATCCATCTCCTCCCAGAAGCTCTCGCCAGTCAGGTCGCCGCTGGCGAGGTGGTCGAGCGCCCTGCTTCCGTGGTGAAAGAGTTGGTAGAGAACAGCCTCGACAGTGGAGCCGGAAATATCGAGGTCCGTATTCAGCGTGGAGGGATCGCCCTGATCCGAGTGACGGATGATGGCTGTGGAATGAGTCGAGACGATGCTTTGATGTGTCTCGAACGCAATGCCACCTCGAAAATCCGGACGAAGGAAGATCTGGCCGCCATCTGCACGCTAGGTTTTCGTGGCGAGGCCGTGCCGAGCATCGCCAGCGTGTCAAAGTTCCGCCTCACATCTCGTGAGAGCGGCGCAGAGACTGGCACAGAGATTCTCGTTTCGGGAGGGAAGTTGGAGCGCGTATCCGACAGCGGCGAAGCTCCCGGCACGCAAATCGAGGTAAGATCTCTGTTTTTTAATCTGCCAGCTCGGAGAAAATTTCTGCGTACTGAAGCCACAGAATACGCTCATCTCGAGCAGATTTTAAAAACTCAGGCCATCGCACACGAGCAGGTGCGCTTCTCCCTAGTGCGAGACGAACGACTTGCCTTCCAACTACCCGTAGCGAGCAGTCTGATTGAGCGAATCGCTGCCCTCGCCGGACGCGATCTCGCGGGACGACTGCTCGAGATCGAACCGGTGGAGAGTCGTGGCGTTCGCGTGTGGGGCTATATCGGCCCACCCGGCATGGGCCGAAGCGACAGGCGGCAGCAACTCGTCTTTCTGAACGGTCGTCCTGTGGAAGCGGCGGTCGTCTCTCGTGCGTTGCGGGAAGGCTACCACACCGCCTTAATGAAGGGCCAATATCCGGTTGCTTATCTCTTTCTTGGCACCGATCCGGCTGCCGTGGATGTAAATGTCCACCCGGCGAAACGCGAAGTGCGTTTTCACGACGGTTACGCAGTTCAGGACGCGATCCAGACTGCAGTAGCCCAAACATTGCGCCAGCGCATGGGGCGGCCCGTGACCGGTGTGGACTTCCCGCACCGCTCCACGACTCTCGATACCGGAGTCGATGTAGAAACCAGATTTCCTCCACAGCAGGCATCTCTGGTATTCGAGTCACTCCCCTCACCCACTGCCGCATCGGAACCACCTCTGTTCACCCATCGGGAGCGTCAGCGAGTGGCGGCCTTGTCGAACTCAGACGACGTGTCAAAAAGCGATTCGCCGGAGTCACAGTGGCCTGCACCCCCTTCCCCAAGAAGCTCAACTGCCGCTGTTGATCATTTTCCAGAGAGCCTCTCTCCCACACATTCAGCCGACGAGGAATCTCCCGTAGCGCCATCACATGCGGCCCCTCTGGTCGCTTCGAATTACCGAATTATCGGAGTGCTTAACAAGCTCTTCGTACTCATGGAATCGAAAGATGGCTTAGTGCTGATGGATCAGCACGCCGCTCACGAGCGCATCTTGTTCGAAGAACTACGCCGCCGCTTGGAGAGTGGTGGCGTTCCGTCTCAGCGCCTGCTCACGCCCCTGACTGCCGAGTTAACTCCGCGTGACTTTGCCCTGCTCGTAGATCATCTAGATACGCTGTCGCGCTTCGGATTCTCCGCCGAACCTTTTGGTGGGAATGCGCTAAAAATTGACTCTGTTCCAGTATTCCTGAAGAACGACGACCCGGAAACCTTTATTCACGACATCATCACTGATTTCCGTGTGGCGACGGAGCGAATGTCGAGCCATCGACTCGGCGAGGACAAGATCGCCACCACCGTATGTCGGGCGGCTGTGAAAGCGAACGATTCCCTGCGCGAGCCCGAACTCCAACGCCTGCTCGAGGACCTACTGCGCTGTGATATGCCGTATTGCTGCCCGCACGGACGTCCCACTCTGATCGAGATTAGCTATGTCGAACTCGAGAGGAAATTCGGTCGCCGTCAGTGATAGAGCCGTTCCTCGAATCTCCCGTGAATCCCGACAAATCAAAAAGTGCCAAAACCAAAAAAGCGCCGCTTTCGCGACGCATTTTGGTTGAATCGTTTCGACTCTCACGAGTCGATTCGCATCGGCTCTCGAATCAAGCCGTCTTCTCACCTTTGCTCAGTGCGAGAGCATCCGGGAAAAGCACTGAATTCTCCAGATGGATGTGACGATGCAGATCTTCCTCCATCTCCACCAGTCCGGCAAAGAGCGCTCGATAGGTGTTACACGCCTCCGGTGGAGCAATGTAGTCGTTGGTTAGTTCACGCATTTTCAGCAGCTTTTCGCCATGATCATCGTGCTCCTGCATCATCGCGGTGACAGGGCCATCAATCGGACCTGCTTTCTCTCCACTCGCAAGAGCACGAATCGCCGGAAAAAGAACGTGCTCTTCCGAGACCATATGGTCTTCCAACTCCTCGGCCACATCACAGAAAATGTTATAGAGTTCGATCAGTTTGGGATTATATCCACCGTGGACGTTCGCCACACGGTGCGCCATCATGTGAATGCGAGGCAATTCATCTTTCAGATACTGGTGATGCTTGTTCACGATGTAATCGACGAGTTCTCCCGTGGGGAGTAGCGCTGGATTGTCTCCGCTCTCCTCGGGTTCGCGCATTCCGGCTTCGAGCTGCTCGACGATAGAAGTGAGAGGAATATTTTTTCGCTCGCAGGCTTCGCGAAGCGTCCGATTCCCCTGACAACAGAAGTCGAGGTTAAAGGATTGAAAAACCCGTGCAGAACTAGGCCGCTCAGCGACGATTTCTCCGACAGTGCGATCCGGCAGAGGTGTCCCTGGCGGTGAGAAGACAGTAGGTGTATGACTCATAAGCAGCGACTAACTTCTCCCATTCTCTGATGGGAGCAAGCGGATATACTGCGCAAAGAAGCGCGTATCTTTTGCCCGTTTCTGGTGTTTAAACTTTTCAAGCATTCACCACAACGGTACGATAGATGAAAATCACGATTCCCCTAGGCGCTCTAACAGCTCTGATCGCGAGCTGTCCCCTCGCTTTTTCTTTGGCTGTGGAGCCTGGAGATGTGCAGAGCTCGGTCGAACCAGCAATGATTGGGCTGGACGATTATGCGTCTCTCAAGGGACAGTCGCCGTTTTTGCGATCACTGAATTTGAGCGATTCCCTCATTCTCACTGGATTCGCGAACACGAGCACAGGTCAGATTGCCACGATCATCAATAAGGAGACGAAGGAAACCTACGTGATTTCGGATCAGCCGAACTCGCAGGGATGGAAAATGGTAGAACTGAGAGCCGATCCCGACATTGAAAAGGCCTCAGTTAAAGTTGCGATCGATAATGGTGAAGTTGTCACGATTCGTCACACCGACCTCAAACTCAAGCCAGGGGAAACTAAGCCGGCTGCCGGCCCCTCGACTGAGATCAACGGGAGTCCCACCGCGATCATGGAATCCAAACGTCGACGAAACGGTTGGCGAGGTGGGCCTTCCCCCGAAATCCGTGAAAAATTAGACAAACTGACGGAGGCGCAGAGATCAGAACTATTCCAGAAAATGCATGCCCTTCGGCAGGAGCGTCCTGAAATGTCATGGGAAGAGCGAGGGAAGATCTTCAACTCGACGCTCGAGGGAATGACGAAAAAGTGAGAACGAGAATCCTCGAGAAGTATCTGTAAGAATCGGGTCCTAGAAAGCCATTTGCTATCAAAACAGTCGTCTATTTACATTTTCAATGATCAAAACGATCCTCCCCACCCTGCTCCTGATCTCATTCTCGCTCGCCAGTTTCGCTGTCGACAAACCGAACATCGTTTTCTTTCTCGCTGATGATCTCGGATACGGAGAACTCGGATGTTACGGGCAGGAAAAAATCCGCACTCCGCGCATCGACTCGATTGCGAAGGATGGGATGCGCTTTACACAGGCTTATTCTGGCAATGCGGTCTGTGCGCCGTCTCGCTGCGTTCTGATGACTTCCAAACATCCGGGTCATGCGACCGTGAGAAGTAACCTGGAGGCTAAACCGGAAGGTCAGTACCCGATCCGTGCAGATGAAGTCACGCTCGCCGAACGCCTCAAAGCTGAAGGCTATACCTGCGGTGCCTTCGGAAAATGGGGCCTAGGCAACCCTTGGTCGGATGGCAATCCCATGAAGCAGGGCTTCGACCGATTTTTCGGATATAACTGTCAGGGCAAAGCCCACACGTACTATCCAGAATCGCTTTGGAGTAACAGTGAGCTCTTTCCACTGAACAATAATCCTGCGATCTCGGGACATGTGGGCCTAGCTCCGGGCGCCGATCCTAACGATCCGGCCAGCTATGACCGTTTTATCGGTCAAGACTACGCTCCTGACCGTATCCAAGAACAGGCAATCAAATTCCTGCGGGAGAACCGCGAAAAGCCTTTCTTCTTCTTCTTTCCGACCACCCTGCCTCATGTCGCTCTCCAGATTCCAAAGGCTGAACTCGATCCCTATCTGGCGCTGAAATGGAATGACCCGCCTTTCACGCGCGAAAAAGGCGGTTATGTCCCGCACTTCACTCCTCGCGCTGCCTACGCGGCGATGATCACTCGGCTAGATAAATATGTCGGCGAAGTTCTCGATCTGCTCCAAGAACTCGGTCTGGCAGAAAACACTATCGTCATTTTCACCTCGGACAACGGGCCGACGCATCTCCACGCGGAGATCGACGTCGATTTCTTCAAGAGTGCCGCTGGCTTTCGTGGACTGAAAGGAGATCTCTATGAAGGCGGGATTCGTATTCCCCAAATCGTGCGCTGGTCCGGTAAAATCCCTGCCGGATCGACGACCGACCACGTCACCGGATTTGAGGACTGGGCACCAACACTCCTAGAACTCATCGGTGGAAAAGCTCCGACGGACATTGATGGCGTCAGCTTTGCCCCGACCTTGCTTGGAAAGGAACAAGCTCCCCGCCCCGCTCTCTATCGAGAATTCCCCGACTATGGAGGACAACAAGCCGTCTGGCTGGATGGGCGATGGAAAGGAATTCGCACCGATCTGAATCGGAAAAAATCCACATCTGCTAATCTCGCCGTTCAGTTGTACGATCTGAAAAACGATCCCAGTGAGAAGAACGATCTCTCATCAGAACACCCTGACCTAGTAAAGAGGATCGAAGAGATCATGCAGCGCGAGCATATCCCATCCACAGTTTTCCCCTTTCCTCTGATCGATCAGA
>JBDHQE010000061.1:0-17092 GCA_039806885.1 Verrucomicrobiales bacterium
GTTCACACTTCTGGAGAAATCCTCCATCGTAAAAGGGTTTTCGCTTTCGATCAGGTCTTCGATATAGTCGAAGAAGCCAGTGACGGCACGCTCCAAGCGACGGATCTCTTTCTCAGATAGGTAGTTTTTGGCCACCGTGACATCCGATTTGAGAATACGCCCATCGGGGGCATTTTTCCACGTGCTCAGGCCCATGTTTTCCTTGGCGTGGTCGGCCTTGGAGTGGATGATTTCGGCGGCGGTTTGCCCGGCAATGGCGTAGTGGAACTTGTTTTGTACCATCGCGTAGAAATCATGGGTCAGCGGCGAGTGGCGATCATAGTCCAGACTGCACTCGGCGAAGATATCAGTGATTTGCTGCCAGATACGTCGCTCGCTGGCCCGGATCGAGCGCACACGTTCGAGAAGTTCGCGGAAGTAGTCTTTGCCGAAGGCATTGTCGCCTTGCTTGAGACGTTCGTCATCCAGTAGAAAGCCCTTCTGGATGAACTCCTTGAGTGTCTTCGTGGCCCAGATTCTGAACTGTGTGGCCTTGGTGGAGTTGACACGGTAGCCGACTGAGATGGCGGCATCGAGGTTGTAGTAATTCGTTGGGTTTGTTTGCGTTTTGCCGGGAATGGCCCCGTGCGGAGAGGTTGTTTCCAAATTGGAAACAACCACTTTTTCATCCAGCTCACCTTCGCTAAAGATGTTCTTCAGGTGCTTGCTGATGGCGGGTACCTGCACGCCGAACAAGCTGGCCAGCGCTTTTTGCGTGAGCCAGAGGGTTTCGTCTCTGACGACGACATCCACCCGGATATCCTCCTGTGGCGTGCTGTAGATGAGAAATTGCAGCTCTTTACTCATGATTCCACCGTCTCATTCCATTCGTGTTCATTCGTGGGTCCTCCAATTTTCACCCAAGTTCATTCTGTACCTTTTGTGTCTTTTGTGGTTCCCTCATCCCCCTCCGCCGTCTTCCCCAGACGCTTCACAGCGCGATCAAAATCCGATTCAAGGTGTTTCATTTGATTGGCCCGATAGGCTTCGAATTCTCTTTCCGCTTTCTCGATCGCCTGCTTCCTTGAAATCTTTCCCTTGTCTTTGAGCAGCTCTCTGCGGTTTCCCAGCAATTGCCGATCGAGTTCGGCAACCCAATCGGTCATGGTCATCGGGCGCTCTTCCAGCGCTTGCAGCTCGGCGAAGTCCAGAAATTGCGAAACGAGCAGATTCAGGACGTTCAGCTCTTTTTCGGACAAATAGTTCTTGGCCACACGCACATCCTCTCTGGTGACGTAGTTGCCTTTGAAGCTGGTCATCCCCATGAGCGGCTGGGCGTGATCCGCCCGCTCGTGAATCACCTCTGCGGCGGTGTGCTGGTGGGCGGCGTAGTGCATTTTATTTTGCACGGTGGCGAAAAAATCACGCGTCAAGTCAGCCTTGGGGTCGTAATCGATGGCGGTGGCGTAGATGTCGGTGACCTGTTGGTAGAGGTTGCGCTCGCTGGAGCGGATGTCGCGGATGCGCTGAAGCAGCTCACGGAAGTAGCGCCCCCCGCCCTGCTTGAGCCGCTCGTCATCGAGGGTGTAGCCTTTGCGGATGTATTCGTTGAGCCGCTGGGTGGCCCACTGCCGGAACTGGGTGCCGCGCAGCGATTTCACCCGATAGCCGACGGAAATGATCACATCGAGGTTGAAGTATTCGACCTGGTAGGTTTTTCCGTCAGCGGCAGTTGTTGCAAAATTTGCAACAACTGAGCTGTGCTCCAATTCTCCCTCGGCAAAGACGTTTTTGATGTGGCGGGAGATGGTGGACTTGTCGCGCTCGAAGAGCGTCGCCATTTGATCCAGCGACAACCACACCGTCTCCTCATCAAAGCGCGTATCCACCGCGACCTTCCCGTCTCGACTCGTAAAAATCACCACCGCCTGCCTTTTGCTGTCCCTCATCATTCTGTGCCTTCTGTGCCTTTTGTGGTTCCTTCACTTGTCCCATTCGTGAAAATTTGCCATCGCTTCGCTCTGCCCTTCGGGCTGCCTTTGGCAGGCTGTCTCACTTCGTTCGGCTGTGTTCATTCGTGGTTCCTCCAATTTTCACCCAAGTTCATTCTGTGCCTTTTGTGCCTTTTGTGGTTCCCTCGATCTCCGCCACGATTTTCCCAATCTCCGCCCGCAGCCGGTCGATCTTCGCCACGGTGACCTCCAGCTCGGCGTTCAGTTCGGCGATGTCGATGGTTTCCCGCGTGTCCTCGGCCTCGACGTAGCTGGTGACCGAGAGGTTGTAGTCGTTTTCCGCGATCCGCTTCAGGGGTACCGATACCGCGAAGTGGGCCTCGTCTTTCTTGGCATCGAAGGCGGCCATAATGCGCTCGATGTGCTCGTCGAGGAGAATATTATTATTGGTTTCCTTTTTGAATAGTCCACTGGCATCGATAAACTGGGTCCGGGTGTCGGTCTTGTGCTTGGAGAGCACGAGGATATTGACGGCGATGGTGGTGCCGAAGAAGAGATTGGGAGCGAGGGAAATGACGCTCTCGACGTAGTTGTTATCGATCAGGTATTGGCGGATCTTCTGCTCCGCTCCGCCACGGTAGAAGATGCCGGGGAAGCAGACGATGGCGGCGCGGCCTTTCGCAGACAGGTGGCTGAGGGCGTGGAGGACGAAGGCAAAATCGGCCTTGGACTTGGGGGCGAGCACGCCAGCGGGGGCGAAGCGGTCGTCGTTGATGAGGGTGGGATCGTCGCTGCCTATCCATTTGACCGAGTAGGGTGGATTGGAGACGATGGCGTCAAAGGGTTTTTCGTCGTCGTGCTGAGGATCGAGGAGGGTGTCGCCGAGCTGGATGTCGAACTTGTCGTAGTTCACGTTGTGCAGGAACATGTTCATCCGCGCCAGGTTGTAGGTGGTGTGGTTGATCTCCTGGCCGAAGAATCCCTCTTCGATGATGTGGGCGTCGAATTGCTTTTTCGCCTGCAAGAGGAGGGAGCCGGAGCCGCAGGCGGGGTCGTAGATTTTGTTGATGCTGGCCTGGCCGTGGATGGCTAGGCGGGCGATGAGACGGGAGACGCTCTGTGGGGTGAAGAACTCGCCACCGGATTTTCCGGCATTGGCGGCGTAGTTGGAGATGAGAAACTCGTAGGCGTCGCCGAAGAGATCAATCTGGTTGCCCGAGAAGTCGCCAAAGTCGAGCCCGCCGACACCGGCGAGGACGGCGGCGAGGCGAGAGTTCTTGGCTTTCACGGTGTTTCCGAGCCGATTGCTGGTGGTGTCAAAGTCGGCGAAGAGGCCCTTGATGTCCTTTTCCGAGGGGTAGCCGCTGGCGGAGGCCTCGATGGCGGAAAAGACGGCGGCGAGGTCGGTATTCAGGCTCTCGTTGCTGTGCGCGGTGGCGAGCAGGTTGCAGAAGAGCTGGCTGGGGTAGATGAAGTAGCCCTTGGTGCGGGTGGCATCGTCTTTGATTTCCAGGCTGATCACGCTATCGGACAGGTCAGCGTAGTGGATGCTCTCGTCACCGCCTTCCATGTAGCTGGCAAAATTTTCACTGATGAAGCGGTAGAACAGGGCACCGAGGACGTATTGCTTGAAGTCCCATCCATCGATGGAACCGCGGACGTCATTGGCGATTTGCCAGATGCTGCGTTGGAGTTCGGCGCGTTGGGCAGTGGCGGTCATGGTGTGGGAAAGGGGTTTAGATGGCGATGCGCTCGTGCGAGAGGGCAGAGCGATTCATTCGGGAATCTAAATGAAATCGAAAAAAGGGCGAACTTGAAACCGAAATTGTGGAAAATGAACAAACGCCCAGTATTTGATCGAAGCTGCTTCTTACTCTCATTCGTGAGATTGCTTGATTTTCAGAAAACCTGTGCAAGGATACGACTCATCGAGAATGGCTTCACGGATTCACAGCACCTCGTTACAGAAGAAGCTCGCAGTTCTATTTTTCGGCGTGTGTCTTCTGTGCGTTCAAGTGCTGCCGATGCCTCTCTCGGCTGAGAGTTGTGATATCGAGTCCACGGCGACAAGCTGCTGCGAGCCGACTCAAGTCTGTCCCTGTGCTCTGGATGCACCGGCGTCTTCGGAGTCGGCCCCTCTGCCTGCGGCACCTGCGAGTTCGACGGTGATCGTGAAAGCACCCATGGAGTGCGTGAGCGATCTCTTCCTGACACTCTCCGCCCCGTCGGTCCCGACGGATTCGGCGAATCTGCGCTCTCAACTTGATTCGCCAGTCACTGCCTATCAGGGCGTTTCCCTCGCAGTGGCGTTCTGTTCTTTCGTCATCTGATCCGCCGCACCTCACTGGTGTACTGTGCCCTGACGCTCTCCTCAAATTTCGGAGAATTTCTGTCGAGGGTATTGGAATACAGGAATACATGCTTTCCTTGGAATCGGATCTGATGACTAATGAATCGACTTTTTTTCTCCCCTCTCTCCTTTCTCCTGCTGACTACATCTGCTCTGTTCGGGGCGGAATCGGACAGAACTCTCTCCACTTCATTCCTCGCTAAACTGCGGGCTGAGGCGGCTCGCACGCATCCTGCGGTGAAGGCTGAAAAGCTTCGCGCCCAGGCCACGGCGACAGAAGCCCAGCGCCCCCGTCTCTGGGAAGATCCAGTGGCAGGACTCGCGGTGATGGGCGGGCCGAGAATGATGAGACATGATGACGGGGATCTCATGTTCAATGTCTCGCAGACGCTACCAAAGCCGGGGGTGTTCGCTGCTCGGAAAGATCAGCTCGAAGCACTCGCTCTCGCCGGGCAGGAGGTCACGGGAGAAGCGCGGCTGAAAGTCGGGGCGGAGGCGGTCAAGGCGGCGGTCGAACTGGCTCTGGCAGATGCATCACTCTCGCTCCAAAGCGCCCAAGTGGACTGGCTGAAGAAAATGGCGACCACAGCTCGCGAGAATGCAGCGTCCCCAGATGCCAGCAGCGCTGATGCTCTGAGATTGGAGGCAGAAGTCGCGAAAGAAGTCGCGGTGGTGGAGGCGATCCAACGCAGTCGAAAGGAGTTCGCTCAGCGGCTGAATCTCTCGCTGGGGCGCTCTCTAGACGAGGCGTGGGCCAGGGTGCAACTCCCCGATGCCCCCCGCCCCATACCCTTGGCCAGTGCCGAGATCGCACGCCTACCGAAAGCGAATCCCCGGATGCGCTCTCTGAAGGCGAAGGCGGACGCTGCCGGAGCAGAGACACGCCTGACCACAGCCGAGCGCAAACCGACGCTGTCCATCGATGCCGATTCCTCACTTTACTCCGGCACAGGTGATCTGAGAGAAACCACCGTAGGGGTGAAAATCAGCCTGCCCTGGTTTAACGATCCCGTCTATCGAGCGAAAACTGACGCGGCGGCCTCGCGCGAACTGGCAGCGGAGCAGGATGTCGAGGCGCTGGGACGCGAACTGGCATCCCGTGTGACTTCACTGGTCACGGAGGCGACCAACTCCGCCGCTCAAGCAAAAGCCTATAGCGGTGAAATTACGAAAAAGTCTCGCGAAGCGGTCGAGGCAGTGGAAGCCGCCTGGATTAGTTCGAAGGCGAGCCTGACAGACCTGCTGGATGCATCACGAGCACTATTCGCTGTGCGACTGGAGCAACAAAGACTTCTGGCAGCTCAAATCATCGCCCTAGAGGAGCTTCACGTCCTCGTTCCCGAGGAGTCTAATCCTTAAATTTCAATGAATAATTCAAATTTTCCAATTTACTGATTTTTAAAGCAATGAAAACCGTTTTTACGATTCTAATGACTGCGATAGTCGCAGCGACGGCTACCTGGCTGGTGCTGCGCAGCGATAGCCACGATCACTCGCACCACCTAGATCACGCTGGCTCACAGGTTCTTTATTACCAGAGTGCGATGCACCCTTGGATCAAGAGTGACAAGCCGGGACGCTGCACGATCTGCGGGATGGAACTGACACCCGTCTATGCGGGAGAACAGGGTCTGGAGGCATCTGAGGAAGGCAATCTGGTGACTCTCAGCCGCACTCAGGTACAGGTGCTCAATCCTGGAACTTCACAGGTAAAAATGGCCCCTCTCGTCCGGAATCTGAGCGTCGCAGGAACCATCACTAATGACAGCACCCGCATCGCCGTCCTGTCCGCCTATACGGATTTCAGAATCGACAAGCTGCACCTCAACTACGTCGGAGCTGAGGTGAAGGCGGGGCAGCCTCTGGCGGAAATTTATTCTCCGACCATTCTCCAAGCGACACGCGAGTATCGCCAGCTCAGCGGTGACTTGCGGGAGAAGGCGGCTCTCCGCCTAAAGCAGTTCGGTCTGACAGAGGCACAGATCCGAGCTATCCCAGAGCAGCCCGATGACACGCTCGTTACGCAAATCCTGGCACCTCTGGGGGGGACTGTCGTAGTGCGGAATATTCGGGAGGGGCAGTATGTCTCCTCTGGTCAAGCACTGTTCGAAATCGCCGATTTTTCCCGCATGTGGTTCCTCTTCGATGCCTACGAGCAGGATCTGCCTTGGATTCGCATCGGACAGGAAGTCACGATCACTGCCCCCTCGCTGCCGGGGCACCAGTTTTCTGGAAAGGTGGTCTTCATCAATCCGATCGTGAATTCTCTGACACGTTCCATTCCCGTGCGCGTCGAGCTGGAAAACCCGGCGGATGAGACGGGGCATCGCCTGCTGCTCAACGGACTCTATGCAGATGCGCACATAGCGATGGAGACACCGCGTCCGGTGCTCGCGGCCCCTCGATCTGCTGTGTTGCAAACTGGCTCCCGCGCTGTCGCCTATATCGACCATGGAGAGGGCATGTATGAGCAGGCGACGTTGACCTTAGGTCTGCGGGGTGACCGCGATGTCGAAATCCTGGCGGGACTCAGCGAAGGTGATCGCGTCGTCACCGAAGGGAATCTGCTAATCGACGGGCAGGCGGAGATGAATCGAGCGTTCGCCACGCCGGAAAGCCACGCACCGAAACATTTACCGGAGAACGCACCCTCACAAAATCTCAGCGAAGAGCAGAAGGCAGCCGTCTCGACCTTTCTCGCCACCGTCGATGCGATGGGCCAGGCGCTGTCAGCAGATGATCTGAAAAAATTTAATGAAGTGAGTGCGGCAGCGATGGATCAAACGGCAGCTTTCCTCGATGCGGCAAAGAATCTGACGAGGAAATTCCACATGGGCGAGGAAGAAAGGGAAAAGCTGAATCAGGCGAGCCATTTTCACGGCTTCGATGATCTCCTTTCGGCGCGGACGGCGTTCCATTCTTTCTCCATGGCGACCGTGGCCGTGCTCGATGCGCTGCACCATGTGATCCCCATCCCCGATGCTCAGGTTTTCCAATGTCCTATGGTCGACGATGCCCTGCCCGGAGTCGATCCGAAGGCTTTCTGGGTTCAGCTCGGTGATCGCCAGCTCGCGAACCCATATTTCGGCGCAGAGATGCTGCGGTGTGGATCAAAGGTGGCGGACAGGTGATCTCAGAATCGCACCGACTCATTCATTCTCATCGAGAAGCTCGCCCCATGATTTCCGCCCTCATCCGCTGGTCTCTGAAGAATCGCTTTCTCGTACTCTGCGCGACGCTCGTGCTCGTCGGACTCGGGGTTCGAGCAGTGTATGAGACTCCCGTCGATGCGATCCCGGATCTCACGGAAAATCAGGTGCTGGTGACGGCTGAGTGGTCGGGCCGCAGTCCGCAGGAGGTGGAAGATCAGATTACTTTTCCGCTTTCTTCTGGACTACAGGGCCTCACGGGAGTCAAGGAAGTCCGCGCCTCCTCCATGGTCGGGTTTTCTCTGGTCACCATCATTTTCCATGACCAGATCGACCTCTACTTCGCTCGCGCTCGCGTACTGGAACGGCTGAATTATTTGCAAAATCAGATGCCAGAGGGCGTGACTCCTCAACTCGGTCCCGATGCCACGGGACTGGGCTGGGTCTATCAATACTATCTCCACGTCGATCCTGACCGATCACCGAACGGGGGCTACGATCTGGCTCAACTCCGCTCGGTCCAAGACTGGAAAATTCGCTATGATCTGGCCGCCGTTCCCGGCGTGGCGGAGGTCGCATCCATCGGAGGTTTCGTGAAGCAATATCAGATCGAACTGTCTTCCACCAAACTCCGCCAAGCGGGAGTGACGCTCAATGAGGTGATCGCCGCCGTCCAGGATTCCAACCTCAATGTCGGCGGCAAAACCATCGAGGAAAACGGAGCCGAATTTCTCGTCCGTGGAGTGGGTTTAGTCACGGATGCAGCAGACCTGGAGCTGATTACCGTGAAGGCGATCAAAGGAACGCCGATTTTTCTGAAAGATCTGGCGACGGTCCAGATCGGTGGCGATTACCGACGAGGTACGCTCGACGTCAACGGACAGGAAGTCGTCGGCGGCACTGTCGTCATGCGATCAGGGGAAAATGCTCGTGCTGTCATACAAAGGGTGAAGGAAAAGATCGCAGCCATCGCCTCCAGCCTCCCACCCGGAGTAGAGATTCGCCCCTTCTACGACCGATCCACGCTGATTGATAAAAATATCTCCACCCTGAAACACGCCTTGGTCGAAGAAATCATCTTGGTCACTCTGGCTCACATCCTATTTCTCTGGCACTTCCGTTCCATTCTGATCGTCACGATTCCGCTCCCGGCATCCATCCTAGTCTCCTTCCTGCTCATGCATCAGTTCGGGATTACATCGAACATCATGTCTCTGACTGGGATCGCGATCGCCATCGGCGTGCTGGTGGATGCAGCCATCGTGGTAACGGAAAACGTGATTCGACACTCCGAACTACGTGAGAAGGAGCTCGGACGTCCACTCACCGCTTCTGAGCGCTGGGACACGACCCTAGAGGCTTCAACTCAAGTCGGGCGTCCGATTTTCTTCGCCATGGCCATCATCCTGCTGGCCTTTCTCCCTGTTTTCGCCCTAAGCGGACAGGAGGGAAAGCTCTTTCATCCTCTGGCTTTCACCAAAACATTCGCCATGATCGGAGCCACGCTCTTCGGGGTGACTCTCGTTCCAGTTCTCTGCTCCTGGCTCATTCGCGGGCCGTACCACGACGAGCACAGCAACCTGATCATGCGCGGGCTGATGGGCGTCTATGATCCTGTGCTCGCCTGGTCCCTGCGCCATCCTCGATCTGTCGTGAGCACAGCGATGGCCTTGCTGACCTGTACTCTGCTGCTGGCTTTCGGACTGCCGCGAGGCGCTCTTTCCGCAATAGAAAATCGTGGGTGGCACCGAACCGCCGCCCTGTTTCACGGATTCGGACGCGAGTTCATGCCGCCGCTCAATGAGGGTGCGCTGCTGGAAATGCCCGTTCTCCTCCCCAAGACGGGACTCAAGGAAATCCAGCGAGTGATGGCCTGGCAGGACGAGGTAATGTCTCAAGTCCCCGAGATCGAACTCGTCGCGGGAAAACTGGGGCGCTTCGAGACCGCTACCGACCCCGCCCCCACGGAGATGATCGAGACCACCATCACGCTGAAGCCCGAATACATCCCCGACGGTCGATTCCGTATGAAACGAAATCCTGCTTGGCGGCTAGGCATGACCGTCGAAAAGCTGAAAGCCGAGCTTACCGAGAAAATGAAGGCCGTCCCCGGCTACGTACCCGCCTTCCTCCAGCCGATCGAGAACCGCATTCTCATGCTCTACACCGGCATTCGCGCCCAGGTAGGGGTCAAAATCTACGGCAGCAATCTGCAGGATATTCAGAAGCAGGCGTATAAAGTCGAGCATCTGATCCAGAAAATTCCCGGTGCGACCGGAGTCTCCCCCTCTCGCGATCAGGGAAAACCCTATCTCAATATCGCCGTAGATCGTCGTGCGATGGCTCGCTACGGACTCAATGCACGAGAGGTTCTCGATGCCGTCGAGACTGCGATCGGGGGCAAAAACGTCACCACCACCATCGAAGGTCGCCAGCGATTCCCTATCCAGATCCGAATCCAGAGATCTGAGCGCGACGACATCGAAGAACTCTCTCGCATCCTCATCGCCACTCGCCCCGGAATCGCGGCGGCTCAGGATGAAACGGCTACGAATTCAGCATCACAGGGAAGTGAAGTTTCCTATATCCCTCTGGGCATGGTAGCCAAAATCACCCGCGACATCGGAGCTAACGAGATCGCCTCTGAGAACGGGCGCTTGCGCTCCTACGTACAGGCGAACGTCGAAGGCCGCGACCTCGGTTCTTTCGTTCAGGATATCGAGGCGGCGCTGCCCAAGCTCGAATGGGGCGACATGACCTACCAGCTCACCGGCGATTATGAAAATCAGCGTCGCTTCGCCGAGACCATGTATTGGGTGATGCCACTGGTGCTTCTGATTATCTTCGTTATGCTCTACATCACATTTCACAGCCTGAGCGAGGCCGCTCATGTCATTCTGGCGGTACCCTTCGCGTTGAGTGGTGGAATCCTCCTGCAGAAGTTCCTCGGATACCACTTCAATGGAGCCGTCTGGGTCGGCTATATCGCCCTCTTTGGCACGGCGGTGCAGACGGGAGTCGTCATGGTCGTTTATCTGGAGGAGGCTGTAGCTCAATACAAAAAGAAGCTCGGCGCAGCTTTCAATCTCGATCACCTGATCCAAGCCATCACCGAAGGAGCAAAGTTGCGCCTGCGCCCCAAGGTCATGACCGTAGCCACCACCGTCGCCAGTCTGCTGCCGATTCTCTGGAGTCACCGCCAAGGAGCCGAAATCATGAAGCCTCTAGCCACCCCCGTGATCGGCGGGATGCTGTCCAGCCTCCTCCATATTCTCATCGTCACACCGGTGATTTTCTTATGGATTCATGGACGGAAGCTGCGACGAGAAAGCAGTAGCACCCTCGCCTATTCCGCGTCAGAACTCTCTAGCACCGACTCCTCCTGCCCGTAAATGAACCACAAATTGCGGATGTAGATAAACCAGCCCGTGCTCTGCCCCAAGAATCCAACGATATCCTTTCGCCAAACGAAATACGTCATCAGCATGGAGGCGCCGAGCAAGCTCAGCCACCAGAAGACAGGAGGCACGACGGAGCTTTTCGCCTTCTCACTCGCCCGCCACTGGACCAGCATCCGAGCCGTGAAAACCGCCTGCCCCGCGAACCCAAAAACCACCCAGAGGACTCCCGTCATCGAAGTCACATCGAAGAGGCGATAGATCCAGGGCAAATCGCGCTTGCGGGCATAGACTTCGGAAAAAAACTCATCCGCTCGCATCCCGACTTCATTCTCGATTCCCGAAAAATGCGCTCGCAGCTCTCCCTCGGAATCCGGTGTCACCTCGATGGTCACGATGCGGTCAGACAGGTTGAAAGGAGGCTGATGAGGACGCCCTGGAGCGCCTACATGACCGAGCGCCAGGAGAAGGCTCCATACGGCGGCGGGCAGCACCAGAATCATAGCCCCCGTCACCATGAGACGGCGTCGGTTAAAAAATCGCTTCATCGCTGATGACGCCAATAGAACAATCCGGAAGCAAAAGCCGCAACAAAAACTCCCTCGATCAACATCGCCATTCCTGCTTGAATCACTGAGGAGCGCAGTCCGAAAGCGGACCGGGCCAGATCAGCCATCTGATCGGCGTCCGACGGTGTCGAACCTGCCTCTGCGGAATACGAGCGAAACAGCTCAGCCATGTGATCTGGCCAACCAGGATTGAGAGCTAGGAGATATATGGCTTGCCCCCCGGCAATCACGAGGGCGGCGATGACTGCAATTATCGCTCCTGAACGAAAGCGCTCGACGAATCCGAGTTCCGGCTCCCGTCGGAAAAGCACAGACATCGCCACGAGAAAACCGATCAGATTCAGGATCAGGGCGAATCCCATGGCAAACTGGATCAGCGGGAGTCCCCCCGCGTGAAGCCCCAGCGCCCATGAGGCGACGAGCCACCCCACGGCGATGCCTCCGATGATGAGTCCCCATTTCCACTCCGACTGATTCATAGAAAGAAAATTTTTCAGTGTAGCACAGACATTCCCGTCTATGATGAAAAGATTCTTAATCTTTCTCTTGCACAATCAGTCATTCCGGTGAAGCTTACTTCACCTGATCGTTCAATCAGCCACTCGCCGCTTATAACATCTCGACTCTTAAAAACGAACCTATGTGTTCGTTTTTTGTGCTGCATTGATGAGAGATTTAAAATTCAAAATGGAGTGTTCTGACCACTCGTGTTCTAAGACTTGGGACACGTCTGATTCTCGATAGGAATGCCGAGCGGAGAACGCGCTCTTCCGAAAACAACTGAACCGATCTGATCTGCGCCGAACGGCGAGATGCGCGTTTGTACGGCGCTTGCCGCTTTCAAGCCAAATCGCGTTTCTCTCCGCCGTGAAGTGCGGATCACTCGCAAAGCTGAAATCGAGAAATATGAGCAACGCTACCCAAGTCCTCGCCCCCAAAACTGCGGATCAGAAGTCCGCGAAATCCGCTCCACTGCGCCGTGATCCGGCGTTCCGTCTGCGCCTAGTGGCGTTCGTGGAGAGATCTGTTTTCTCCGCTCGTCCGGAGAAGTAAGGCATGGGCGAAAAGTCGTGAAATTTTTCGTCAGGGGCAGAGAAGGAGGGTATTCTGCCTCTGATTTTTCGCTTTCCCTCCATCTCACTCCACTCGCATGAACGCCCTGATCGACAGCCTGAATGAACTCAGCCAACCGGGTGACTGGCTTCGCTTCGTCTTTTCAAAAAATCCTGAGGATGAGATCTGTTTCGATATCGAGGGAGGTAGCGAGGAACCTGCTGCTCTGTTTGCTCGAGTGTCTGCTCTTCTCCAGATTCACCGCTCCTCCGGGGTCGAGTTTCAGAACTTATCAGTCAAGAACAATTCCGAGCACGAGCACGTCCCGATCTCTTGGCTTTCCGTCCGACTGCAATCCCGAGAGTTTTCGCCCGGAATTTCCGCTCGTGTAGGCTTTGGCAGTGATCGGGAGCAAAGTCATGTGCCAATTGTCGCTCCCGATTTTTCAATCACTCAAGGGCGGAACCTCGCGCAGAGTCCTCTCATGGAACCCTTTGCGGATCAGGCTGTATCGCGTGTTGAAATTGAGTTTGTACGCTGGGAACTCGCCGATTCCTCGAGGCCAATGCTTCAACAATTGCTCGATTGCGGCGAAGAGAACACGGAATGGAGCGTGTGGGAGCGATCTAGCCCGTCGAGACGGTTTTTTGAGCTTTGGCTCCTCCACGGAATCGGGTGGGAAATCAGCCTTCGGGCCGGTCTGAAGGAAGCGGCAGATTCGCAGGTGCTTGCACTCGTGGGGCTGGCTGGTCAGCATTTTTTTCGCACCCCTTGCCGAGTCGAGGCCTCTGATCAGAGAGAGACTATTGATTCACTGGCTCCCGAGAAGATCGATCTTGCTTTTCGCTTTCCCGTCGGATGGGAATGGCCGGATATTTTTCCGGGAACCGACGATTTCGGTAAGATCCACGGACGACGAAAATACCAAGCGGTCGCGCCAAGACTTCCTCGCCAGGGAATCCATATCGGTCGTGTCGATGATTCTGAGGTCCGCCTGCCCGACGCCACGCGCGACCGGCATACTTACATCATCGGCGCTACGGGCACGGGAAAGAGCACCCTCCTGAAACGCCTCATCTGCGAAGATATGCGCGCTGGGCAATCCGTCGTCCTGCTCGATCCACACGGCGATCTTTACAACGAGATTCTGAGAGAGGTTCCCGAGAATCGCCTGAATGAACTCTTTATCATCGATCCGAGGAACCCAGCAAATCCGCCCGCCTACAATTTCCTCAAGATTCCCCGTGATGGATTTTTTCGTCGTCGCGCCGAGTTTCTCATCGGTGAATTACTCCACTTCTTCTACGAGCAATGGGCGGGAGCGCCGGTCTTCGGCCCCATGTTCGAAATGTATTTTCGGAATATCTTGCTTCTCTTGCTTCTCGGGGATCCCTCCACAAAACGGGATCGCAAACCCTCTCCGCAAAGTGCATTGCGTGCTTCATCGGGAGAAACGAAAGAACCCGCCGAGACTCCTCCGATCACCCTGATGAGCTTCGAACGAGTCTTGACCGATGAGGAGTTTCGGAAGCAGCTTCTTAGGAACGTTACCGACGAGCCATTGAAACGTTTCTGGGAAGAGATGGCGACGAAGGTGGAGCGCGATGCGTCCCTCAATAACATCGCTCCCTACATCACCTCGAAGATAAACGTCTTTACAGGAGGAGGCTTCCTCACGGAAATGATCAGCCAGAACGATGACGCAGTGCGCCTAGAGGAGCGAATGGATCAAGGGTGCATCTTTCTGGTGAATTTGGACAAGGGAATCCTCGGAGCCGATGCGAGTCGCCTGTTGGGTTCGATGCTGACCATGCAACTCTTCGCCGCCGGGCTGAAGCGAAGCGGCCAACGACGTGACGAGCGCCGTCCTGTCAACATCTACATCGACGAGTTCCAGAACTTCGTCTCGGATCACAGTGCCTCAATGCTCTCCGAGGCGAGAAAGTTCGGGCTGCGCCTCCATCTCGCCAATCAAACCCTCTCCCAGCTTTCCTCACCGAGTAGGCACGGGAACATCCTCGATTCGGTGCTCGGGAATGTCGGCAATCTCATCTTCTTCCGACTCGGGGTGACGGATGCGGAGCGCTTGCAAGCTCACTTCACGCCCTTCACGAGCCGCCAGATGATCGAACTAAAAAACTACCACGCCCTGGCACGCCTGCTCACCGACGAAGGTCCGCTTCAGCCATTCATTTTTGAAACGCTTCCTTGAGGCGATGGTGGTCACAGATGTTCGGGAGCGCCTCGTGGAGATCTTCCTTTCCACACAGGAACGGAAATCGTTTTTTCTGATAGGGCATACGCATCGGTAGAATGGGAAATGGAGTGGATAGAAAGTAAAAAATAGACCTGCATGAATTGCGATACATCTCATTTCTCCAAAAGCTTAGGCCATCCAGTCGCGAATCACGCTCCCATAAACGTCCGTCAGACGATAATCTCGCCCTGCATAGTGGTAAGTGAGTTTCTGATGATCAAATCCCAGCAGGTGAAGAATCGTGGCGTGAAGATCGTGGACGTGGACGGGATTTTCCTGTGCTTTGAAACCGAAGTCGTCCGTGCTGCCGTATCGATAGCCGCCTTTGACTCCCCCTCCAGCCAGCCACATCGAAAAGCCGTGGTGATTATGATCGCGCCCCAGCTTCGTATTCGGCCCATTCGCCCCAGGTGTCGGAAGCTCCACCGTAGGAGTGCGCCCGAATTCTCCTCCCCAGAGGACGAGCGTATCATCCAAAAGTCCGCGCTGTTTCAGATCGATCAGAAGAGCGGCGATGGGCTGATCGGCTTGTTTTCCCAATTCCCCGTGCGCTTTCGCAATCTCGTTGTGACTGTCCCAAGGCTGTCCGGCTCCGTGCCAGACCTGGACGAAGCGCACTCCGCGCTCGATCAGACGGCGAGCGACCAGCATCTGACGTCCGTGCAGGGTGTCGCCATAGAGTTCGCGAACATGAGCAGGCTCACGTTCTACATTGAAGACATCCGTCGCCTCCATTTGCATCTTGTAGGCGAGTTCCAGCGAGTGAATCCGAGCCTCTGCGTCGGCATCGTAGTCATTCGCACTTCCTTCATCCTCCCGATTCATCGCCTGGACCAGATCGATCTGGCGGCGCTGGAGATCCAGGCTCATGCGAGGATTGCGGATGTCGGGAATCAGTTTCGAAATCTGTGTGTTCTTCGTATCAATGTGAGCCCCCTGAAAAGCGCCGGGGAGAAAGGCCGAGCGCCAGTTTTGCGTCTCCACGATGGGGACTCCGCCAGGACAGAGGGAGACGAAGGCCGGCAGATTGGCATTTTCTGTCCCCAGACCATAGCTCACCCAGCTCCCGACGCTGGGGCGCACGAGATTGATGCGCTCGGCTCCGGTGTTCATCAGCATCAGCGATGGCTCATGGTTCGGCACATTGGCATACATGGAATTAACGATGCAGAGATCGTCAGCCAGCTCGGCCAGTTTTGGGAAGAGATCGCTGATCCAAAGCCCGCTCTTCCCGCGTTGGCGAAAGGAAAAGGGAGATTTCATCAGCGTGCCGGTCTTTCGCTCGGTGCGCAGTTGCTCGCCCGGCATTTCCTTGCCGTCGTATTTCTCCAACATCGGCCTGTAGTCGAAGCTATCGACATGCGACGGACCTCCGTTCGCGAAAATATGGATGACGCGCTTCGCCCGTGCGGGGAAATGCGTCTTTCTCGGAGCCAAAGGATTCGGGCCATCGGAACCCGCTCCCTGCAATTCCGAAAGTAGCGGAGCTAGCCCTAAGGCACCCATTCCCATTCCAGCACGGTGAAGAAAAGCACGACGAGAGTAAGGAGCTTTCATTGATTTCAGAGAAAATAACGGATCAGACAGGGTAGAATCGCAGACTCAAGAGGGTTTAATCAGGGCTTAATCGATGAAAAGGAATCGATTGGCGTTCAATAGCGCCTGTGCGTAGGCTCCCCAGGGAGTTGCGGGAATAGCAGGACCGGAGAAGGAATCTACTAGACTCCAAGCAGGCCAGTGTCCGTCGAGATCCACGATGCGCGGATTCCAGGTGATGGAGTCGAAAGACGAATCCTTGTCCCGAGGATCGACGATGAAATACAAGCACTCGCCTTTTGCCAACTTTACTTCCGGGAAGGTCACCGAGATTGCTTCCTGACTGGCTTCGAGCACTTTGTCGAAGAGGAGACCCCCAGAGCTGCTGGCAAGCTTCACCCGAACGCCGTTTCCTTTCCCGACACTGGGACGGCGAATCTCCCCGCTGATGCCGATGCGCAAGTCAGCCGGAGAGCGCCACTCATGAACCAGGCTTTCCTGATTCGTATAGCCTGGGTGTCCACTCCCATTCTCATCGATCGAGAGATAGCTCAGAGGATTGTCTTTCAGCGGATACTCTTGTCCCACCTGCCAGCGATTCCATTTCCAGACGGGGAAGGAGTGAAAGCTCACTTTTCCGGTGTCTGCGTCGATATCCCCCCAGCCGTAGCTCCATTCTGTGCTGGTCTGACGCTTTCCGGCCACTTCGTTCGCACGCTGAAAGTCCGAGAGAAAGCCCTCCGCCATCTTGCGATCATAGGCTGTAGGATCTTTCGCAAATACGGCGTGATGGAGAGCTGCGATGCGGTCAGACGCTTGGTCTGTCTGTCGAGCCAGAACCTCCGCCTG
>JBDHQE010000062.1:0-16860 GCA_039806885.1 Verrucomicrobiales bacterium
GCAGTTGGAAAATGCGGCGGTATATGCATATTGAGGCTGAGAGAGAACTTCTTCGGAGGGACCTTCTTCGAGCACTCGACCTTCAAACAGCATCGCGATTCGGGTCGCGAAAGGGGAGATCTTTCGGAGAGAACGCACACTCGCGAGAACGGCTAGATCGAATTTCCTGGCGACGTGGGCGAGACACTCCCGATATTCATCCTCAGAGATCGGATCGAGGTCGTCGTCAGCGACTTCGGAAATCAACAAATGAGCTCCGTGCGCCAGACCGCGTAGAATGCCCATCTTTTTCAACATCAATGGCGATTGATGGATCAAAAGCTCACGACTCGCGAGTTGCTCCTCGGTCAGATGGGTATCGGCAAGAAAATGAGACCAGGCGTGCCTCGATGTATGGGCGACTCGGCGGAGATTCTGCGACCACTCCCGGACGGTGCGCATCGGATCGACAGGTGCGGTGGCTCGGGAGGGAATCAGGGCGATTTGTTTTCGGAGTCGATTCGAACGAAAACCGCGCCTGCCGAGACGAAGAGCCTCGCCGTCGATGCGAATGGAACCAGATCGGATGATCGTATCTGGAGGGAGGAATCCTGCGCACAGCTGCGTCAATAGCGCTGCCCCGCTGTCTTCTTCGCCTGCCACCACGAGAATCTGGCCAGGGAAGACGCTTAGCGTCACTTCATGCAGAGCCGAACGAACTTCTCCGATCAGTGGATATACGTCTGCAGAGAGAGATTCGATCTCCAACATCGGGCTATCCGTCTGATTTTTCAGTAAATCCAGCGGTGCAGAAATAGCGGATCGATTCATGAAAAAGGTGGGGTAAGTCCAGTTCTCACTGTAGCTGCGGAACGCCATCCTAGGAAGGAAAAGGCCATGACTACTCCCGTGGCGAGAATCCCTGGATAAATCGTCATCCAGGGGGCCTCGATCAGAAATTCCTGCCCCCGGGCGATCATTGCACCGACACTGGCTCGATGTCCGCCGAAACCGAGAAAGGAAAGCGCCATCTCCGCGAGAATGGTGCTCGGCAGGTAGAGTGCCAATGCTCCTGCCAAACGAGGCAGTATGGTGGGGAGAAGACGGCTCCGCAGAATTTGAAAGCGGCTCAGTCCGACAATCCGAGCTGCTGTCAGCTCGAAGCTCTCTTCTCGTTTGCGAAGCCAATCTGTCATGGCTGAGGTGCTCAGAACTGCGACGATGGCACCCATGCCCAAGATCGCGGTCTCGCTTCCGGGCCACGCTCCCAGGAGTAGCGCCAGAATGAGAAAGAATGGAAGTGGGCGGACAATTCGGAGCGCGAATTCGAGTTCTCGATAGCGGTTTTGACTTGAACGAAGAGCGAAGAGGCATGGAATCAGCAGAGCGAGGAGTCCGCCCAGTGAAATTGCCTGAAGCCCCAAAATGACTGACGACGCCATCGCATAGCGACTGGCTTCGAAGAGATCGGCTCCGTTCGCGGCGGTGCCAAACCAGTGCTCGTGATCAGGAGCAGACCAGCCCGGTCGTTCGGGCACGAGAAAGAGAGAGTCAAACCAGGCAGGATCAGGGCTGCCAAAACGAAATCCCGAGAAAAGCCAGCCGCAGAGGATCAGATAGGGAATCGGGAGCAGCAATTCTCGATGAAAAGCGCTTAGGCGAATCGCTACCCGTCGGAGGAAAAGAGATAGGTGAGACTTGCGACGGTTCATGAGGACGCAGGGAAGAGTTCTGAGAAGAAGCTGGCCAGAATCGATGGACTCACGAGAGCAATGGCAGAAATGAGAACTCCGGAGGGACTGGACGTCTTGATTGACTCCGTCAGCAGCGCTCCGATTCCCTCCAGATGAAAAGCAGGTTCTAGTACGATTAAGGAACTCAAAACCAAGGGGATTCCGCCACTGAAGAGCGAGATGAGAGAACCCGCCTTGTGGCGCAGCAGATAGCGATAAAAAATCGTGTCATCATTCTCCCCTTCTAGGAGCAGACTTCGCACCCAGGGGCGCCCCATCGTGCGTTCCAGATGAGTCGCTACGGCACGGATTTGCCAAGCAACCCCCGCAGCAGCAGCCGGGAGAGCGACGACCGCTGCGTGCCACCATACCAGCAGATTCGGTCCACTCTCGAGCGTTAACTCATCGGCAAACCCAGGTCTTTGCCAATGAAAGTATGAATACGCAGCGACCAGAATCACAAACCAAAAGCCGGGCACGCAAGCAAAAGTGGAAAAGGGTAGTGAAAGAAGTCGGGCCAGATGCAGGCGTCGAAAGCGGGCACCGAAAATCCCCCAGAGATATCCAGTAATCAGAATCGTCGGAAGAGCGAAGATCAGCACGCGACCCGATACGATCAGACGGTTCAGTAAAACCCCTCGCCACGGCTCAGTTAGCCATGATCCTAGCTCTAAATCACCAGGAGTCGATGTGATCCGCCGCACGAGGAATCCCAAGACGATTCCGATGAAGATCACCCGAATCACGGTCATCAGCAGTGAGGAAAGGAGGCGACGAGTCATGGGGTGGGGGACTGCTGCGGGGAGTGACGCACCCACCAAGGACGATTGATTTCGACTCGATGAGTTGTTTCCGCCAATGGAAGAGGATGCTCCGCATCCGGAGGGAAAATATCAATCGCTCCCTTCCGGAGAGTAATGATTCGCCCACTGTCTCCAAGGAAAAAAACGGGCTGAAGTTCTGCGATGCGATTTTGCAGCCTCTCTACCGTTTCACGAAGCTTTTCAACATCCCTCCCCACACACAGAGACTGTGTCAGAGTATCGACTTCTTTATCTGCGAGCCCGCTCAGATTTCCACTGCCTTCAGAGTGCCATATATCTCGCTGATCCTGGCCGTAGGGCAACTCTCGGGGCAAGAGCACCGCGTCGAATTTTCGCTCTGGGAGACGTTCGCCGTAGAGCAATTCGGGGGCTAGAGCCTCTACCTCCACCCGAAGGCTCATTTCGGCCCACTGTCTCGACAAGGATCGCGCCAGAGTCACGAGTCCGGGATTGGTGGCATCGACTGCGAGCGTAAAGCTGCAAGCGGCACCTTCCGAATTGCTACGAAATCCGACCTTTTCATTCACAGTAAATCCGGCCTCATCCAGCAGTTTCTTCGCACCGGCAGGATCAAAGTCAGGCAGTGTCATCGGGACAGGTGAGAAAGGAGCGTCTCTCGCAAAAACACCTGATGAGGCTGTCAGGTATCGGTTTGGATCGTTCAGTCGAATCGACTTCAGGTTGATCGCCTGGGCGAGCGCTCGGCGTACGGGAGCACGATCAAAAGGCGGGCGCTTGAGATTCCAAACCACTAGTTCCTGAAAGCGTGGGATATCTTTTAGCGTTTCGACGATACCAGGATTCCTCTGAATCCATCCTGCGAAGCGAGAGTCCACTTCGATCTGGTCTAAGGTTCCGTCCTGCAGAGAAAGCAAGATCGGTTCGAGAGATGATACGCGCACGTAACGGACCAGTCTTTCACGTGGAACTCCGCGATGGTAGGCAGGATTGGCAGCGAGATCGATTCCACCATCGGGTCGTCGTCTCAGCAGTCGGTATGGTCCCATTCCGATGGGTGAGAGTAGATATTGGGAAATCGCCTCGGGAACCACTTCACCTTTCTTCCCGACCAACAAGTGTGCCGGAAGAATGGGCAGTTTCTCCCAACTTTCCTCCATCGTATCCGGCATCCCTGTGCTGGAAAAGCGCAGACGCAGCGGCGATACGATCTCGAGCGAATGAACGAAATCAAAATCCTGCGCTAAAGGTGACTCGGAGGAATTGCCTGCGAGGGTGTCGTAGGAGAAACGCACGTCTTCGGCAGAGAAGGGAACTCCATCATGCCAGAACACTTTGGGACGCAAATCGATCAGTGTTTCCCGATCAACAGAATAACAGCGACGACCGACGATCTCCAGATGAGACTTCGGCTCAGGGTTCGCAGCGAGATAAGTCCGCAGCTCCTCGACGACTGGATCAGCGGCACCACTGATGAAGAGGCTGGCCTCTCGATCTCCGAAAAAATCAACGGTGCTCACTTGCTCCTTTTTTCCCGAACTCTCGATCCAGGAGGAAATCAATGCTCGGATGGAGTGATCGGATGCTACTTTCAAGGCGAGAAAGTCTCCCAAGAGTCGCTGGGGCAAGGCTTCCAGCAGGGGAGTTTCGAGACCAGGTTCCACACGGTCGAAAACCAGAGTCAACACGGTTCCAAAGCGCTCCAGAGCGATCGGTCGAGGTTCCTTCGCAGGGGCCTCGCCCGCCCGGATACGAGCTTCTGCTTCACCGGCGGCCTCTTCGCTATTGCAGCGGATTGTGACGACCGAGCGAAATGACCAGCCCGTGATCAGGTTCGGCTGCAGCGTGCCTGACGCATCGCGCCTCAGGAGGGGTTCAAAGAGCAGTCCGCAGATTTCTCCTTCGACTCCGTCCTTCGATTCCAGTGGACTGAGGCGATCGATGCGCTTCGAGATTACGTGAATCAGAGCATCGCTCTCCGCCACCAAGCGAAACCCCGCTACCGTACGGAACAGGGAACCTCCGGCTAGGAGGATCCACAGCGGCAGGGAGTAGAGGATGCCACGGATCAAAAACATCCGCGAATCGTAGCGCAAACCAGCAAAAATGGCGAAAACATCTTTACTCTTTCAAGAAGTTCAAGAAGTCTTCGCATCGGAATTCGACTCCGCAAAAACTGGCTTTTTCCAGATCGGAACACTCGTTTTGATCCGGCGCAAATACTCGCGACAGATCTCGAATCCCTCGGCGCTGTGTGGCGTCTGCACGCGGATGATGATCGACGCGACACCTGCCGGCACGAAACCCACCACGTGATGCACCTGAGCGAGGTGCGGGGGGTAGTCTCGCTCCATGGCAGCTCCGATGCGCATCAGTTCCTGCAATGCCATTGCCGGATAGTGGCTGTATTCGATTCCCGCTAGGCTTTTCTCGTCCTCATAGTCTCGCACTACGCCGTGAAAACGCAGGTCGGCACCATGTGTCGCCGAAGGCTGAAAGCGATTTTCGATTACCTCGACGGGTTGGTCTGAAATTGATCCGGAAAAATGAGAGCTTGCCATTGTGAAATCTTGAGTACGCTAGCAGACTAACAAATCTTCTAAAAATAACAAAATGAGCAAGAGTGATTTCGGTCTGATCGGCCTCGCTGTAATGGGGCAAAATTTGGTATTGAATGTAGAGAGCCGTGGTTACAGCGTCTCGGTTTTCAACCGCACGACTTCCGTGACGGATGAGTTTGTCGCGGCGCATCCGGACAAAAAGATTCAGGGCTTCGCGTCTCTGGCGGATTTCGTCGCCAGCATTGAGCGTCCGCGCAAGATCATGATGCTGGTGAAATCCAAAGCCGGTGCCGATCCGTCCGAGCGCGATGCAGTGGATGCGGTGATCGAATCGCTGGTGCCACTTCTCGAGCCAGGTGACCTCGTCATCGACGGCGGTAATACTTACTTTATCCATACGGAGCGTCGAGCGAAGGAATTGGAGGCGAAGGGGTTTCTATACATCGGAACAGGCGTCTCTGGTGGAGAAGAAGGGGCACGCAAGGGTCCGTCCATCATGCCTGGCGGCAGTGAGCAGGCCTGGAAAATGATCCAGCCGATCTTCGAAGCCATCTCGGCGAAGGTGAATGGAGACCCCTGTGTGACTCACATCGGCAAAGGTGGTGCCGGGAACTATGTCAAAATGGTTCACAACGGCATCGAATACGGTGATATGCAGCTGATCTGTGAGGCCTATCAAATCTTCAAAACTGCTGGGATCACCACAGATGAAATGGCTCAGATCTTCGATCAGTGGAATCAAGGCGAACTCGAGAGCTATCTGATCCAGATCACCAGCAAGATTTTCACGATCAAGGACGAGATCACCGGTCAGCCTCTGGTCGAGCAAATTTTGGATCGAGCAGGTCAAAAAGGGACAGGACGCTGGACCGTGCAAAGTGCTGCTGAAAACGCGGTCGTGATCTCTACGATTAACGCCGCCGTCGAGGCTCGCATTCTTTCGTCCATGCGCGATCAGCGTTTGGTCGCTGCACCACAATTCTCTGGTCCAGAGCCGAAAATCGATCTGCCAAAGGACGTTCTGGTGCAAAAGGTCCACGACGCTCTCTACGCATCGAAAATTATCTCCTACGCTCAAGGACTCGATCTAATCAAGAAGGTCGGAGAGGCCCATGGCTGGGATCTAAAGCTCGGCAGCATCGCCCGCATCTGGCGTGGTGGCTGCATCATCCGTGCGCGCTTCCTCAACCGCATCACCGAAGCCTATGAGAGAAATTCTGATCTGGTGAATCTGATGCTCGATCCCTTCTTCAAGGACATCCTGAACAAGAATCAGGAGAGCTGGCGCGAGATTGTCTCGCTGGGCGTTCTCAACGGCATCCCCATGCCTGCCTTCAGCGCTTCATTGGGCTACTACGACAGCTATCGCTCCGCACGGCTCCCGGCGAATCTGCTCCAGGCGCAGCGCGACTTCTTCGGTGCCCACACCTACGAGCGTCTCGACCGTCCCGAAGGCGAATTTTTCCATACGGAATGGCCTGAAGTTATCGGATAATTCCTCAGCTTCCCCATCGAATCTCCATTACTTCCGCAAGTCGGCGAATTTAGCTCGACTTGCTGAAGTCACGGATTCACTTCGAGCGTGATCAGTTCTAGATCGCTCGGCTCCGGGATCGGAGTTCCGGGATCGCGGTCGCGATTGGCGGGCTGTGTCTGCCATTGAAGGAGATATCGCAGTCCAGTCGGTGACGTGCCAATGTCAGCCGTGCTTCTTCGCTGAAGTTCGCTGCGCACGCCTCGACTGAGTTCCACCGGCAAACGCGAGGGAATGTCCTCGTTAGGGATTTTGTCTCCCAATGCTAGAGTATTGGAATCGATGCGGAACAATCCTCCTGAGTGATGGGTATTCCGAAGTGAGAGATAGAGTCCGACAGACGGATCATATTTCACCGCAGAGGCCGCTACATCGCCGGTCGGCAGACTCCCGCCTCCCTCCGGATACCAGCGATAGGTCCAGTTGGTGAGGCGACGAATCTTCCATTGGCCGTTTTCGGCACGAGCGAGATAAATCTGCGTCGCCCCTTTTTCGTCAAACTTGTGGTAGGACACGATTATTCGATTCTGATCATCGAAACCAAATTGGCCGCTGCCATTAATGATGCCGCCCATCGCGGGGATGGGATCGATGATGAGGCCGGGAGTATCCAGCGAGATCGGTAAAGTGATCGCTTTGCCATCGACTGTTTCCCAATGAATCAGATCGCGTGAGCGTGCATAGCTGAGGTCGTGATTCGTTTCTGCTCGGTAGGTATCTCGCCAAACCCAAGTCATGTGCCAGAAGCCATCGAGGCCGAGCGTTGGCCCCACGGGGTAGGCATTCATCATATCGTCCTGATCGTGCAGTGGACGAGGAATGTTGGCGGGGCGCACGCCAGAAAAGAGCGAAGTATCGAGCAAGGGGTGCCATTTCATCGATGCTTCGTCGTAGTGGATGAAAATCTGATCCCCACTGCCACTCTTTCCATCGCGATAGGTAAAGATCAGAGTGTCGTCCTTCAGTGAAATAAAGCGCGGATAGGTCACGCGCTGCTCTCGGTCGAGTCCGACCATGTTCGGGATCCGTGTCAGAGTCGTGACATCCCCCGGCTTCGTCGTTCGAAAATAGATCATCGGACTCGCATGCATATTGCCCGACACGTGAAGCTGTCCTTCGCGATCCAGAGCTAGGACGATAGAGTTATGAGAGTCCCATCCGACATTTGTTGGCAGGACTTGTTTGGCCCATTTCTCTGAATCCAGTGAGCGAGAGGCGATGACCAGATTGCGCTCAACATCGTAGTATCCCACATATTGACGCTCTCTGTCCGCATCCGTCAGAAGGGCGAACCCGACGGGATGGCCGGCCCAGACCTGATCCACTGTCTGTCGCTGCTGTATTCGAAGCGTTTCAGCCTGTCCACAGAGGCCAGAAAACAAAAGGATGCAAAGCGAAGTGAGTCGATAAGAAGTGAATTGAGCTGACATCTGCGGATCAGGATCGTTCGCAAACTGACTCTCGTCGAAGGCGGAGTCATGCCATCCCGCATGGCGGTCAAATATTCCTGCGGATCACTCATACCGCAGCGCCTCGATCGGATCGAGAGCAGCTGCGCGTCGTGCTGGCATGAAGCCGAAGAGGACACCGATGAACGCCGAGAAGACGAAGGCGACGACGTTAATGGTCGGATTGAAGGTAAAGGGTGCCCCGACAGTCTTCACCAGAGCATGGCAGAGGCCGTAGGCGAGGGCGATCCCCGACAATCCGCCGATACATGAAAGTGTAACCGCTTCCACGAGAAATTGCAGCAGCACTTCACGAGCGCGAGCGCCAATCGCCAGACGGATGCCGATCTCCCGTGTTCGCTCGGTCACAGACACCAGCATAATGTTCATGATGCCGATTCCTCCGACCAGCAGGGAAACCCCGGCGACCGCTCCCAAGAGCGAAGTCATCACTTTCGTCGATGAACTCATCGTCTCCGCGAGTTGCTGTGAGTCGAACACATTGAAGTTATCATCCTGATTGCTCACGATATTGCGGCGCTCTCGCATGAGAGCGGACACATCAGCGACGATGTTGATCCCGGGATAGCCATTTTTTCCCGAGATCATGACTTGATTGAGAAAACGACCGTCCTCCAGTCCCGTGAGTCGTCGAGTCAGCGCCGTGTAGGGCACGATAATTTTACTGTCGAGATCGTTGCCGAAGCCACCCTGACCTTTGACAGCCGTCACTCCGATGACCTGAGCATTAAATTTACCGATGCGAATAATTTCACCGATGGGATCGACTCCTTCACCGAAGAGTTCGCGTCGAACCGTTTCGCCCAGCACCGCCACCGTCGCGGCTTCTGTGACCTCTGCATCGGTGAAAAATCTCCCCAGACTCAGTTCCCAGTTGGCGATCTTAAAGTAATTGGGCGTCGTGCCCTGGATCTCGGTACTGCGGTCGGTTTCCCTGTAAACCACTCGCACCGTGGATTCAACGAAGGGTGCGATATCATTGATTCCTGGAACTTGATATCGAATCGCATCCATATCCCGCAGGGTGAACTTCGGCGCGTTCCAAGATCGCCAGCCCTGACCGGGGCGGAGCACTAGCAGATTCGTGCCCATTTTCGATATCTGCGCCTTGATCGACTCCGTCGCCGCCTCGCCTAGGGTCACCATAGTAATGACCGCTCCGACGCCGATAACGATGCCGATCACCGTGAGGAACGAGCGCATGAGATTGCGCCGAATCTCTCGGACTGCGATGAGGAAGGCATTGATGAACATAGGAGGAGAACTGCGCTACTATACTGGAACAGGGAATCGGAGGAAACAAAATCTCCTAGCTGTCTCCGGAGCGAGGAAGAGCGCTTCACCGCTGCAGAGGCTTTTTTCGCCAATGCATGACCAAGATCGCCAGTGCTAGGCAGACGAGCGCCGTTGGCCAGAAGTCGGTCGTTCCATCCCAGCCCCAGCGCCAGAAGTAATGCCCATCCAAATGCGGTGGTTTCATGTGGACACTGATTTCGTAATCGCGCTTCTCTCGTCCGTGAAAGTGTCCAGAGGCAAAGGCCAAGCCAAAGATCAGGGCGATGCGTATTGGGAAGAAAAGTCGTGCGATCAGAGCGACCACTCCAGCGATTCCGACTGCTTCGACGATGTGTCCAGCCCAATCCCAATTTTCCTGCAGATAATTCCAGTCGATGTGCATTGTTATTTGTGACGAAATTCCATGGGAACAAAGGCTAGATCACTAGCTTCGGATACAGCAAGTTCGATCTGAAAGCGCATGGTCGATTCTGGGATTGGACTCAGATACTCATCGAGCGTGTTTTTCAGCGCTGACAAGACATCAGTTCCCGAACTGCGTAGTTCACGATACGCCTTGACTGCGACGGACTCCGCCGTTCCTGGGGTGATGAGTGGCGGAATCAGGGGCAGAAGATCTTCCGGACACTCGCGGGGAAGCTCCATCTGGTATTTCTTTCCTAGAGCGCGAATCAATCCGTATCCTTCCGCAGAATCGAGCGCCGGAAAGAGAGGAAACTTTACATCCACACGGCCCGGTCGCTTCAGATCGACTTCGATCAGATCGGGTCGACTGGATGCTAGAATCCAGACGATGCGACCGCGATTATCGGTGTTTCCCATTTCCTTCGCCATCATGGAGTAAATACGACCCGATAGCCCGGCATCGCTC
Source organism: Verrucomicrobiales bacterium (assembly GCA_039806885.1). Classification (GTDB taxonomy): domain Bacteria; phylum Verrucomicrobiota; class Verrucomicrobiia; order Verrucomicrobiales; family DEV007; genus Arctic95D-9. The sequence continues at coordinate 10,226 of JBDHQE010000062.1, forward strand.
GTGCCCGACTCTCGACCGCCCAGAGCCTGATCGGCTTCATCGACGAAGACGAAACACCGCCCCAGTGCGTGCAAAAAGCCGAAAATCCGTTCCAGATTTCCTTCGGTACTTCCGACCCAGCGATCGCGAAAGTTTTTCAGCTTTACGACCGGGACAGATGCCTCTCCCGCTAGGCATTCCACGAGGAAGGTTTTCCCTGTTCCGACCGGGCCACAGAGCAGATAACCCATAGGCATCGCAGCCAGATCGCCCGCCTGCCAGAGAGCGATATCCTGACGCAACCAAGTCTTGACCGCATCGCTGCCGAAAAAGTCATCCAGAGTCCGGCTAGGTTCCAGGAACTCGATCAGCCCCTGAGCATCTTTTTCCACCAGCGACTTCTTCCATTCACCGAGTTCGCGCTCTTCCAGTGGTATCTGCTGATATTCACGCTGTTTCAACAGCGTCTCAATCGAGCCAATGGTCGCTCCGACAAAGCGAGAGGCAGGGATCTCCGGCTGATCGGAAAAGCGGCTCAGAGCTTGCGGGTAGGATTGGATGAAGGCTCGGAATACATCGGTGAGCATTCTCTCGTCGGGTAATCCGACTTCAATCAGGGCAGCTCGTGGGTTCTGTGTCAGGAGGCGATGGAGATCGTTCAACTGCTCCGTCAGCAGGAAGACGGCCATATTTTGTTCGAGAAAATAACTTTCACGAGACCAGGATCGGACCACAGCGGCCACAGAATGCAGCGTGTAATCTCGTGAAGACGGAGAGGCGGCGGGGAAGCTGAGTTCCGCAGAGGCGATGATCACGGCCACATGATAATTCCGTCCTGCCGAAGATGAGCTGGCTGTGTGATTCGATGCGAGGGATCGCAGGTTCACACAGAGTCGCAAGAAATGATCGATCCAGGCGATCGCTCCCGGAGGATCAACCGGTGGATCGACGGGCGGCGCGATCTGCCGAAACAGCGTCTCACCCGAGAGAACTCGGACTCCGGAACCCAGTTCGTATCCGAGCACGATGTCGAAGCGTCGGAGCTGCTCGTGGAGAAGAAAATCAGTCAGGCTCCCCAGACGCAGACCGCTTTCATGCGGGATTGCGAAGCGATCCTGCACATTGCCATGGAGGATGAACTGGTTGGCCGCCCCGGAAAGATAAAGGCGGCGGATCGTGTCTGACCAGAGAGGGAGGTCCATTTGTAAGAAATCAGAACTAAGGCTGATCGGAAAATGCCCGCTGGTCAATCACGCAATCATCGCACACTCGCACTGCTCCATGGTGACAAAGTCCAGATTCACTTTTTTCACATCTCCCTTTTCTCACTCGACATCCAATTCTTCCCGTGATTTCGTACCCGTACTCCAATTATGTATCGTCCACGCACAGATCTCGCAGCTATCAGTGAAACGATTCTCGGTCTGGTATCGGCAGATGAGGCTGAGTTGCGATTGTCTGACGGCGAAAATCTCAATTTGCGATCTGCTAACAACGACGTGACGACGAATGCTCTGGTCTCGGGCTTGTCGGTAACGCTCACCGTCAGCTTCGGAAAACGCTCAGCATCGATCTCGATCAATCAGGCGGACCAGTCCACACTGCGCGAGGCTGTGAAGAAGGTCGAAGCGATGGCGCGACTGGCTCCCGAGGATCCGGAATATCTGCCGCCTCTGATGCCACCATCGATTCCCACCACACCGATCTGGTCTGATGCGACTGCCGCCGTGGGTCCGAATGAATCTCTTAATCTCATCCAACCTGTGATCGACGCCTGCCGCTCGGCGAAAGTCAGCGGAGCTTCTTTTCTCAGGCGCGTAGCCCGGGTCTCTGCCTATGCGAACAGCAAGGGTGGCTACATCGAGGAAAAGAGCACCCGGTTGGACTATTCCCTGACGGCACGAACCTCAGCTGGTCGTGGCTCGGGCTGGGCTAGTGTGCAGGTGACGGATGCCGCCGGGCTAGACCTGCTGCCCGCTGGAGAACGGGCGATTTCCAAAGCTCTCGCCTCTCGGTCAGCCACCGCTCGTCCGCCGGGACGCACGACTGTCGTGCTGGAGGCTGCAGCGGCACGGGATCTTCTGCATCTACTTTCGTGGAGCTTGGATCGTCGAGAATTTGACGAGGGACAGAGCTTTCTCAATTCGCTGGTGAAAAAGGGCGAGAATCCTATCGGACAAAAGCTCTTTTCCGAACTCGCGACCCTGACTTCCGATCCTTTTGATCCCGTCGCCCCCTGTTCGGCTCATCAGGATGAATTCCTCCGACCCGCCACGACTTGGATCGAAAAGGGCGTGCTGCGAAATCTCCCCGTTAGTCGCTTTTGGTCACAGAAAAAGGGTCTTCCACTGACAATCTGGCCGGGTAATTTGCTTTTTCCTGGCGAAGGAAAATCCATGGACGACCTGATCTCCACTGTTGAAGAAGGTGTGCTGGTGACTCGCTTCTGGTATTTACGCATGGTTCGACCCGAGACTCTTCTATACACCGGGCTTACTCGTGACGGAACTTTCGCCATCCGCGACGGAAAAATCGCTGGTCCGGTCAATAATTACCGATTTAACGAATCTCCAGCCAATGTGCTAAAAAATCTCTTGGCCACAGGAATTCCTGAACGAGTGCTAGGCAGCGAGAGCGAATCGCCTGTCTTCGCACCTCCGATGGTAGTTCGCGATTTCAATCTGTCCTCTGTTTCTGATGCGAGCTGATCTGCGTCGCAGGAATGCGATTTGAGAATTTCTTATCGTTCCTTTGCAGGATTTCAGGCAAATCTTTGCCCCCTGTGTCGCTCAGTGATATATTCCCCCTTTCTTTTCCCGTCCGGGCTGAATTTGTCTGCGGGATTGTATTTATCCTGCCTACCCTGACCCCCCTGATTCCCTGATTTATGGACGTTTTGCTCTCCGTTCTCCGATTCATCGGCATTCTGATTCTTGTCGTGATGCTCTTCAATGTGTTGATCATCGTGCATGAATGGGGGCACTTTCTCGCGGGGCGTTGGCGTGGTCTCTACATTGATCGCTTCCAGATTTGGTTCGGAAAACCGCTTTGGAAAAAAACGTACAATGGCGTCCAATACGGTCTGGGATCCATTCCAGCGGGCGGATTCGTCTCCCTGCCTCAAATGGCTCCGATGGAAAGCATCGAGGGTAAAGTGGATACGCCTGACTCCAAGCCCCTGCCGCCGATTTCCCCTCTCGATAAAATCATCGTCGCCTTCGCAGGTCCGCTTTTCAGCTTTCTCCTCGCCGTGTTTTTTGCCGTCATCGTGTGGGCGGTGAAAAAGCCTGTCAGTGAAGCCGTCGGCACGACGACTGTCGGTCATGTCGTCGAAGGATCGCCTGCCGATGTCGCAGGAATCAAGGTCGGTGACACGATCCGCACTGTGGATGGCCAGCGCGTGGACCGCTTCTCGGGAATGAAGCGCTCCATCATCTGGACCGTTATCTCCAGCCCGAACAAAGATATCGAAATCGAATTGGATCGTCCTGGCGCTGGACATTTGAAGCTCACGGTCGTCCGCCCTGAAGAGGCCGCTGAGGCGAAGCTCGAGGGTTCCTGGCTTCATCAGGCTTGGGGCTATGTCTCGCGTCGTCCCCCTCTGCGCACGATTGGCGTGGCTCCCATGATTTCACCGGTCGTAGCGGGCTTACGACCGAATAGTCCAGCTTTGGCCGCTGGATTAAAGAAAGGAGATCGCATCGTTTCGATCGACGGAAGATCCATTCGTAGTAGTGATGAAGTGGTCAATATGCCTTGGGAGGCGGGGAAAATTTATACCTTGGGAGTCGAGCGAGGAAAAAGTCAGCTCGATCTCGCCATCACACCCCGCGTTCCAGAAAAGTTCGGGGAGAAAGCGATGATCGGTGTTGCTCTGAGCGAGGACGGCGTGCGCACTCTGGTGCGCGAGAATCCGTTGGTTCAAGTCATCGATAGCTTTAACTCCATCGTGCGGACGCTACAGGCCGTATTCACTCCGAAATCTGATGTGAAAGCCGGTCACCTCAGTGGTCCCGTGGGGATCATGGGTACCTATTACGACTTGTTCAAGGACCCAGAAGGCTGGCGTCTGGTTCTGTGGTTCAGTGTGCTGCTAAATGTCAATCTCGCCATTCTGAACCTGCTGCCCTTTCCCGTTCTCGATGGTGGGCATATTACGATGGCTCTGTATGAGTGGATCACACGGCGAGCGATTCCGATTCGTATTCTAGAGGTGGTGCAGACGGCTTTCGTCCTACTGCTGTTCGGATTCATGGCCTTTGTCACGCTCAAGGACGTCGGGGATCGCATCCCCAAAGGTGATGACGGACCAGCGTATCAAATGCCCGAGTTCCTGCCCCTCGGGAAACAGTCTCAATGAGCAATCTCTCTTATTCCTCTTCTCCGCTCAATCTCCAGCGTCGGGAATCACGAGTCGTCAAGGTCGGTAATATCCCTCTGGGCGGCGACTATCCGGTGCGAGTCCAGTCCATGCTGACCAGCGACACTCGTGAGGTCGCGGATTGCGTGAAGGAAACCATGGATCTGGTAGCCGCTGGATGCGAGATCGTCCGAGTGACCGCCCAGACGCGACAGATCGCAGAGAATCTTGAGCACATCGTCGCAGGGATACGCGCTCAAGGTAGCGATGTCCCGATCGTCGCCGACATTCATTTCAAGCCCGATGCAGCGATGGAAGCCGTCCGCTGGGTAGACAAGGTGCGAGTGAACCCCGGAAATTACGCGGACAAGAAAAAGTTCGAGGTGTACGAATACACCGATCAGGAATACGCGGATGAACTGGCCCGACTGCGGGAGGAGTTCACCCCGCTCGTGGAGGAAGCAAAGCGTCGCGGGGTGGCGATGCGGATCGGAACCAATCATGGATCACTGAGTGATCGCATCATGAACCGCTTCGGCGATACGCCCTTGGGCATGGTGGAGAGCGCTCTCGAGTTCGCTCGCATCGCACGGGATCACGACTATCACGAACTGGTTTTCTCCATGAAAGCGAGCAACCCCAAGGTGATGGTCCAAGCCTATCGCTTGTTGATCGCTCGCTTAAGTGAACTCGGTGAGGACTGGAATTATCCCATTCACCTCGGAGTGACCGAGGCCGGAGATGGAGAAGATGGACGAATCAAGAGCGCGATCGGTATCGGATCGCTGCTCTGCGATGGAATCGGCGATACGATTCGTGTGAGTCTCACCGAAGATGCTGTCGAGGAAGTCCCTGTGGCCCGTGCTCTGGTGAAATTGGTCGAGTCTGAAAGTAAGGCCTTTCTCGATCTCATCGCTGCTCTCTCGTGGGACGAAGTTCCGTGGGATCCATTTTCCTACACGCGTCGCGCCTCGCAGAGTATCGATGTCCAGGGGATCGCGCTCGGCGGCGAGGAAACCGTACGTGTTTTCACCAGCAAGGAAAAGTGGAATGCGATCGCTTACAAGATGGCTAAGCTCGGCGATTTCCGACCCGAAGTCGTCGTGGAGAGCTCTGGCGTGCTCGCGCTCGATCCACGCGATGAAAAGGCCATCGCCGCGCTGAACGCCGAGGAGAATCCGCGTCTCATCACCGTCGCTGACGGATTGCCCCTGCCGGTGATTCCCGCCTTCCGTCTGCTGGCTGCGAAGGCCGATCCCCGCCACCCCATTTTGCTGAAAGATACGCTCACTCCGGCCACTGAACAGGGTCAAGTCCCTCTCGATACCCTGTTGAATGCTGCGATGCACATCGGATCGCTGCTCTGTGACGGCATCGGCGATGCCATTCTCGTGCAAGGGGAAGCTTCACCCGAAACATCGCTTCGAATCAGTTATAATATTCTCCAAGCTGCTGGTGTCCGCATTTTCAAGACCGACTACGTCGCCTGTCCCGGCTGCGGACGCACGCTTTACAATCTGCAAGAGACCACGCAACGCATTCGTGCAGCCACCGGTCACCTGAAAGGCCTGCGCATTGCCGTGATGGGATGCATCGTCAACGGCCCCGGTGAGATGGCTGACGCCGACTTCGGCTACGTGGGAGGCGCCCCCGGTAAGATCAATCTCTACTACGGGAAAAAAGCGGTGAAATTCAATATTCCCCAGGCTGAAGCAGTAGATCGCTTGATCGATCTCATCCGCGAATACGGTCGCTGGTTCGATCCTCCCGAGAAAGTAGAGGACGAGGAAGCCGGAGAAAATTCGTAAGACACTCCGAGCTGGACCAGCTTGTATCTTTCGCGCCCTTACTCAATTTTATCGCGTATTCTTTGCTCGTGAACCATTCTACTCTATTTCAATCGATTCAGGTCGGCGCTCTTTCTCTGCCGAATCGCATCGTCCTCGCGCCTATGACTCGCTCCCGAGCCGAGGCTCACCATGTGCCTGGTGCCCTGATGGCGGAATACTATGCCCAGCGAGCCAGTGGAGGACTTCTAATCACTGAGGCTACGATGGCAATCGAAGGAAACAGCGCTTTTATCGCCGAACCAGGGATTTACTCGGACGAGCAGATCGCTGGCTGGCGGCTCGCCACGGACGCTGTCCATGCTGCCGGCGGGCGAATCGTTCTTCAGCTCTGGCACGGTGGACGCGCCTGTCATCCCGCACTCAATGATGGCTCCATCCCAGTGGCTCCGAGTGCCATCCCCATCACTGGCGATGAAATCTATACTCCGGATGGGAAGAAACCCTAC
>JBDHQE010000063.1:0-16852 GCA_039806885.1 Verrucomicrobiales bacterium
TGGAGAACTGAGTCAGGCGCTCGAGGCACACACCTATGGTTTACTGCCATCATTTGTGGATGGCTGGCTGGACGAGATGCCACTGGCCATGCGCGTAGTCGAGGGGACAGAGGACATCGGTTATCGAGCGAATTCTCCGGATGCGTACAATGCGGCCTTTACGAGATTAAAGCTGCGGATGCCGGAGTTTGTTCGACCAGAACATCGAGAGAAGCTGGTCCGACAGTTCCGAGTAGGGCAGAGCCTGTATCTGGATGCCCATGCGAACCCTCCTGGGGATCCTTGGCACATCGACAGCACGGGCAGTACCCCCACTGCTCGTTTGAGAGCGAATGTTGCCTCGGCTCTGGCTGCCAGTGATGGGATCGTATGGCTCTACGGAGAAAAGGCAAATTGGTGGCCGTCTGGGAATGCGAAATATCCGACTTGGCCTGAACGACTGCCGGGTGCGGTCGCCGCGCTCCGCTATGCGAAGGATCCGATGAGCTTTGCGCGAGAACTGGCGCATCGTAATCCTCCTCTCAAGAACTTGCTTGCAAATGGTGATTTTTCTGATGCGCCCGCCTCTGATGGGCCGCCCAAGGGATGGTTTCAATGGCAGGAAGAGGGGTCTCATGGGAAGGTGCACTCCGTAGATGGGCAGGTGGAACTCAGCGGAATGCGCCATGGGGTGATCGGTATGACGATACCGGTGAAAGAGGGCAGTGCGTATGTCCTGCGTTTGCGGATGAAGTCAGAGGGAAAGGGACGTGGCTTTCTCTCCGTCGGATGGAAAAATGCGGAAGGGGCTTGGACCGCTCATTCACAGAATCGTAAATTTATGTCAGTAGGGAGTGCGGACGAGAAAGATTGGAGCGATATCATCGGGATTCTGGAGGTGCCGCCCACTGCTGGACAGCTCGTCTTTCTTGTGACGGCGACGGGGCAAGAGAGTGAAAGTGATCTCTGTCGATTCGATGATGCTGCGCTGATGCTGGTTCCGGAGTCACTCAAGTAATCTCAGCCACTGCGGGTGAAACTCGAAAAAAAGGGAAGAACCGGCGCGAGGCTCGATTCTTCCCTTTCCGGGAGAATTTCTTCGATCTATGGAGCAGATCAAGTCGGTTGTTCGCCGCGAGCCATCACTACCTTACCTGTCCTTACGGTTTCGATAATGTGGTAATGGTTCAGCAAATGAATCGCTGCGTCCACCTTGTCGCTCGCTCCTTCAATGCGAATCACGATAGAACTCTCGGTAAAATCCACGGTCTTCCCGGCGAAATGTTCGACGATTTGAAGGATCTCAGTTCGCTGAGCGGCATTCTCTGTTTTTACTTTGATGAGAACCATCTCTCGAACCACAGAATTTTCCGGAAGGTGTTCCTGACAGTGGATCACATCGATCAGCTTGTTGCACTGTTGGATGATCTGAGGCAGCGAGGCGGGATCCCCACTGATTCCCAGTGTTAGTCGGGAGAATCGAGGGTCACGTCCCTGGGAGACGACGAGGGAATCGATGTTATAGGCTCGGCGTGCGAAGATTTGACAGATGCGCATGAGCACACCCGGTTTGTTAGTCACGTGCATGCTCAGAGTACGGCCGTGCATGACTTCGGGAGATGGCTTCGGTTTGATATCGGCGGTGATAATCTCACTGGACATGGCTAGAAAGGGTGGGGGATAAAGACAGAATGAGTATAAGAAAAAAGACTTTAAGCAGGTGGGAACGGGTTGAGTTCGGGGAAAATCTTCTCCGAACTCAACCACATAAGTGGCCATGGATCAGGTGGAACCAGTGGGCTTTTCCATACGGTATTTGGGTTCTTCAATCAACATCTCGTCTAGAGATGCTCCGGCGGGAATCATGGGGAATACGTTGTCCGTTTTGATGCACTCCGCGTTGATCACGATGGGGCCATCATTGTATGCCAACGCTTCTTGCAGCTTCTTGCGCACGTCAGCGGGGCGACGGATGTGAATTCCTTTCGCACCGTATGCTTCCGCCAGTTTCACGAAATCGGGATTTCCGACTAGATCCACGCCGCTTTCACGATTATCAAAGAAGAGCTGCTGCCACTGACGCACCATCCCGAGGTAGTGATTGTTTAGTACCAGAATTTTCAGTGGGAGCTTACTGATCACGGCTGTGGCGAGTTCAAAGAGGGTCATCTGAAATCCTCCGTCACCCAGCACGGCCACTACTAATTCATCGGGGCAGGCGAACTGTGCTCCGATTGCAGCGGGGAATCCGAAACCCATCGTCCCGGCACCGCCCGAACTAATCCACTTGAATGCTGCGTCGCTCTTGTAATACTGAGCGGCCCACATCTGGTGCTGACCTACATCGGTTACAACAATGGCTTTGCCTTCGGTCAATGCGTAGAGTTCATCCAGCACATGTTGCATGCGCAGGCCACCCTGTTTCTTATAATTGAGCGGGAATTTTTTCTTGTAGCCGTTGATGTGCGCTTGCCATTCAGGATGCTCCGCCTTTTCGATCAAGGGAAGCAGTTGTTTGAGCGCTGTTTTGGCATCGCCCACCACGGACACGTCTGGAACGATCATTTTCCCGATCTCCGCACGGTCGATGTCGATATGAACGATTTTTGCCTGCTTGGCAAAACGGCTCGGCTGGCCGATGATACGGTCGTCGAAGCGAGATCCGATATTGATAATCAGATCGCATTCGCACATCGCCTTATTCGCGTACGCCGTACCGTGCATTCCCAGCATCCCGAGCGAGCGAGGGTGATCTTCAGGGAACACGCCTTTTCCAAGTAGCGTATTTGTCACCACGGCGTCCACTCGATTGGCTAGTTCTGCTAACTCAGGCTCTGCTCCGGAGAGCATCGCTCCGTGTCCGGCGAGAATCAGGGGCTTTTTCGAAAGATTGATCAGGCGTGAAGCTTCTTCGATCGAGGTTCCGTCGATATCGTAACCGCTCTCGGGATGATAACCGGGAAGGTCGATCTCGGGATCGAGGTCGCCAGTGAAGTTCGACTGGCTTACGTTCTTTGGAATATCGATCAGCACGACCCCAGGACGACCCGTGGTAGCGATATAATGCGCCTCCTTCGCGATACGGGGGAGATCATTTGTCTCGCGCACGAGATAATTGTGCTTCACTACAGGCATGGAGATTCCGAAGGTGTCGGCCTCCTGAAAGGCGTCCTTTCCGAGCATCCAAGTCACCTGCTGTCCGGTCACTACGATCATCGGAATTGAATCCATCTGAGCAGTCATCAGACCGGAGATTGTATTCCCCGCTCCTGGACCTGAGGTTACGAGTACCACGGCCGGTTTGCCGGTGGCTCGTGCATATCCGTCAGCCATGTGCACTGCTCCCTGCTCGTGACGGGTGAGAACGAATTTGATTTTTTTCGCGATAGTTTCGAGAGCATCGAAAATGGGGAGACAAGCACCGCCGGAGTATCCGAATACATATTCGATGCCGAGACGCTCGAGCGTCATCACTAGAGCTTGTGCACCGTCGAGCTCTTGGGGTTGAGATGTATCTTTATGGAGTTTTTGTTTCGTTTTCGCAGCCATGGGAATCGTGAATGGGGTGAATTAGAGATAAAAGGCGATTTTTAGATTTGTTGCAAGTAAAAAATGGCAAAAATACATCGGAAATAGCAATTTTATTCGTGGAATTAAAATTCTGAAAGGGATGTTTGTCGAAAAAATGCAATTTGTTTGTCTGCATGTTGGTTAAAAAGTAAAAATTCAGTGTTTTTTGTGAGATTTTCATTTCTGAGGTATGGCGTCGTAGAGATAGGGTGCGAGATGAGTCCGCTTTATTTGTATCTGTCATTGTTTTCAGGCGCATGTGGCGCATGTGGCGCATGCGGTGGAGCTGGTTGATTCATCTGATGGAGCGAGGGAATCAACTGATGAGGGAAGTGCAAAATGAGTAGATTTTCCTTGCAGATGGTTTATAATTTCCATAATATCGAAATCGAAAAACTATGGGCTTCATATTTGCATCGATCATTTCCTCTCTCGCAGGTGCTGTTGGATGGTGGATCGGAGATTTCTTCGGGATGGCTGCCGGATTGATGTGTAGCTCTATCGCCAGTGTCGTCGGATACTGGTATGGGGTGAAATGGAATCGTGAATACTTCGGCTGAGTAACACTCTGTGTTCTCACGCGGGGTATCGCCGGGGGCAGGCACGATCAATCTTTGCAACAAGGGGCATCTCGTCCAAAGGGTCGAGAGCGCGTTCCGTCATCGAAAAGCTTTTATGATCCGGACTTGCTCCCTCTCTCAAATGCTGGCATAGCATTGGAATTTCAATGAGAATTAGGACGGGAGTTGTCGGTGTCGGAGCCATCGGGCGAAATCATGCCAGAATCTATGCGGAGCTTGATTCGGCAGAACTTGTAGCGATTTACGATCAGGATTTTGATCGAGCTCGGGAATTGGCTAAGGAGTTTCATACCGAGGCTGTTAGAAATATCGATGAACTTATTTCTCGCGTCGATGCGGCTTCGGTCGCTACGCCGACGGTCACGCATCGAGACGTGGCATCTCGGCTATTGATGGCAAAAAAGCACGTTCTAGTCGAGAAGCCGATTGCCGATTCCGTGGATGATGCCAAGGCGATGATCGATCTTGCTGCGGCGCAGGGCTGTGTTCTGCAGGTGGGGCACATCGAGCGCTTCAATCCAGTGATGAGTCGGCTCGAGGCCGTGTTGCATCAGCCAAAGTTTATCGAATGTCATCGGCTTTCTCCGTTTCCGAAGCGAAGCTTGGATATTGGAGTGGTGCTCGACCTGATGATTCACGATTTGGAGATCGTGCTCCACCTTGTGAATTCTCCGATTCAGTCAGTAGATGCTGTAGGGGTCGCAGTTCTGACGCGTCGTGAGGATATCGCGAATGCACGGATCCGTTTCGAGAATGGATGCGTGGCGAATATCACTGCCAGTCGGATTAGCCCGGAAAAGATGCGAAAGATCAGAGTTTTCCAAAGTGATGCTTACTTGTCTTTGGATTATCAGGAGCAGGGGGGCTGGATTTATCGGCGGGATGGGATGGAAATCGTGCGTGAAGAGGTGTTGGTGGAACACGATGAGCCGTTGAAGCTGGAGCTGGCCGCTTTTGTTAGCTGTGCGTCTCGAGGCGAACAACCGAGAGTTACTGGCAGGGAGGGTGCCGCAGCTCTCGACGTGGCTCTGGAAATCACCCGTATGATCGAGCGCGGGGAGAAGTAACCTTTTCCATAGAACGGGAGAGAAAGGTCTCGGGAGATCATACTTCCGGTACGGCATCGGAAGGGCGGAGTTGTTTTCGTGATGGGATGACTTGCTAATCTAAAATATTTTCTCAAATACGAGAGTGTAGAGTGAGAAATTTAAAATTTTTGATTGTAAAATAATTTAACTCTCTTAAATTTTAAGTCTCACATATGAAGTATTTCGCATATTTTCCATTTTGGTTCTCCCTTGTGTCCGTTTCTATTCAAGCAGCTCCAAGCTCAAAGGTGCGTGCTTTTCATCCACTCGCGGCGAAAGGAGTGCGGATTGAAACGGCGGGACTGGTAAAGTCAGGGTCGAGTGATGCCTTTCTGCGTGAAGGTTGGCGTCTTTTTGATGAGGGGAAATGGGAAAACGCGATGGAACAGTTTCTATCAGCGCTGGAGATCACTCCTTCGAACCAATCGGCGGCTGAGGGATTGACAATGGCGGTGTATCGTTCTGGTGAAGTCACATCCGCCGTGGCACTCGGAGAGGAATTTGCTCAATCAATGCCGAGAATCCGTTACATGATTGCAGGGGCGGTTCTAGCGGATGCGAGGCAGCAAATCGATAGGGGAGAGCTTGCTGAGCTGAAGGAGTGCGTAAAATCTCTGCCGAGAGCCAATGGGGCTTATGATGAAGTTCGGACTCTGTTTGAGGCTGCCGCGTGGGAGAAGGTCGATGCTGAAAAGGGCGCTGTTGCCCAGCGGAGCGAGTAGTCTCTGCCTTAAGAGAAGACAGAAAGATAGTGGCTGCTCTTCTCTTGATTCAAGGCTATCCCGGTTGACATACGGAACAAAGTCTGTTGATTCAGCCGACGCAATTGATGACCTATCTCGAACGACTCCAGGCTCGCATTCAAACTACGGGCAGCGCTCTCTGTGTGGGGATCGATCCTCGCCTTTCCGCTCACTCCGGGACGGAAGCGTTGAGAGATTTTTGCGAGCAGGTAATCGGACAGACTGCTGAATTCGCTGCCGCCTTTAAGCCGAATATTGCGTACTTCGAGGCGATGGGGTCTGAAGGATATTGCTTGCTCGAAAAGCTGCTGCCTCGGATGCGGGAAACGGGTGCTCTGGTAGTGCTCGATGCGAAGCGGGGAGATATCGGCAGTACGCAAGAGCATTACGTTCAGTGCTACTTTGACCGCTGGGACGTTGATGCCGTCACGCTCAGCCCCTACATGGGATTCGACTCCGTAGAGCCATTTCTCAGGCATCCGGGGAAGGGAGTATATCTGCTGGGAGTTACTTCGAATCTCGGTGCCGCTGATCTGGAACTGCATGATCTAGCCGACGGGAGGAAGGTGTTCGAGTTGGTCGGGGATCTCGCCCGACGCGCAGATTCCACTCCGGTCGGTGATGGTGGAATCGGCCTCGTGCTCGGCTTGACTAATGCCTCGTCTGAGGTGCTGGATCGTCTGCCGGATGTTCCTCTGCTGATTCCCGGTCTAGGAGCACAGGGTGGAGATTTAGATGCTCTACGTGGAGGCAATCGCTTCGCTCCCTTACTTGTAAATGTTTCTCGCGGGATTCTCTACGCCGACGAACAGCTCTCCTTTACTGAAAAAGCACAAAATTATGCGAATCGAATTGCCGAAGTCATTTGAGGAAACTGTGGCCCTACTGAAAGAATACGGGGCGGTAGAGGAGGGACATTTTATCCTCGCCAGTGGGAGACATTCGCCCTACTACGTTAAAAAAGGGAAGCTTGTCCAGCATCCTTGGGAACTTCAGCGCATGATTGAGCAGATCGTCCCGAAGTTAGCTGATCTCGGGGGGGTGGATGTAGTTCTCAGTCCGGCGGTGGGTGGAATCCCTGTGGGGCAGCAGGTGGGACTGGCTCTCCACGCGAGAACGATTTATGCGGAGCGCAATGGAACGACGAACGAACTGGAACTCAAGCGCGGTTTCGAGATCCATCGAGGGGAGCGGGTTCTCTTGGTCGAGGATGTCATCACCACTGGCGGCACACTGAAAGAGCTGTACCAATTCGTGGAAGCGGAAGGCGGAATGATTGCAGGGATTTTCGTTCTGGTGAACCGATCCAAAACTTCCAATCTGGATTCTCACCCCATCGTTTCGTGTATGACTGTAGATTTTCCAACCTATCCATCGGACGCGATCCCGCCTTCGTTGGCTGCAATCCCAGCTATTCGGCCCGGTACAAAGAGAGTTGAGTGACTCGGGAACTTCGAAAATCATTCTCAGATTTGCCATTCTTCGAACGAAAGATAAGAACAAGATTGAAATAAATTTTTTTTCCTTTACAGAATTGCGTGATTGCTTCAAAAACGAGCGTTGCCAATCAAGAACACCTATATAAATCCAAGATGTCTTCGAATCCGACCCTTACTGGAACCTTTCGCCGTTTTCTTCTGATCGCCGTCGGGGCTTCCTTATTTCTGACCCTGAATTCGCCCCGTGCGTGGAGTCAGGATGCCCCTGCTGCTGATCCCGTTGCTGCTGCTAGCGGTGGTAGCGATGAACCGACGAAGGCTCCTACCACGCTGATGGATATGATCATCGGGGGGGGGATGTTCATGGTTCCGATCGGGATGCTTTCGGTCTGGGGGATTACGCTGGCGGTCTTTTTGACGCTTCAGCTTTCCCGGAAAAAATATATTCCTGATGCTCTGAGAGCCACGATCATGGAGAACATGAGCGAAGTGAAGGTGCGCAGTGCTATTGAGGCAGCTTCACAGGATCCGTCCTTCCTCGGACGGATGGTTACGGCAGCTTATGTGAAGGTGGATGCGACCGATACGGAGAATCTCGGACGTGCAGGCGTTGAGGATGCGGTCGCTGACTTCACAGTGCGAGAGAATCTCGGAATGATGACCATGATCGGCTATCTCTCCGTCATTGCTCAGGGGGCGACCATGCTCGGTCTGTTCGGTACGGTTGCCGGGATGGTGCTGGCTTTCGACTCGATGGGGCTCAGTGGCGGTTCAGATCCGGGTGCTCTGGCGGGTAACATCTCATTGGCTCTGATCACCACAGCAGGTGGTCTAGTAATCGCGATCCCCTCAATCTTTCTTTATTATGCCTTTAAGAATCGCTACAACAGGTTGGTTAGCGATGCTCAACAGATTGCAATCGAAGGTGTCGAAGAGGCGATTAAGGCGATCAAGGCAGATCAGATGCTGGCGCGTGTGCCGGAAGGAATTGCAGGTGCCTGATTGCGAAAGCTTCATTCTGAGTGCGATTTCTCTCGGTCGTTTCTATTCGATACTCTGCATTAGATTTTTCCAAGTATCATGGCATCAATAAAAAAGCGAGCGACTCCCGAGTATGAGGAGGGAGTGCCGATGGATATGTCGCCGATGATCGACATGACGTTCCTGCTGCTCGTCTTTTTCATGGTCGCCTCGCACCTGATCACTGTGCAGATTGATAGGCGGGTCAATGCTCCGACTGCGAAGAATGCGCAAGTAGCTAAGGATACGACAGGCCGGATCGTGATTAATGTATTGGAAGACGGAGGCGTGTTCGGGTATGACCAAGAGGATCTGCCGACTTCGGAAGCGATTGAAGACTACGTGGATTCGATCAAGAAGGCGAACGATGATAAGGGAATGACAACTCGGCTCAATTTGCGAGCGGACAAAAAGGTAGATACACGCGTGATCAAAAAGGTCGTTCAGGCGGCTGGAAAAGCTGGAGTGAACGAGGTGATCTTCGGTAGTCTCACGGTAGAAAAGGATGAAAAGTAAGTAATTTTACCCTCCCCTCACGATTCATGGCACGTAAACCTCTTCCCTCTGAGCCAGATCCGGCTCTGGATATGTCTCCGATGATCGATCAGAGCTTCCTGTTGCTGATCTATTTCCTCGTAACCTCCACCTTGGAGCCGACGGAAGCGGATTTGGCCATGACGATGCCGACGAGTCAGGCCGCAGCGGGAAGTGAGCATGTTGATATTGATATGACGACTATCGATGTCAACTCTGCTGGTCATGTGGTGATGAACGATGAGGTGCTCGATACCGACGCTTCATCGCGGGAGGTTCCTCTATTGCTGGATCGACTTCATACCTATGTCGAGGCAGCCAAGCTGACAGGGTCGGAACCGATGGTGATTATCAAGGCGGACGACTCGGCCAAAGGACAGCGCTTTATCGATGTGTTGAACGCACTCGCTGACCCGAGTGTCAACATCAGTAAGGTCACGATCACTGGATTCTCTGAGAAGTGAATTCAGGTTTCTGTTTTTCCAATATTAGCGGGTTTCCGGTGATTCTTCGATCTCCCGGAGGTCTGTAAATCTGATTATAATTGATAGTTTTTGATGAAGAGTGTTTGTTTGTTCCGTTTCGCCGCGAGTGTCACGCTCTCCTTTTTAATTTCCTTTTCCGGAAGTCGTGCCTTTGCACAGGCGAATGGCGGAGACGCGATTGAGGAATTGTATCAAAAGGCTGTGGAGTTTAGTGGGTCTGGTCAGGCAGCTCAAGCGGTAGCTACTTTCGACAAGATGCTGGAAGTCGCGAAGGGAAAAGAGCGCTTGTATGAAGACTTTGGTGCCGCTGCCGGGGGGATCATGTTCGACTACGGCGTAGCCTTGCTGATCGTCCAGGACTGGGAGAGGGCGAGGCAGGCCTTCACTGATTGTATCGATTCGGACAAGATTGCCTCGGATGTGCAGACCCCGATGCGGTCGAAGAATCCTAGAGGACTTTTGGCCAAGTATCAGCTCGGGTATTGCGAGGCCCAGCTAGGGAATCACGAGGAGGCATTGAAGCTCTATGATGAGTACATGGCGGCAAATCCTCCCAAGGAAGAAGTCGAGCAGATGCGCAATAGCTTCAAGCTCCGCTATGCCACGTCTCTGATTCATTTGAAACGGTTGGATGAAGGACGCAAACTCATCCAAGAACTCTTCGATAATGCCGAGCCGTGGGATGTCTCTCCAATTTTTCTCATGCAGGGAGTTCTCGAACTCGGCTTAGGATGGTCAGAGGAAGCGACCGCAGTCGCTGGAGATGCTGCGGCGATTGATAAAATTTCTGAGAGCGGGCACGAGTTCCTGGATCAGAACGAATCCTCCCTGCACATGGGTCCCTTCGATCAGTTTCGCTTCGGCTTTGTGGATCGTCTGAAAAAGCTGGGTTTCGAATCGACGAAAGTAGGACTCTACTCTCTCGCCCTGCGCTATTTTTCCTATCTACCCACGATTCAGGATATACGTGACGACATCAATCTAAACATTGCCCGCCTTCCGTATGGAGCTGCGGTACCTTCTCAGGTTCAAGCGCTGATCAATGATCTGGCGAAACGAGAGGAGGCGGAAGTACATCCAGATGCGGAGACTCTGCGACTGATTGCCAGTTGTTATGAGCGACTGGGGAATTTCTATGCTCCGCGCATCATCTATTGGAACCTCGCGACTCAGTATCCCAAGCTGCCAACACAGGTCCGAGATGAGGTTCTGCACGAAGCTTCGCGTCTTTCGGCAGTGCTCGGTGACTTCTCGGGGTCTGAGTATTTCGGAGAAAAGTTTATGTCAGAAGCGCCGACGGACAGCAATCTGCGCTCGAATGTTTCCTCCTTTATGCTTTCCTCGCTGTTCACGTCACAGAAGTATGATGAGGTGATCCGCGTGGCTGAGGAAGTGCGGAAGACTTTCGAGCCGGGAGCAGAGAAGCGTGAACTGGCAGATGCACTTTATCCCCTAGCTCTTTTCGCAACCAAAAAATATCAGGAGGCGGAGGAACCTTTTACCGAGTACGTAAAGAATTACCCCAAAGGTGAGAATCGAGAGGTTGTGATGTATCATCGTGCTAGTGATTCTCTCGTCCTCAGAAAGATGCGGGAAGCAGCTGAACAGTGTGAGGATTTTCTCAAAGAATATCCGAGTTCTGAGCGCTTCTTAGATTCTGTTCTGGCGGATCTGTCTGTCGCCCGGTTCAATCTGGGGGATTTCCCCGCGTCGATCGCTGCAGTCGATAAGTTAGTCGCAGAGCGTCCTGTTTCACCTCGGGTAGCGCGTGCTCAGAATCTGCGTGGTGATGCGCTCCTGATTCAAGCTTCCCGTCTGCCGAAGGAAGAGGCTGATCAAGCAGCCGAGCTGACGAAGTCGGCGGTCGATGCTTATCTGGCTGCTGTCATTGCCGGAAAAGCGGCGCAGCAGAGTGATTCGAAGAATGCCGACTTCTATCGAGAGGCGGTAGGTGAGGCTCTGTGGAAATCTGCCGATCAATATTACAAAGCGAAGGAGGATGCAAAGGGCTTGGCTCAGTATGATGATTTCATCGCTGGATATACTGGTACGTTTTTTGAGCCTCAACTCACCGCCTTTTCTCTCACTCGTCTGGAAGCAGCTGGACGTGGAGAGGAGGGACTCGGGCAGATGGAGAAGGTGATCGTGGCGGTGGGGACGCGCCCGGCGGAGATGCAGGATGTGCAATTATTGCGTGAGTGTATCGGAACGTATAGCGAAGTATCCGTGCGCCTCCGTGGAGTGGAGAAAACGCTGGCGACTCTAAACAACTTTCCTGGAGTCGAGGCGGGTGATCAGGCCATGCAGACTTGGCTGAAGATTCAGCAGGTGATCGTCCTGCAGGAGTCTCGCAAGGGGATCGCGAAAGACGCACCTGAATATGCGGCGATCGAGAGTAAAATTGCGGCGATCTTTGAAGATTTACGTCAATTCGAAAAGCGCGATCTGACCGAATACGCGCTACAGCAGATCGGTCTTTACTTTGCCGGAACGGATAACCCGTTCCTCGGCGTGCCCTACTTTGAGGAATTGTTGGCGCGGACATCTCCGGCTGCTGCTTCCTACAAGGCTCCTGCTGAGATGGAACTCGGCAAGATTGAGATGAGAGCGGCAGATCCCGCGAAAAAGCAATCAGCTCGCGAGCGCTTTCGTCGCATTATCGAAGATAAGAGTGAAGACGCTCAGCCACTCAAGGCGATGGCCTATCTTAATTTGGCTGATCTGCACATGCAGAACAAGGAATGGCGAGAGGCTTTACCTGTTCTTCAGGAGATCAACCGAGACAAAGACCTCTTTGCTCGCGAGAAAGTGAGGCGTGCAGAGGCTGCCTTCAAGCTGGGGGTAGTTTATGATGAATTGGGCGATCACGCGGCTGCTAACCAAGCGTATGTCTCTGTCGTGGGAACGTATTCGGCCTTCCACGATTGGTTAACTCAGGCTTGGGAGCGCTATATCCCGAACAGTCTAGCAGAGATTCAGAAAGAGCCGGAAACCGATCCGCTCTCCATCGCACTCAAGCGAAAGAGGAAATTGGCTCTCTATAAGCTCTCAGTGAAGTATCTCTATTCTTGGTCGGGCTGGACGGACGAGAACGATTCTCCGTCGGGAGCGCTGGCGCGGCTGCGACGCCGGATTCCAGAGTTGAAGGCCGAATTGAATGTCACGCCGGAGGAAGAGGCTAAGATCATGAATGAGCTGGGCATTTCTCCGAAATAATTGAAGCTTCAAACAACGGGAGACATCAGAATGAAATCACTTTGTCATGTATTTTCCTGGGGACTTTTTCTGATCCCTGCATTGCTAGCGGCCCAAGTTCGCGAGACTCCGGGATCACTTTCTCAAGTGGATGGTGCGAATCCCCAGGGATACTTTCAGGGGAGCAACAATGAAGGGATTCTCTTCTCAGCCTCGTCAGGCGGTCAAGCCCAGTTGATTCCTTATTCGAAGATTAACGGAGAAGGACTGGGGAAACAGATTCGATTTTCAGACAAAAACGATCTGATGACGCCCCCGCGGAATCTGTATGCGAAAGAAGATTATGCTGCCGCCGCCGCAGCATTCGGGAAAGTGGCGCAGGATTATGCATTCATTCAGGGGATTCCGATGAACTTCGCGACTGAAGCGCTGTTTTATCAATTAGAGAGTCTCAAGCGGGCTGGTCAGTATGGGGCGCTCGCTCCGTTGGTGAATACTCCTCAGGCGGAAACGATCAATACGAAATTGCCTGAGGCGTATCGTCGACCTCTGGCATTTCTGAAGTTGTGGGCGCTGTTCGGTGCGAATGATATGCCGAAGCTGAAAGAGGCGCTGGCGATCTATCAGGAAACGGCGACAGGAAGTGAAAAGTTGCTCAAGGCACCGAACTTTGTGCCGATGCCTTCAAACGAGATTTCTCAGATCGCCTTTCTCCGGGCGAAGGTCTTTGAATCCGAGGGTGAAAAGAGCAAGGCACTGGATGATTACTATCGCGCTTTTACGGTGGCGTTCGGGAATGACGTACTGCTTTCAAAGCTCGCCATGGGGGGGGCGATGCAGATTCAGATTTCCGATCCCAAGGTGGCGGAGGATAATAAAGTCGCAGTCGATCAGCTCAAGGGACTCGCATATATGTATGCACGTCGCTTCGGAAAGGATTCTATGCCTGAGAGTTTCCAGAAGTATGCAGTGAAGCCAGACGTTCAGTTGCCGGAGGTGAGTGAAGGGACATCTGCCGAACCTGCTGTTACTGCGGATGGAGCAAAGGCGGAGGAGAAAAAGTCAGAGGCAAAGGATGCTCCTGCAAAGGAGGATGGAAAGGCTTCAACTCCGGACGCGAAAGAAAAGAAGAAGTGAGCTGTAGACGTCTGCATCAGATCGGGATGATGCGTGAGGATCCATTTCGCTTCGTCTGAGAATGAGGCTATTCCGGCTCATTCCGCTCTGCTGGCTTCTGATCGGAGGATCGCCTCTGACGAGCGTGGGTGCAGAGCTGCGTCCGAATATCATTTTGATTCTCGCTGATGATTTGGGCTACGGAGATTTGCCTGCTTATGGGGCAACGGATGTGAGGACGCCGAATCTGGACAAGCTCGCGACAGAGGGGGTGCGCTTCACGCAGGCGTATGCCAATGGTCCTGAATGCACGCCGTCGCGTACAGCGATTCTGACGGGACGGCATCCACAGCGGCCCGGCGGAATGGAGTGTCCAGTGGGAACGGGAAATGTGGGGCGCTATGACGATGCAATCCGTCTACGTGCACAGAATGACTTGGGACTGCCGCCGTCAATGGCGTCACTGGCCCCAGGGCTTAAGTCTGTCGGATATCGGACTGCGATTTTTGGCAAGTGGCACATGGGCTATGAGCCAAAATTTAATCCGCTGGATCAGGGCTTCGACCACTTCCTCGGAATTCTGGGTGGAAATGCAGACTATTACGAGCATGTCGAGCTTTCCGAGTTACCGGTATTCTACGAAGACCGAAATCCAGTGAAGCGAGAAGGATATTTGACTGATCTCATTCGTGACGAGGGAAGCGCTTGGCTTCGTAGTCAGAAGCCGGAAGTGCCTTTTTTTCTGTTCCTCAGTTTCACTGCTCCGCATTTTCCATTTCGCCCGCCCGGTGTGGAAGCTCAGCCCTTACCGACTGCTGAGGAGTGGATGAAGGGTACGCGTGCGAATTATGTGGCCATGATCGAGAGTCTGGATTCTGCGATTGGAAAAATTTTGTCGATACTGGACGAGACAGGGGCGGCAGACAATACTCTGGTCGTGTTCGCCAGCGATAATGGAGCGATGCTTCCTGGCTCGAACGCTCCCTTCCGCGATGCGAAGGAGACGCTCTTCGAGGGCGGAATTCGGGTGCCTGCGATCGTGCGCTGGCCAGGAAAGATCAGGGCTGGACAGATCAATGAGCAGCCATGGATGCTAATGGATCTCACGGCTTCATTTCTCGCGCTTGCCGATGCAAATCCGCCTAGAGGTCGAGCTCTGGATGGCTATCCGATATTGGTTGATCTGCGGAGGGGGCAGAAGTGGCCGGAGCGGGATTTTTTTTGGCGGGCACGACGAGGGAACTGCACGTGGAGAGCGATCCGATCTGGTGATCTGAAGTGGGTTCAGCGAGACGACGCAGGGGAGGGAAAGGAGGAGTGGCTCTTTGATCTTTCGAAGGATCCTAGTGAGACGATGGATCTGAAGTCGACACACCCGGCAGATGCGAAGAGGCTGTTCGAGCGAGTGAAATCTTGGGAGTTAGAGGTTCAGTCGGAACGATAGGGTTGAGAGATCGATCAAAATCAGGTATAAGAATCACTTGCTGTTCCCCGTGCGCGAGGCGAGCTGATCAGGTACGGGAATGACGGAGTCACGGTGCTCTTGAGCGAGGGCTTTGAGTTCTTCGATTACTTCAGGATGTTCAGGTGTGATATCAAAGCGCTCGGCTGGATCGTGATTGATCTCATAGAGCAGCGGCGGATCGTGAACGACTGGCTCCTGCTTCACATAAGCGGTGTATGTGGCAAAGTGGATTTTGTAGTCACCTTTGCGCACCGCATAGAGTTGCGTTCCCTTGTAAAAAAACATTTCCTTGCGTGGGCTGGGACCGGTGCCTTTCAGTGTGGGAGTGAGATCATATCCATCGAGAATTCGGTCTTGAGGCGGAGTTCCACCTGCGAGAGACACAAAGGTCGGGAGCAGGTCGAGCGTACTGCCCATTTGATACACGATTCCCGGTGAGACCGTTCCTGGCCAGGACATGACAGCCGGAACGCGGTGTCCGCCCTCCCAAGGGCTACCTTTTCCGTCGCGTAGCAGTCCAGCACTGCCACCATGGGTCTTGAATGTCAGCCAAGGGCCATTGTCCGAGGTGAAAATCAGCAGCGTATTCTCCTCGATCCCGTTGTCTTTCAGCGCTGCGGCGACCTGCCCGACGGACCAGTCGATTTCCTCCAACACATCACCATAGATTCCAGCGGGGGAGTGGCCCTTGAATTCAGCGGAGCGAAAGAGTGGTATATGTGGCAGATTATGAGCTAGGTACAGAAAAAATGGACGATCTTTTAGCTCGTGGATTTTTCTTACCGCCTCTTCGGTGTAGCGCTTCGTGAGGGTGCGCTGGTCAGCCGGACGTTCGATGATTTCCTCATCGCGCATCAGAGGACAGTTGTATGCTTGGAACTGCTCTTTTTCTGCCAGTTCGAATTGAGAGGTCTTCTTATCGACTCGATCCATGTCGTTGGAGTAGGGGATGCCGAAGTAGCTGTCGAAGCCGTTTCGGGTGGGCAAATACTGCGGGAGATGTCCGAGATGCCATTTGCCAACGCAGGCGGTGGCGTAGCCGAGATCTTTTAGCGCTTCAGCGATGGTGATCTCCGACGCAGGGAGACCACCCGTCGAGTCGGGAAAGAGGACGGAGTTCGCATCTGATGTCATCCCGCTGCGGATCGGGTAACGCCCCGTCATCAGCGCGGCCCGACTGGGGGTACAGACATTGGCAGCAGCATAAAAGGTCGTCCACTTCTGCCCTTCCTGGGCTAGGCGATCCAGATTGGGCGTGCGTATCGTGGGGTGTCCGAAACAGGATAGGTCACCGTATCCCAGATCATCGCAGAAGATCACGACGAAGTTGGGTTGTGTGGCGCGAGTCTTCTCTTCTTCTGCGGATGATAGGCTGCTCTGCCATGATGTGAGTAGGAGGAAAAAGGCGAGTAAGAAGAGTGATGGGAATCTCATGTGGACAAGGTAAAAATCTGTCCTTACGACGGTCAAGCGTTCCTTTCTACGCGGATGTGTTGCTCAAATGTCGACAGTCTTCTGAATCCGCTTGAAAATCGCGCCGCCATTTCGATACTTCGCCATGTCACGAATTCGTCTTGTCAATCTTTTGCGTAGTGAGTCCTGTCCCGGCAAGGTGCTGGTGCAGGGCTGGGTGCGGA
>JBDHQE010000064.1:0-16796 GCA_039806885.1 Verrucomicrobiales bacterium
TGCGTAATTAACTTTCCTTAACCTGTTCTCAGGCGCGTTGCCACTCCTTTTGCGCTTTTATCTCACGGATTCAGGAAATAATTCACTACACCTCTCTTGATCCCCATCCGATACGACTCAGTCTCCTTTGACTTTTCCATCACTCATCCCTCAGTCTGAATGAAAACACCCATCCTCACCCTACTACTCATCTTCGCCAGCACCGTGATCGTCCATGCCGAGCTGAAAATCGCTGTCTTTGATGCTGACGTGACGCCACTCACAGGCACCAAGCTCACCTACGATCCTATGATCGGCATTGGCGAAGTCACCTTGCGGGCGCGAGGCTACGTAATTACCGGGGCAGACGATCCCATCGTGCTCTGTGCTGTGGACTGGATCGGCATCGGCAATGCTGCGCACGACGCCTTCCGCGATGCTCTGGCCGAAGCAGTCGGGACGAAGCGCGAGCGCGTTGCCGTGCAGGCCCTGCACCAGCATGACGCCCCCTGCGCCGATTTTACGGTCGCCGACATCATGGCGAAGGCGAATCGTGATGCGGGAGAATTTGATCCAGCGATCACGCAGCCAGGCATTGATCGCACTATCGAGGCGGTCAAAACGGCCATGAAACAGCAGCAGCCGCTCACTCATGTTAGCATGGGTAAGGCGATAGTTGAAAAGGTGGCCTCTAATCGCCGTGTGATGGGAGAGGATGGAAAAGTAAAGGGGGTTCGATATTCCGCTACGAAAGATCCAGAACTGCGTGCCGCTCCCGAGGGCTTAATCGATCCCTACGTGGTTGCTATCGGTTTCTGGAACGGTGATCAGCCCGTCTTAGTCTCCTACTATTACGCCACGCATCCCATGAGCTACTACCGCACAGGATTGGCGAATTCCGATTTCCCGGGCATGGCCCGCATCATCCGCGAGATGGATATGCCGGGCGTCATGCAGCTCTATTTCACCGGAGCCGCTGGCAACGTCACGGCTGGGAAATACAACGACGGAGCGCATCAAAACCGTGCCATCCTCGCGAAGCGACTGGCTGACGGGATGCGCAAAGCATGGGAATCAGCAAAAAAGGAGGCGATCACCGCCAAGGATGTGAGTTGGGCAGTCGAACCTGTCGTCCTAAAGCCGAACATGGGCGAAAAGCTGCCTGGACGAGCCGGTACCGGACTCAGTGCCGAGGAGTTGGTCGCCATGATCGCCGACAAGGAAGTCGCCTCGGAGATCCTGAGCCATCTCATCGGGCCAGCCTGCCGTCTCGCTTGGATACGGCGGTATGAGGCAGGAGAGAAAATCGACGTCTCCTGCTTGCGACTTGGCTCTGCCCGCGTCATCCACCTGCCAGGTGAGCCTTTTGTCGAATACCAACTCGCCGCGAAAAAAATGCGCTCTGACCTGACTGTTGCCGTCGCGGGCTACGGCAACTACGGCCCCGCCTACATCGGTACCGCCGACGACTACGGACGCGGCGGGTATGAAATGCAGGTCTCTCTAGTCGGACCTGACGCCGAAGAGGTGTTGATCAACGCAATGAAAGCACTCTTGAAAGACTGATCGTCGCGCCACCTTTCTTCCCGACTGTTCCGAATACTACGATGAAAACTCGCTTTCTCGCCCTCTGCCTCTTCGTTATTACCCTCTTGAGCGCCCATGCAGAACTCCAGGTCGCTCCTTTCGATGTCGATGTCACTCCCATCACCGGTCAGATGCTCGCTTACGTCCCCATGAAAGGCGTGGACCAGATCTCTCTGCGGGCACGTGGTTATGTGTTGACCGGTGCGGGCGATCCTATCGTGCTCTGCGCTGTGGACTGGATTGGAATCGGTAACGGCGCACACGATGCCTTCCGCGACGCGCTTGCCGAAGCCGCTGGAACCACTCGGGAGCGAGTCGCCGTGCAAACCATCCACCAGCACGATGCTCCCGGTAGTGATTTTACCGCAGCTGCCATCCTCAAAGCTGCTGGTCGTGATCTCGGACGCTACGATCCCGCGATCACCCAGCCCGGGATTGATAGAACCGCTGCTGCCGTGAAGGAGGCGAAGGGGAAGCTCCAGCCTCTGACTCATATCAGTATCGGCAGCGCCGAAGTCAAGCAAGTCGCCTCCAATCGCCGTATTCTGGGGCCCGATGGAAAGGTACGCGGCACTCGTACCTCCGCCACGAAGAGTGCCGAACTCCGCGCCGAACCGGAGGGACTGATTGACCCACAGATCACCGTGATCGGATTCTGGAATGACGATCAGCCACTTTTCGTCACCTCCTATTACGCCACGCATCCGATGAGCTATTACCGCGTCGGCTTTGCGACTCCCGACTTTCCCGGAATGGCGCGTCTGCTGCGCGAGATCGCTTTGCCCGGCGTACTACACGTTCATTTCAACGGTGCTTCCGGAAATGTAACTGCGGGGAAATACAACGACGGATCGCACGAGAACCGTCCGATCCTTGCGAAACGACTCGCCGATGGGATGGCTTCCGCATGGGAGAATTCGAAAAAGGTAGCGATCACAGCGGATGAGATTGCTTGGAAAGTTGAACCTGTTCACTTTACTAACTCGAAAGAGAACTCGAATCTAGAAGAGCTGCAGGCGAAACTGCACGATCAAAATACGAAAGCGGATGCGCTTCGTAGCGTGGCGGCTCGACTCTCTTGGCTAGAATGGAACGAGGGCGGTCGCACTGTTGATCTCACCTGCTTGCGACTCGGTCCCGTACGCATCCTGCACCTTCCGGGGGAACCCTTCATCGAATATCAGCTCGCGGCGAAGAAGATGCGCCCGGATTTGACGGTCGTCATGGCCGGGTATGGGAATTACGGCATGGGCTATATCGGCACTGCTGCTGCCTACGATGAGGGAGGATACGAGGCCGGAGCGTCTGATGTCGCCCCGGACTCAGAAGAGATCCTGATGAAAGGGATGCGCGTGCTCTTAGAGGATTGAGAGTCGATCTGACGCTTCGCGATGTCGAAAGAAACACGATGACAAGATCCCGAGCGAAGTAGCCCTCCCTCAGCTGCCACCCGCGCGTACGATCTCGGCGAACGAGACGGGATCGAGGCTGGCTCCACCGACGAGAAAGCCGTCGATATCGGGCTGGCTGATCAATTCCGCTGCATTGCCGGGTTTCACACTACCACCATACTGGATACGGATCACTTCGCTGGCTGCCGCTCCATACAGACGACTCAGCACACTGCGCACATATGCTTGCGTCTCCTGAGCCTGTTCTGGAGTTGCCGTGCGTCCAGTGCCGATCGCCCAGACCGGTTCGTAGGCGATAATGATTCCTTTCGCCGCATCAGTGGATACGTTGGCTAGGCTTCCCTCCAGTTGGGTGGAAAGTACGGACTCGAGCTGCCCTCCATCCCTTTGTTCCAACGATTCACCGATGCATAGGATGGGGATCAATCCCGCTGTTAGAGCGGCATGAACCTTCTTATTGATTACGACATCGTCTTCGCCATAAAGCGAACGTCTCTCGCTGTGCCCTAGGATCACATATCGACATCCGAGATCGAGTAACATCGCGGCGCTGATTTCGCCTGTAAAGGCTCCGGAGGCTTCCTGCGACATGTTCTGAGCAGAAAGCTTTACCGAATCTGCCTGCAACAGCATATCGGCTGCCTTGGCCAGAGAGACAAAGGGAGGTGCAATGACAACATCGGGCAGATTGGATGTCGGTAACTCTTTCAGGAAGACACTGAAAAATTTCTCCGTCTCCGTCGGAGTCATGTTCATCTTCCAGTTCGCAGCGATAATAGGATTTCGAATCATAAGAGCTTCAGAATGTATAAGTTAAGAATTTTCCTAAAAATGGCGAGTGATTCATTTCTCATCAAGTGCCGCGATGCCCGGCAGTTCCTTGCCTTCGAGCAACTCGAGAGAGGCTCCGCCGCCAGTGGACATATGATCCATAGACTCTCCGAAGCCGAACTGATTCGCAGCGGTGACGGAATCGCCTCCACCGACGATGCGAATTGCACTGGAGTTTTCTGCGATCGCCTTCCCTACCGCTCGCGTCCCGAGATCGAAGCCGCTTTTTTCAAAGACTCCCATCGGACCATTCCAGACGATGGTTCGCGCCTCCGCGATCCTCTGTGAGAATTCCTGAATGGCTCGGTCTCCGATATCGATGCCCTCGCGATCTGCGGGAATCGCTCCGCCTTCGCCCCAGGGTGCTGTGCATTCGGTCGGGGCATCCGCTCGGAATTCAGCCGTATGACGCGTGTCCACTGGTAGTAGGAATTCGACGCCCATTTTCTCAGCCTTGTCGAGGATCTGCAGAGCAAGGTCGGTTTTGTCCGGTTCGGCCAAACTCTTGCCGATTTGGTAACCCTGAGCCAGGCGGAAGGTATTGGCCATCGCTCCACCGATTAGGAAAATGTCCGCCTTCCCCATCAGCCGATCCAAAACTTCGATTTTATCCGAAACTTTTGCCCCTCCCATGATCACGAGAAAGGGATGTGCCGGATTTTCCAGCTTATCCACCAAGTATTCGAGCTCCTTTTCCACCAAAAATCCCATCGCTCTCGGAGAGAGATAATGTGTGACTCCCTCGGTCGAGGCGTGAGCGCGGTGGGCTGTCCCGAAGGCGTCGTTCACGTAGATTTCGCCCAGAGCAGCCAGTTGACGAGAGAACTCTGCATCATTTTTCTCCTCCTCTGCATGAAAGCGCACGTTTTCGAGCAGTAGCACCTCGCCATCCGCAAGAGCAGCGACTGCAGCCTCCGCTTCCGTCCC
The DNA here is from genome assembly GCA_039806885.1 of Verrucomicrobiales bacterium. Taxonomy (GTDB): domain Bacteria; phylum Verrucomicrobiota; class Verrucomicrobiia; order Verrucomicrobiales; family DEV007; genus Arctic95D-9. The sequence goes on from JBDHQE010000064.1 coordinate 4,737, forward strand.
GACGCAGTCTGTAGCGAAGTGGACAGGACTCTGGAGCAGCGTTGCGAGGTGCTCATAGACAGGTTTTAGAGAATACTTCGGATCTGCGGCTCCTTTCGGACGACCGAGATGGGACATCAGGATCACTTTAGCTCCCGCGTCGATTAAATATCGAATCGAAGGCAGGGCGGCTATGATGCGAGTGTCGTCCGTGATTTTCAGATTATCGTCCAGCGGGACATTGAAATCCACGCGCATGAGGATGCGCTTTCCTGCGGGTTGTAGATCGCGAATTGAGAGTTTGGCCATGAGAAATGTAGAGGTAGAGATGAAACGATGATGAAGAGGGTAATGTGGAGAACCAGAGACGAAAAAGCGCCCGCCAACCAGGCGGTCGGGGGCGCTCATTCGAAAAATGCAGATCGAGGTCTCAGAGGCTCTTGCCGACGAGATCCATAGCATCCACTGCACGGTTGGAATAGCCCCACTCGTTGTCATACCATCCGACAACCTTGATGAAGCTTCCCTGAGCCATGGTCAGCTTGCTGTCGAGAATACAGGAGTGAGGATCACCCACGATATCCTTGAGTACGATGGGATCTTCCGTGTAGCGAAAGATGTGAGCGAGCGGACCTTCAGCGGCTGCTTTGTAAGCGGCGTTGATTTCTTCAGCCGTGACATCACGACTGAGCACAGCGGTGAAGTCTGTTACGGATCCATCCGGAGTAGGCACGCGGAAGGCACCTCCTTGGAGCTTGCCGTTCAGTTCTGGGATGACGAGTCCGATCGCCTTGGCAGCACCTGTGCTGGAGGGCACGATATTTTCTGCAGCCGAACGTGCACGGCGTAGATCACTGTGAGGAGCGTCCAAAAGCCGCTGGTCACCCGTGTAGGAGTGGATCGTGCTCATGAATCCCTTTTCGACACCGAAAGAGTCATTCAGCACCTTCACCATTGGAGCCAAGCAGTTTGTGGTGCAGGATGCATTCGAGATAATATGATGCTTCGACGAATCATAGGAATCAGAATTGATCCCGATGCAGAATGTCAGATCCGGGTCTTTTGCTGGTGCGGAAATAATCACTTTCTTAGCACCCGCTTCGATGTGCTTTCCGGCACCTGCACGATCCACGAAGAAGCCTGTGGATTCGAGGACGACGGAGACACCCTTTCCAGCCCAGTCCAAGTTGGCGGGGTCGCGCTCCGCTGTGGCGAGGATGCGATGACCGTTGACCGTGATCGACTCATCGTCGTATTCCACAGTCCCGTGGTAGCGTCCCGCTGACGAGTCGTATTTGAGCAGATGAGCTAGGGTTTTATTGTCCGTGAGGTCGTTAATCGCGACGACTTTTCTGAGTTGCTCATCGGACATGGCACGAAGAACCATGCGTCCGATACGTCCAAAACCGTTAATTCCGTATGAAGCCATGATGGAGAATAATCAATAATAGTGTGTAACGAGTGACAGAGAGGCGAATAGTCGACGGACCCCGTGTGTCGAATGCTTCCGCCGGAAGCGAGAGCGTTACAGTAAAGAGGAAATGAAATGCGTCAAAGAAAAAGCCTTCAGGGAATGCCAGGTTTCATCGGATGAACGGATCGGAAACTGTCGCCTGTATCATCGCCACCTTGGCGGAAATGAAAGCCGTTTTGAACATTTTTGCGTCTCAAACGGTCTTTAGTCTCAGATTTAATTAATTTTAAGGGAGTGCCCGTCTGAATTTTACGACTTACTCAAACAGTTTCGACTCCCTGAAGGAAATTTCAGACGGAATACTCCGAGAAAGAATATGAGAAATATAAATTTCTTAGTTTTAATGAAATTTTAGCTTGCCTTTAAAATCATTGTTATTATAATCTTTTTGAAAGAGTCTGATTTGTCATGAAAAAATTAATCGTTGTCGTCAATGATCTTGAGCGCTCTCGCAAGTCCACCCTTGCACGGGCACTGTCGTATCACCTTCATGCGGAAGAAGTCAAACACCTCCTGGTGACCTCAAATGAGGTGGATATGACGGATTCATTCCAAGGCGAGTTCTGGGATTTGGAAGACCAGTTTGATGTTTCCCAGCTCATCTCCGCAATCGATGAGAATGAAGCAGTCATCATGGATGTGCATTCTGGTGCCGCAAGAAACTGGGCGGAGATTTTCGAGTCCGAGGATCTCGAGAATGTACTCGCCGAGATTGATGCTGAAATGACGCTCGTGATTCCTTATCTTGGCACGGAGCGCTGCAATGAGGAAATCTACGATCTAGCTGAGCTCTTTACGGATCAGGCTGATTACGTGGTTGCTCATGTGACTGGTGCCCGTCAAGGCGAATTGAAGTGGAAGGGAAGTCCGGGAGAGAAAGCGATCCGTTACTTGGAAGCCAGCGAAGTCGATATCCCCGAGCTGCCCCGCGAATTGCAGACTGCTCTTGACAGTGCTGATATCAACTTGATCGATGCCTTGAATCAGCCAGCAGATTTACCGCGCTTCGCAGAAGTGCAGGTGATGCAGTGGCTGGATCGTATTTCCTCTGCCTTGGCGAACAGTGACGAGCATCTGATCCCCACCGTCTCTCGGAGTCTGTCGCTCGATTATTGATCTTCTACAGCTTTCGATACTCTTTCCTCTGAATAAAAAGGGCCTCCAGAAAAGGAGGCCCTTTTTATTGGGCGGATTCGGGTCGTATCGTCCTTTCGGGAGTTCTGTAAATTCAGTATTCTGCTCGATGGCAGCGACGAATTCTCTTGCCGTGACACATCCAGTCGATACCCTAACGATCCATCCCTGTCCTACGGTCTTTCGCCTGTCCCCCCGACGCCATGCCTGCCGATCCCTTCATCCATCTCCACCTGCACACAGAGTATTCGGCCCTCGACGGATCGGTCCGGATCAAGGAATTGATGAAAAGGGCGGCGCTGTACGACATGCCTGCCGTGGCGATGACCGATCACGGGAATATCTTCGGAGCGATCGAATTTTATCAGAAAGCGAAGAGTGTCGGAATCAAACCGATTATCGGCTGTGAGGTGTATCTTACTCCTCCGGGGGTCTCTATGAGAGAGAGACGATCTGACCCGATTCTGATCGGAGGGGGGAAAAAGAAGAAAAAGCGCTATTCTCACCTTACTCTTTTGGCTGCAACGAATGAGGGATACGCCAACCTGATGAAGCTAGTCAGTCTAGGCCATCTGGAAGGTATGTATCATAAGCCGCGGATTGATAAGGAGGCGCTTAATGCTCATTCTGCGGGGCTGATTTGCCTGAGTGGCTGCTTGGGCGGAGAGATCAATCAGTCCATTTTGGACGAGGATCTCGTCTCGGCACGGAGAAGCATAGGTGAATTCCGAGATATTTTCGGACCAGAGCGCTTCTTCTTGGAGATTCAGGATCATCGCTATCCAGAACAGGAAATTTGTACGAAGAAGATGGTAGAGTTCTCACGAGACTTCGGATTGAATCTGGTGGCAGCGAATGACGTCCACTTTCTTAGCCAGGCAGATCACGAGGCGCACGATGTCCTGATCTGCATCGGTACGAATTCTCTGCTGCTGGATGAGAACCGGATGAAATACTCACCGGAGATCTACTTCAAATCCACGCCCGAGATGCGTCAGTTGTTTCGAGATCTGCCCCAGGCCTGTGATAATACGTATCGCATCGCGCAGATGTGCGATGTTTCGATTCACCTCGACTCAGCTAGCTCGGAAAAGTATCCGCAGTTCGACTCTCCCGACGGTAGTCCACGCGAAGAATACTTCCGCCGCGTCTGTTATGAAGGACTCGCATGGCGCTATGGTGAGAATCGGGCAATGAACGATGCTGATCTGCGCAATCGTTTGGATTACGAGATCGGGGTCATGTTGAGCATGGGATTCGTTTCCTACTTCCTGATCACTTGGGACTTCGTTAAATGGGCGAAGGATAATGGAGTTCCAGTGGGGCCGGGACGGGGGTCGGCGGCAGGTTCTCTAGTTTCTTACGTATTGGGCATCACGGATATTTGCCCTCTGCGATTCGAGCTTATTTTTGAACGATTTTTGAATCCAGAGCGGGTCTCGCCGCCTGATATCGATATTGATTTCTGTCCTACGAAGCGCCCGATGGTCATCGACTACGTACGTCGAAAGTACGGTGAGCGTGCAGTCTCCCAGATCATCACCTTTGGAACGCTGGGTGCGAAAAGTGTGATCCGCGATGTCGCACGCGTGATGGGACTGGGTTATAGCGAAGGGGATCGAATCGCGAAAATGATTCCCAAGGAGCTGAATATCACTCTTGAAGGAGCCGTGAATAAAAATCCCGAATTGGCAGCGGAGATTGATAATAATCCCACCGCAGCTCAGTTGTGGAAATACTCGACCTTTCTGGAGGGACTCACGCGTGGAACGGGCATCCATGCGGCAGGGGTGGTGATCGGTGATCGAGACCTGACCAACTACGTCCCACTCACACGAGGAAAGGAGGGCGAAGTCGTCACTCAGTACGCGATGAGTCCGCTGACTGACCTAGGGATGCTCAAGATGGACTTCTTGGGTCTGAAGACACTGACGGTAATTCAGGATGCGGTCGAGCTGATTCGTCGACACACGCCCGACTTCGAGCTAGATCACGAGAAATTTGACGATAAAGACACCTTTGCTTTGATCGGACGGGGCGAGACCATCGCTCTGTTCCAGCTCGAATCTGGAGGAATGATGACTCTCTGTCGACAATTCGAGGTTAATCGCATCGAGGACGTCGTCGCGCTGATCGCCCTCTACCGCCCCGGTCCAATGGATCTGATTCCCGACTTCATCGCACGAAAAACGGGGAAGAAGAAGATTCAATATCTGCACCCCCTGCTCCAGGCAGTTAGCGAGGAAACCTATGGGATTCTCATCTATCAGGAGCAGGTGCAGAAGGCGGCGAACGTGCTAGCGGGCTATTCCCTCGGCGAGGCTGACCTGCTGCGCCGAGCGATGGGGAAGAAGAAATTGGAGGAAATGGTAAAGCAGCGAGCGAAGTTCGTAAAAGGCTGCGCTGAGGTGAATCAAATTCCGGAAAAGAAGGCGAATGATATTTTCGACTTGCTCGAAAAATTCGCAGGATACGGATTCAACAAATCACACTCGGCTGCCTACGCACTCGTCTGTTACCACACCGCTTACCTGAAGGCGCACTATCCCGTCGAATTCATGGCAGCAATGCTATCGAACGAAATCGACGATACAAAGAAAATCTCGATTTTAGTCGCCGAATGTCAGCGAATGGGGATCATAATCCAGGCACCTGACGTGAATACTTCGATGCTGAAGTTTTCACCAGAAGAGCAAGATTCTGGAAAGATGGCTGTGCGCTTCGGACTCGCCGCCGTTAAAAACGTCGGGGCAGGCGCGATGGAGGAGGTCATTCGCGAACGAGAGGCCAATGGTCGCTTTTCTTCTCTGGAGGACTTTGCCAGTCGTCTCGACAGTCGCTCGGTGAATCGGAAAATCTTGGAAAATCTCATTAAAGCAGGAGCGTTTGATTTTACCGGAGAGCGGCGTGACCTGTTATTCTCTCGAGTCGGTCAGGTGATCGCCGCCTCTAGTTCCGCCCAGCGAGATCGCGCTTCCGGGCAGGGCTCTCTTTTCGATCTCAATGAACTAATTTCTGCCCCGCCAGTCGTCGCGATGGTGGATGAGGAAGTCGTGGAATGGAGTCAGCGTGAGTACCTAGCTTATGAAAAGGAACTGCTCGGCTTCTACGTCACTGGGCATCCCCTCGATGAATATAAGAGCGTCTGGGCGAGTGGAAAGTTCACCACCCTCTCGCAATTACCGGAATTGCGTGAGAGCAAAAAGACCTACCGCTTCGCAGGGATGATCAACGATGTTTCGGTGAAATATACAAAACAGGAGGGGAAACCTTTCGCGATTCTGATTTTCGAGGATCCGACCGGCAGCGTGGAGGTGAAGGTCTGGAGCGAGGCATATCTGAAGTTCAATCAATTGCTCGTCAGTGGGACCGTAGTCGAACTCAGAGCGAAGGCTGATTATGAAGAACGCTCGGATCAGGATCAACTCACTGCTAGCGAAATCAAGCCCATCACTCGTCCCGACACAAAGGCTGTAGCGAAGAACTCGCGAAAGAAGGTCCAGTCGGCAGTGATCGTCCAACTCGATTCCAGTCGTGATTCTGTTTCCTCACTCGATACCATTCTCGCGACGACAAAGAGGCACCGGGGGGATCGTCCTCTGCAATTGCGCATCAGAACTGCCGGAGGCGAAGTCGTGACGATAGAGGCAGGAAAACAGTACTCGGTTTCCGATGACTTCACCTCTGCAAGCGAGATTCGACGCTGGGTGATGTGAGGAAGGTGAGTTCAGAACCCTCAGTCTGCATATTGTGTTGGATCCTCGACTCTAGCGAGTGCGAAGGACTGGCGTCGCTCGATGCAGGTGCCACACTTTCCGCAGTGCAGGTCTCTACCTTGATAGCAGGACCAAGTCTGGGCATAGTCGATGCCTAGCTTCGTTCCGAGAGCGATAATTGTGTCCTTTTTCTCTTGAATAAAGGGACGCAAGACTTCGATTCCAGGATCGGTACCGGCACGGATCGCCTCCGCCATCGGCAGCATAAAACTCTCCCGACAGTCGGGATAGAGCGAGTGGTCACCGGAATGTGCGGCGATCACGAGTCCACCTGCACCGACGCTCTCGGCAAAGCCCGCTGCGATGGCGAGAAAGACCCCGTTGCGAAAGGGAACCACGGTTTGACGCATGTTGTCCTCGTTATACGGACCTTCGGGGATATCGCCCCCTCCCTTCAGAAGATCACTCCGAAAAAGCTTCTCCATAAAATCGAATCGAGCGATTCGGTGGGGTACCCCGAGGAGACGACATTGATATTCCGCGAAGGGTAGTTCTCGGGCGTTGTGCCTTGCTCCGTAGTCGAAACTGAGGGCAACCACCTCCTCGTGTTCGCATACGGACTGGTGGAGAGCGGTGACGGAATCGACTCCGCCACTGAGAAGAACCACGACCTTCATCGAGCCCCCTCGGCGAGCATCAGCCCGATGTCTGGGAATTCGGCGGTCGCCGTGAGGCGGACGCCACCACGGGGTGAAAAGCGTCCTGAGACGATCATGCGACGAGGCGAGCACGCCTCGCGAAGATCATCGAGCAGGCGATTCACGATGTCTTCGTTGAATGAGGGAAGATTCCGATAGGAGGCGAGATAAAACTTCAAGGACTTCGTCTCCAAGCAGAGTTGATCAGGAATGTACCGAATCGTCAAATGTGCGGTATCGGGCTGGCCTGTGACGGGGCAGACGGAGCTGAATTCTGGATAGTCCAGCTCGATCCAGTAGTTACGTTGGGCGTTACGATTTGCAAAAACTTCCAGTTTGGCCTCTTCGGGGGACTGAGGGAGGCGATTTTCGCTGTGACCTAAGAGGGTCAGGTCAGTGAAAGAAGGGGGTTGAGAGCTGTTTTTTTTCATAGAACATGGGGGAGGGGTGGCCGCCGAGGCGATGTCGAGGGAAAAAAGTGCGGCTACTCCGCCTTCTTTGCTGGCTCGTCCCTTTTTACAACGATCTCCACGCGTCGATTCAGAGCTTGGGCATCGGCATCGCCTTCGGTAGAGACGATGGGGCGCGTTTTCCCATAACCGACGACCTTGATTGTCTCGTCACTGATCCGCAGGCGATCCACCAGCCATCGGCGTACCGCATCGGCTCGTTTGATGCTGAGTTGCCTGTTGAAGTCGTCTCCTCCGAAGCTGTCAGTATGTCCTTCGATGATAAAGGTGGCATCGGGATTCGTCTGGACGAGGAAAGCCAGCTTCATCATGCTCAGTTGAGCCTGTTCCTTCAGATCGGATTCGTTGTAGCCGAATAGAATATCCGTAGGAATGGCGATCTTCTCCTCTCCGACCGGCACCCCTCCGGTGCGCCCGATCATATCGTCGAGGCTGGAATAGCCTTTGATGAATTCACTCGCATCTTTGCCAAAAGCTTTCGCGGCAGCTTCTTTGAAAAAGCTGTCTGTGTCTACTTCTCCCGCAGGATCTTTCGTGCTCCCCAACTCGAGCGTAGGCTGGGCCACGGAGATATTCGCAGAGGACTCAACCAACTTGTTTCGTATGTCAGCGAGATCTTTTGAAAGCATTTCTGAAGAAGCGATTTCCATCTGGTCCGCCGCCGAGGACATCGCGGGAGTCGCAGCTTGCTGGGGCGCGTCACCCCCGAAGATTTGTGGTGCTTCGATTGGTGACATACGGATCGCATCCACCTTCGCCTTTTCCATCAGATCGAATTCGTCGAGTGACTTATCGGTGAGATTCATGTCGCTGAGCTTCTCGGGCTTGGCGGGGGGCGCATCCGGAATCGTTGGATCAGCGAGCAATTCTTCTAGAGCAGAACGATCAATACTGACCTGCTTGTGTTTCGCAGGGCCTACTGGTTCTGCGCCATCGAACCCGCCGATCTGGCGATGGATCATTCCCAGAGTGAAGTACAGAAGGATGTGGACGATAACGGAAATGATAATCGCCAGCAGGACCCACCAGCCGAGATTGCGCGTCTCCACTTTGAAGACGGACTTGCTCGGCATTCCTGGATGCCAGTTGTATTCGGATCGCATTTTCTGAGGGATATCTGAGATACGATTAGGAGAGTGATGCCCTTTCGCGGGCGAAAGATCGGTCAGTGTAATCTGTTTTTTTACTTCCGCAAAGCAGGCTTCTAAGAGTCAGAAAGGATTTGGGGAGAAACTTTTCATATCGCGCAGGAGCGCGATAATATGATCTCGCGCTTCTCCGATTGAGGAAAAGTAGGAATTGGTGTAGGTATTTCCCTGCCCTCATGAAACTGCTTTCTCTTTTTCTCACGGCTCTCGCGCTCTCGCCTTTTCAGATCGTCAGTGCGGATACGATCTATTACGATGGCCAGAGTGACAGGGTCGTCTTGACGCTAGAGGGAGGTGATGTATACGGGAGCTGGATGCGTCAGCTTGGCGAAGGAAATCCATGGATCCAGGGCTATTTGAGTGGAAAAGTCAGCGCAGAAAAGGCGAAAGGGACGGTAGAATGGACCTCCGAAGGAGCAGAGGGATCGGAGCAGTTTCTGTTCAAACTCGAAGGGGAAACGTTGCTCATTGGCGAAGGGCGGGTCGTCTTCGGTGAAGGGGGAGAGAGAAAATTTGCCAACCCCGAAGCAATTACTTTTACTCGAACCCTAACTCGGGTGAGAACGGTTAATCCGAAGCCCGGAACCGAGGAGCGCAAGGCGATCATGGACTCGATGCGCGGGCCTGTTTCTGCCTATGCAGGAGGACGGGTGCAGTTCACGGGAGAAGTCACTATCGCAGGTAACTGGGCGAGATTCAGCGGGAGCGCGGCTCGGGTGGATGGGAAAAAGCCGAGCAATCCGGATGTTGCGTCCGAAATGGATCTGGACTTTTTCGCTTTGCTGAAAAAAGATACCCAGGCGGGCTGGCAGACGCTGCATTGGGGGTTCGCTGGCGACATCGGCGTAATGGAAGAAGCATCAAAAAAATTCCCGCAAGCTCCTTGGGTTCTGCTTCACTGAGATCGCCCTTGCCGCATCCGTAGCAGAGAATGAATATATGGTTTCCTTTGCAGCGATTCTTTCGGCACTCCTGCCCGTGTTTCTCGTGATCGCCACTGGAGCTGTGTTCCATCGTCGCGGCTGGCTCAACGAAGAGACGGAGACGGGCATGATGAAGCTGGGCATCAATCTGCTGGCCCCTTGCCTAATTCTAACGTTAGTACCTGGAAATCCGGCACTGGAGAGAATGTCTACCGCTGGCTGGACCATAGGAATAGGATTCGTAGCGATCCTCTGTGGATTTGCTATGGCTTGGGGGCTGGGGCGGTTGTTTCGGTTAAAGTATGGAGAGGGGCTTCGTACGTTCGCGATTAGTAGTGGAATTCAGAATTATGGATTCTTCGCTCTGCCCATTTTGATCGATCTCTTTCCTGGGAACTCGGGGCCATCCGGTTTATGCTTCGTCCTCGGGATCGGGATTGACTTGGCCATCTGGACCGTGGGCGTCGCGATTCTCACCGGTAAAGCAGGATTGCGTGCGCTGTTGAATGCACCTTTTATTACGGTGATCTGCGCTCTGATTCTCAATTACACGGGGGTGCACCATCTAATTCCGGGTATTCTGAGTGCCACCATCGACATGTTAGGACGATGCGCAGTACCGATGGCGCTATTTATGATCGGATCGACCATCGGACGGCTCTTTCGAGAGGGGATCACTGAGGAGATCGTGCGAGTCGGCGCAGCCAGTATCCTCACACGCTTCGGATTTCATGCGGCGATGCTGTTGCTGATCGCGCTATTTCTCCCTCTCCCATTGTCGCTGGATCTTCGGCGTCTCCTGATCGTGCAGGCAGCGATGCCGAGCGCGGTATTTCCTATCGTGCTGGCCCGACTTTACGGCGGTCAACCCCGGGTAGCGACGCAGGTGGTGCTAGTTACTTCGCTGGCAAGTTTTCTTTTTACCCCCTTGATTATCGCATGGGGACTTGAAAAGCTGAGTCCTTGAGCGACCCATCAAGTGCCGCTTCCGTGAGACTTCGATACGAATTTACAAGCTTCACTTGACAATTCGCAGGAAAAAAGTTCCTTACAGGCCCTTTTCGTGACGGCAGGATAGCTCAGGGGTAGAGCAGAGGACTCATAAGCCTTTGGTCGGCGGTTCAAATCCGCCTCCTGCTACCGTCTCAGGCTTTGTCGGCGAGCTTTCGCCGCCATGAAAGCTCCGAATGCGAAGCCGAAAATCGAAAAGAATAAAAATTTGATTTAAAAAAACGTTGCGGCAAGAGATTGTCCGCATATATTCCCGCCCCCCACCTGCCTTCGGCATTCGAAAAGTGGGGGATGTAATTCTCCTAGGCTCAAATCGAACACACATTTGGGTACAGGGGATTCGAATGAATGCCAAAAATTTTTATTTACCGGAAATACCATGCCCACGATTAACCAGCTCGTACGAAAGGGGAGACAAGACAAAACTGTAAAGTCTAAATCTCCCGCGCTCGACGATTGTCCACAGCGCCGTGGAGTCTGTTTGCAGGTCTATACCCGTACTCCGAAGAAACCGAACTCGGCACTCCGAAAGGTTGCGAAGGTTCGCCTAACGAACGGAGAGGAAGTGATTGCCTACATCGGTGGGGAAGGGCACAACTTGCAGGAGCACTCGATCGTGTTGGTGCGTGGTGGACGGGTAAAGGACTTGCCGGGTGTGCGTTACCACATCGTTCGAGGTGCTCTCGATACCTTGGGGGTTGCTAAGCGTAAGCAGGCCCGGTCGAAGTATGGTGCGAAGCGTCCGAAGGGGTGAGGGTCAGATCTTGATCTGATTTTTGCTCCGGTGATACGAATGTTGCAGATTTTAATCCGAATAATCCTATGTCCCGAAGAAAACGAGTCTATGAAAAGCCGCTCCGTCTGGATGCGCGTTATGACAGCTCACTGGTTTCGAAGTTGATTTCGAAGGTGATGCGGAAGGGTAAGCGGTCGCTCGCGGAGCGCATCGTCTATGCCGCTATTGATCGAGCGAATGAAGGTGGGGATTCTGTTGATCCAGTTGAGATCCTGAATCGAGCGATTGAAAATGCCAAGCCGCGAGTTGAGGTGAAAAGTCGGCGCGTAGGTGGTGCGACTTATCAGGTGCCGCTGGAGGTGGCTGCAGATCGTCAGGAAGCCTTGGCTATGCGCTGGTTGGTGAATGCTGCGCGCAACCGTCGGGGGACTCCGATGCATGTGGCCTTGGCGAATGAATTGCGAGACGCGAGCTCGAATCAGGGTGTGGTTGTGCGCAAGCGCGACGAAACGCACAAGATGGCTCAGGCAAATCGTGCATTTGCTCACTTTCGCTGGTAATCGAGGTGTCCGCTATCGTCCAGTCTTCGCCTAAAGCGATGAGTTCTGACCGCAATGCGTCTGATCGCGAGTTCCGTTTAGAGAACTTGCGAAATATTGGCATCGCGGCGCACATTGATGCGGGGAAGACGACGCTGACTGAAAGGCTGCTGTTTTACACCGGTGCTATCTACAAGATCGGTGAGGTGCATGACGGTCAGGCGACGACCGA
>JBDHQE010000337.1:0-2575 GCA_039806885.1 Verrucomicrobiales bacterium
TCTTTCCGCCTCTCATCTCAAGTTTGGTGAATCGTCCCAAAAATAACTGTAAGGAAGTGAATCGCGTTGACATTTCCTCCAAATCTTCCCTATCTTGGCTCAGATAGCTCCATGGCATCCAGTCGTCCTAGTATTCTGATCGTCGAAATTCCCGGTCTTGCGCCGAGGTTCTACGTGCTCAGTGCCTCGTCTGTCCAAATCGGACGGGTGGACGGAAACGCGGTCATGGTGGAGGAGGATTCAGTTTCCAGTCGGCACTGCGAACTACGACGCACCGGATCAGGCGGATTCGAGGTACGTGATCTCGGTTCCACGAATGGAACTCGTCTCAACGGAGTGGTCCTCAGCTCCGACGCGCGTGAGCTCTATGATGGTGATGAGCTTTTGCTCGGAGCTCGCGCCAAACTCCGCTTTGTCCGTGCTCTGGAAGTTGGCGTGGAGAAAGAGCCTTCCCGTTCCTCCAAGGAAACAGCGACCATCAATATGGGACGACCGAATCGGCAGGAGCAGCCTACGATCAACCCGGTGGCCGCTGCGATGGCGAAGGCAGCGAAAGCAAAAATTTAGGGATAAAGATTACCAGATCAGAGTTCTCGTGTCTACTGCCTGAGAAATCGACGTTGACCCTGCGCCAGATGACAGCGACAGTCCGAGCGGCTTTCAAGCATCGAACCCCCCAATTCAATCACTATGGCAGACCTCGACGGAAATCAGCAGGAGAAAAAAGAAAAAGAATATTTCACCCAAGTGCCTCAGGAAGCACCAGGCTTCTTTTTGAAAGGCTCTCATCAGTATGATTGGGGACTCAAAAATCGGCTTTCTCGCGTCTTCAATCCCAAGAATGGGCGCACGATCATGCTGGCCTTCGATCACGGATATTTTCAGGGTCCGGCGACGGGACTGGAGCGAGTGGACCAGACGATCCTGCCACTGGAACCCTACTGCGACTGCCTGATGCTGACTCGCGGTATCCAGCGAGCTGTCATTCCCGCCAGCACGCAAAAAGCGATCGCCCTGCGCGCTTCGGGCGGCACATCAATGGCGCGCCCTGATTTCCTGAGCGATGAGGTGCTCGCCTGCTCCATCGAGGATGCGATCCGATTGAATGCGAGCGTTCTGGCGGTCCAGGTCTTCATCGGATCAGAGCATGAACGCAATACGATTCACAACATGGTCCGCCTGATCGACCAGGCCAACCGCTACGGAATCGCCGTCATGGGCGTGGTGGCTGTGGGCACCAACATGGAACGCACACCGAAGTATTTCCGCATGGCGACACGGATTATGGCGGAACTAGGCTGTCACATGGTCAAATGCTACCACACCGAGACCGAGTTCGAGACCATCACCAGTTGCTGTCCGGTGCCCATCGTCATCGCAGGTGGGAAGAAGCGTCCAGAACTTGACGCGTTAAAGATGGCCTACCAAGCCTGTGAGCAAGGTGCCTCAGGCGTAGATATGGGACGAAACATCTTCCAGTCAGACGCTCCCATCCCCATGATGAAGGCTGTGCGCGGGGTCGTCCACGAAGGCATGAAGCCCGAGGAAGCCTTCGATCTCTATAACACGCTGAAGGCAGAAGAGGGAAAATAATCGCTGCTGGGGAGGTGTGGTTCTCCGAATCTCCCCTGCCACCTGTTCTCTAATTCTGAAGATTGAACCCTCTTTGGTCAGTGATCGAAGAGGGTTTCATGTCTCACGGAAAAGCGTAATCCTGCCTATTTTCCTCGGATGAGTAATTCTCAAGCCCCGATCTTCTTGGCAGGTCCAACAGGAAGCGGAAAGACGGCTGTGGCGCTGGAGCTGACCCGGATTCTCACTCCAGCGGAGATCGTGAATGCAGACGCCTTTCAGGCCTATCGCGGCTTCGAGAAGCTCTCGGCAGCTCCTACGGCGATGGAACTCGCGATTTGCCCTCATCATCTGTTCGGAATTCTCGATCCAGATGAAGAAAATGACGCAGCGAGCTTTTCGGAGCGAGTTAATGCAGTCATCTCAGAGATCTCGGCACGCGCTCTCCCCATCGTTGCTGGAGGCAGCGGACTCTACCTGAAGGCGATCACGCACGGGTTAGCCCCGTTGCCTAAGGCCGCCCCAAACCTACGAGCTGAACTCGAAAAGCAGTCTCTCGATCAACTCGTCGAGCGCTATCGGCAACTCGATCCCGAGGGTGCGGCAGCGACAAATCTGAAAAACCCCCGCCACGTCCTACGCAATCTGGAGATCTGTCTGCTCTCTGGTCGTCCTGCTTCGGAGCTGAAACATGATTGGGCCAGAACGCCGTCAAATCTGCGTGGGATCTATCTTCACAGAAATCGAGCTGACTTGGATACTCGCATCGCCCAACGCACGGAGGCCATGTTCGCCGCAGGGATCGTGGATGAGGTCGCACGCCTAGGAGCGCTTTCCATCACGGCATCAAAAGCCATCGGAATTGCGGATGTCCGGAATCTGATCGCAGGAAAAATCAATGAGGATACTTGTCGCGAGTCGATTCGCATCGCGACTCGTCGATATGCCAAGAGACAGGAAAGCTGGTTTAGACGAGAAAAAGATTACTTCTGGCTCTCAGTCG
>JBDHQE010000065.1:0-16616 GCA_039806885.1 Verrucomicrobiales bacterium
GTGGGCGAAACGGTTCGCTATCACATCCGTTCCGGAAAACATGATGTCACTGATTACGATTGGGACCAGTATCTGAAGGCGATTCTGAGTCTGTGAAATTGCTTCTGATTCTGCGGCGATGGCTTGCCTGTCAGTCACTTTTATCGTATCACAGAGGAGTCATGCCGGAGCGATCTCACTTTCTTCAGTCCAGCGTTTTTAAGATCTTCGTCTTCATCATTGGAACGACGATTCTGGGAGCACTGATCGCTCCTCAACTTTATCGTGGCGGAAAATTGCTGGTCGAGCAGGGCTGGCTGCAGGGGAGCTGGCTCGACGGTCTGCATGGCTCGATGGCACGAGCGAAATTCTCGCGCTATTTTAACCGCTCGATCATGCTTGCCGGAGCATTGTTGATCTGGCCGACCTTGGTCTGGTTCCGTGCGGGAAAGAAGGCACAGATGGTACGCTCAGGCAGTGGGATAGGGCAGGTTCGTCAGTTTCTCGGACTCTCCCCGAATCCCTCATGGGGGCTGCATCTACTGGTCGGATTCATTCTGGCGGCGGGAGGGCTGCTCCTGATGGGATGGTTTTACGTTAGCCGAGGCTGGTACACTACGCTGGAACTGGATAAGCCGCTCATGCGCATCCTGCTATCCTCGCTCGGTACAGGGATCGCGGTGGGATTGCTAGAGGAGTTCGTCTTTCGCGGTGCTCTGCAGGCCGTAGCCGCTGGATTTCTTCGCCCTCGCGGACAATTTTATGCCATTGCGATCTTCTTCGCATTGATCCATTTTTTCAATCCTCCCGCAGGCATTGATGTGACGCAGGTGAATGCCTTCTCCGGACTGGCTTTCGTAGGGGATTTGTTTGGGCATTTTTTCGGACAATTTGCTCAGCCGTCCGTCCTGATCGGAGAGTTCGCTGTCCTGCTCGCCATCGGTTTAGTACTGGGATACACCCGGATGAAGACGAGGTCGCTCTGGCTGGGAATCGGCTTGCACGCCGGATGGGTGTTCGGAGTAAAAACGTACGCTTCCCTGTCAGTGAGGGCCTTTCCTTCCGGTGAAATGATGCCTTGGCTGGGGGATAGCCTGCGCGTAGGAGCATTTTCCTGCATCGTCGCTTCACTCACCGGAGTCGTGCTTTGGGGCTGGCTTCGCCCAAGGTATGGAAGCCCCTTTGCAGAACCGAGTCGCGAGGCATGAAGCCCGTAAGCCGGTGGTCGAGGGTAAAGCAAGGTCTGCTGGGCTGGGTCTATCCTCCGGTTTGTGCTGCGTGTGATACACCTCTGGATTCAAAGCGACAGTTGGCGAGACCTTTTCTTTGTGCCGATTGCGAGGCGACGCTTCCTCGTATCGGTGAGCATTACTGCCAGGTATGTGGAGAGGGATTTGCTGGCCTTTCACTTCTGTCGTTCCGCTGTGCGAACTGCTCCGACCACGAACTGGCTTTCGACTTTGCGGTCAGTTGCTATCGGGGAGCTGGGGTCGGGAGTCTGCTCATTCATCGCTTGAAATACGGGAAGCAGCGACATCTCGCGCGCTTGCTCGGGACTCTGTTAGATGAAGTCTGGCGAGATCGTCGTCTGCGCGAAGGTGGACCGTGGTGGGTGGTGCCTGTTCCTTTGCATTCTCGACGTCGTCGAGCGCGAGGTTTCAATCAAAGTCACGAACTGGCACACGAATTGGTAGCACGGGCACCAGAGGGTGTATCTCTGGAATTACACCCTCTCCTGCGTCGGATTCGACAGGGTGTGAATCAGGCACGACTCGATCGCCGAGAACGACTGGTCAATCTGACTGGGGCTTACGCTCTGAGTCGGTGCCGACTGCGATCTGTCCCCGACGAGGTGGGTATTCTGCTCATCGACGACGTTATTACCACCGGAGCGACGGCTTCTGAATGCGCCTCGGTTTTGCGCCGCGAACTAGGAGTCAGGAGAATCGCTGCCGTATCGGTGCTGCGTGGCTGAATGAAAAAGGCTTGTGTCGCGCTCTAAATTCGGTATCCTAGGCGATATCCGGGTAGAGAGCTACCCGTGGGCGAATTTTCAGGATTCGATTTTAAACTACCCTTCCTCTTTCATCTTATGGGCATTTTTAAGAAAAGATCCATTGCATCTCTGGGCAAGAAGAAGTCCGACATGCCCGAGGGGCTGTGGAATAAGTGTCCGTCGTGTGGTGCGATTATCGACGAGATCACACTCAAGCAGCGCCATCGGGTCTGTACCAAGTGCGATCACCACTTTACACTGACGGCACCGGATCGCATCTCAATGCTACTGGATGTCGATTCATTCGAGGAGCTCGACCCGACGCTAGAATCGACCGACGCTCTCAATTTCAAGGGATATACGGACAAGGTGAAAGGTTATCAGAAGAAGACGGGCCTGAAGGATGCTGTGCTCACCGGACGAGGAACGATTCTGGAGCACCCGGTGACGATCGGAGTGATGGATTTTCGCTTCATCGGTGCCAGTATGGGCTCTGCCGTCGGCGAAAAGCTCACTCGTGCGATCGAGATTGCCACAGCCGAGAAGCGCGCAGTCATCATCGTCTGTTCGTCCGGTGGAGCGCGAATGCATGAGGGCATTCTCAGCCTGATGCAGATGGCGAAGACTAGCGGTGCTCTGGCACGCCACCACGAGGCACAGCTTCCCTATATTTCCATCCTCACTCATCCGACGACCGGCGGGGTCACGGCCAGTTTCGCCACGCTGGGCGACATCAATATCGCGGAACCAGGGTGCATGATCGGCTTCGCCGGGCCTCGAGTAATCAAAGAGACCACCCACCAGAATCTGCCACCCGACTTCCAGACCGCAGAATTTCTTCTAGATCATGGTCTGATCGACATGATCGTACCACGGTCCATGATGAGAGAGCGTATCGGCGAACTGCTCGACTATATGCTCCCGTTGGGGAAGTCTGCGTAAGGCGGCTCACTGCTTCGGAGATTTCTGAAAGAGTCCCTTGAGACTAGGGACTTTTGATTTCTCTTTCTTGGGAAAAACTTGACTCAATGCCTTGACCAGAGCGTAGCCAAGAAGTTGGCGATACTCAGGCATCTGAACCATCAGTTCCTCGTCGCGATGGACGATGACCCCACACTCGAGAAGGAGTGCAGGAATCGTCGCTGATTTGAGGACGACCAGATCGCTGAACTCGTACACGCCGGTGGTCGAATCGATGAGAGGACGATTCTCGCCCTGAATCGGCTCTGCGTGATGCAGGGCAGGCCGCAGTCCAGTGTCATACAATGCACGACCGAGTGCCAGCGCCAGTTCTCGACTCTTTTCGGCCTTCGAATTTTTCGCTGAAGTAAAAACCCCGTATCCTCGGAAGTCATCACAGTATTCGCGATTCACGCCCTGATAGGACCAGTGTCGGATGTACTTGTCATTCACAGCATCGTGATGAATCGAAATGAAACAATCGGCCTTCGCACGAGCAGCGATCACCGGACGATCACGCAGACCCGACACGTTTCCCTCAGCATTCACCAAAATCACCTGTGCTCCGGCGGACTCGAGAACGGTCTCTATGGCACCAGCAGTTGCCGAATTGAAGGTGTATTCCGTCTTTCCACGGGCGCTGGTCGCTCCTGGTTTTTCGAGATAATGACCGATATCGAGAGCGACTCGCAGTCCAGTCAGCGGATGATCGGTAAATTCGGGTTTTATCCAAAGACTGGAGGGAGATGTCGAGACTTGAGCGACGGCTGTGATGGCGTGGTAATACGCTCCGCAGAGGATCAGAAAGAAAAAGGGGAAAGCACTGAGACGCACGGACATGAGCTAGTGTTCACTCGTTCGCGGAGCACGGCAAGAAGTGATCTTAGTCGCTTCGATAGGTACGACGGATGTGATCACAGTACTGCGGGTCGAGTCGAGAACAGCGTGGCCGTCGAATCAGCGTTCTCCATCGCCCGCAGCACAGATGGAAGTGGAGCCGAGAATACATCCGGATAGTCCACTTCTCCCAGCTCTGGGCGGATCGGATAAGCGAGCTTCTCCTCGGTCGGAGAAAACTGAGAATCCACCCCCGGTTTGTTACCTCGGGGATCGACTCGAAACCAGCCATAGGGTTCCAGCCACACTGCGTTTAATCCGTGCAGTGCGAAACCAGAGTTTGGATCATCCGGTTTCCGCAGCACACGTTGGTAACAAAATCCGGCTGGTATTCCCATTCCGCGAAGGAGCGCCGCCAGAACGTGAGCTTTTGCGAAGCAAATGCCGTTACAGCTTCGCAGAGCATCTTCCGCAGAGATGCTCACAGCTTGATCTTTCGTGTCGAAAGAGTGATGAACCTCATCTCGCGCGATCTCGAAAGCGAGGCGAGCGCGTTCTTCAAGTGTTCCCGCAGACTGCTCAAGCTTCGTGATTCTGGCCTGAATCGTAGGGGTGGAGAAGACAATGAAAGGGGGATTTTCGCCGAGATAGTCCTCTTGCTTTTCCGAGTGAAATTTTAATTTCATAATCGTCCGATAATCTTCACAATAAATCGAAATTCAGCAAACTCATGATCCAAGAATCACAAAATAACGATCCGTGTTCGCGCAAGATTCTGTTTTTTTACTGGAAACCTGATCGATCTTGCGGCACGATCTAAGCAGTTCGTCACCGCATGGCAGCGGTAGCAAGACATCTATTTACACCCTGAACCGAAAGAGGGCTTTTATTGCCGTGGACTTTAAAGACATCAAACGCATTGTGGAGCTCATGGAACAGTATGGGCTCTCCGCTTTCACGCTCGAGCAGGACCAGACAAAACTGGAACTGAAGAGGGGCGCTGATCTAGACATCAAAGCAATTCAGAATTTGCTGGCATCATCGCATCCTCCCCAATACGCCATGCCATATCCTGTCGGACCTTCCGCGGCTGCGGTCAGTGCTCCGGGGGCAGCGGCTACAAAAGAAGAAGTAGCTCCAGCTGCGAATCTCAAGGAAATTACCTCACCGATGGTCGGAACGTTCTACGCAGCTTCATCACCCGATGCCGCACCTTTTGTCAAAATCGGATCCAAGGTCACCGCCGATAGCACCGTGTGCATTATTGAGGCGATGAAGGTGATGAATGAGATCAAGGCAGACATTGCAGGCGAAATTGTCGAGGTTCTGGTCGAGAACGGGAGCGCCGTTCAGTATGGAGAGCCGCTCTATCGCGTAAAAGTCAGCTGATTTGATGCACTGAATTCAGCCTGATCCCACATACGATCTCTGAAAGGAGCCTGTTCGCACGGAAATGTTTAAAAATATCTTGGTCGCCAATCGGGGCGAAATCGCCCTCCGAGTCATTCGCGCTGCTAAAGAATTAGGCGTACGCACGACTGCCGTTTACTCAGAAGCGGATGTCGATTCGATGCATGTCCATCTCGCGGACGATGCGATCTGTATCGGTCCAGCAAGGAGTGTAGATTCGTATCTAAGAATGGAGGCGATCCTGTCGGCAGCTGAGATTGCGAATGTCGATGCCATCCATCCAGGTTATGGCTTTCTCTCAGAGAATCCGCGTTTTGCCGAGTTGTGTGAGAGTTGCAATGTGAAGTTCATCGGGCCACCCCCCAGCGTGATTGCGATGATGGGTGATAAAAATCAAGCCCGAGCGACTGCGGTGAAGTACGGTATTCCCGTCACACCGGGCTCTGCTGGGATCGTGGAAACCGAAGCGGAGGCTCTGAAAGAAGCGGAGAGGATCGGTTTTCCTGTGATGATTAAAGCAAGTGCCGGAGGAGGAGGGCGTGGAATGCGCCCGGCACTGAACAAGGCGAGCTTTGTCACGGCCTTTCACGCCGCACGGACGGAGGCGCAGGCCTGCTTCGGCTGCCCTGATGTCTATATCGAGCGACTGGTGCAAAACCCTCATCACGTCGAGTTTCAGGTGGTGGCTGATAGCCATGGCAATGTAAAGGAACTCGGCGAGCGCGACTGCTCAATGCAACGCCGAAATCAAAAAATTATCGAAGAAACTCCTTCCCCTCTTCTGAGTCCAGAGTTGAGGAGACGGATGGCGGAGGCCTCAGAGACTTTGGTTAAGAAGATCGGATACGAGAACTGCGGAACGATTGAATATCTCGTCGATGAAGAGGAAAACTTCTACTTCATGGAGATGAACACTCGTATTCAGGTGGAGCATCCGATCACGGAAGAGGTACGCGGATGTGATCTAATCAAGGAGCAAATTCGCGTTGCTGCGGGAGCTCCGCTCTCCCAGCACGTCGTGGGCAGCGTTCCGCGAGGTCATGCGATCGAATGCCGAATTAATGCGGAAGACCCATATAACAACTTCGCTCCCAGTCCTGGTAAGATCTCGCTATACTACGCCCCAGGCGGTCGAGGCGTTCGCGTCGATACTCACGTCTATAGTGGGTACGAGGTCCCGCCCCATTATGACTCGATGATCGCGAAACTGATTGTCACTGGAGCCACTCGTGACGTAGCCATCGCACGCATGTTGCGTTCTCTGAAGGAGTTCGTAGTCCGTGGAATCAAAACCACGATTCCCTTTCAAATCTCAATCCTGGAGAACAGCGCTTTTCGCAACGGAGAATACAATATCGGCTGGGTGCAGACCTTCCTGGATTCTCATCCGTCTCCGCCCGAGTTGCCGTATCTGTTTGCCGAAGATTGAGCTAGCAAGCGAAAGCCTACAGCTGAAATAGCGGTTAGGAATGGTAGTCAGGAAGAGTAGTCAGGAATAGCGAGGATCTTTCCCTGGTTCTGTTTCGAACAGGTGCTCGACACGACTGGTCGTTTTCGACTTTAAGACTTCGTTCTCGAAACGCTGAAAGAAGGGATCATCGCGAAACATGAGATATCGGTCACGGTTTTCAAAATCGGCTGATAGAAAAAACGCGAATTCGCTCTTGGGATCAAGATTTCTCCCAGAGCGAAAATTGTAAGCTTCGGCGATACGGTGAAAGCAGGTATGGCTGGAGCGAATCAACTCTTCAAGATCCGCGTCTGCGGAGGCTTTTCCGACGCGAAAAAGAGCGATGAAGTGGACCATTAGTGAGTGCGGCGGCGGGTGGAGAACTCAAGAGGAAAGCGAGATCAAACGCTGCGACTCTCAACGCTGCCAGCTTAGAGCACCTTTCTTTAAAGCGTAAAGATAAGCGAGGAACAGTATGCCGACAAATCCGAGCATCGCAAAAAGGAAGATCCCAGCGCCCGACTCGATCTGCTCCCGATACACCGTCGCCCAAGGGATCAGAAAGACGACTTCCACATCGAACAGGACGAAGAGCATCGCCACCAGATAGAACTTTACGCTAAATCGGGCCTGACCCTCGCCGACGGGGAGCATTCCGCATTCATAGGCAGAATCCTTCATCGGATTACGCAGAGCACGCTTTCCAAGCAAAGCGCTGGCAATCAGCGTTGCGACGGCGAAGCCTCCTGCAAGGATGATCTGAACGAGTACAGCGATGTAATCCTGTGTCATAATGGTAGTAAATGAAATGACTCAATCCGAAAATAGTCCGAATTGAGTCAAAATTTACAAGTGAACCCGCGTGTGTCCATCCGATTCCGAATCGTACACTCAGAATCTAATGATTCTGAGATGAGCTAATCAGAAGTGCGGGGTAAAAAACGAAAGGCGACTGTTTTCAGTCGCCTCTTCATCGTCTCACGAAACTGCAGGAGGAGCTACAGCCTCCTGGAGATTGTCGAGTCCTCGATATTGCTTTCCGTTTTTCTCCACCATCCCGCGAGTCACTAGATTTTGAAGCTTTTCGTAAGCTCTCAGTCGCAGCATCTCTTCGCCGCCGCTAACTGCATTTCGGGCTTTGAGGTTTTCATAGACGACTTCGAACAAATCGTTAAAGCCGAAAGTCTGCTTGTCAGATAGAACAGTGACGAGCTCATCAGTGACATGATCCGGAATCCGGCGCGAGAATCGCGATCTGCGTGCGTTTGACATAGGACTCTACTGTAGCACGTTTCGGAAAACTTCCTACCTTTTTTCGGAGGTGAGTGTTTAATTTCTAAAAATTCTTACTTCTGCGACGCAGCCCTTACCGTCGCATCATCGATGGTAAGCTCTTCATTTTAAATGATTTTAAAGGTTTCTAAAAAAATTCACCTCCTTTTTCTTCTAATGTGTTTCTGTACATGGCGCATCAGCGTTTTTAGAGAAAATCGTAGTTCTGCAAAAAATAATTTCTGTGAGTCGCTGAATTAAGAGAGTTCAAATGAGGCGATTCCCTCGACTCAGGGAATATTTTTCAGCTCTTCGGGTGTCCAGGATTCGCGAACGGGCTGTGCTGTTCGGTATTGAGTCACCGCTTCGGCAGGAATAGGCTTTGCTCCATTTCCCCAAGCGTTGCGCACGTACGTTGCCATCGCAGCAATCTGCTCATCGGTGAAATCGGGATTTTCTCTCAGACCGGGCATCAGAGGCTGAATCTCCGGTGCGGTGTAGGTTTTGCCCATGACTTCGATCGGACCAGTAACGCCGTCCATGAGAATGGCGATCATCCGCTGAGGTGACCCCAATACCCACTCCGATCCGGCCAGGGGCGGAGCGATGTACTGCTGTCCATTCCCGTGATCCATGTGGCAGCCCAGACATATGCGCTGGTAGTGTGCCTCACCCTCTTTGAATTGCTTCTTATCAGCCTCAGTCCGCAGAAAACTGACTTGTTTCCCCGTTCCTTGTTCGAACAAGGCGACGAGTTGTTTCTGCTGAGCTTCATCGATGGCTGAGATAGTCGCGACCAGATCTAGCGTTTTCAGGTCTTTGATCGGCATGGGTTTGAACTGCTTATCCTTCGCTCCTGACAGCATTCCTGCGATGATGGCCTTGCGTATTTTCTCCGACACTTCTGAGTCAGAAACTCGCTGAATCAGATCGAGCGCTTTGTCTCCACGACGTTGTGCGACGACAGCTCTCGCCAGCGCTTTGAAGTCTGTCGGTGATTTCAGTCCAGCGATGAGATGATCTAGCTCCGCTTTGATATTCCGCCTCACGAGCGTTTCGATCACGAGAGCACGATCAGGATGGGCTTCCGGCAGAGCTTCGAGAAACGCCAATTCATGCCCCGAGAGTCCGCTCATCGCCAAATCGAAAAGGAGGGATTCGGACTCGTTCTCGGACACGAGCTTCGCCAAGACAGGGACAGCTCGTTCGTCAAAGAGGCCGAGAGTAGAAACCAGTTGGCGGCGAACGTGGAGATTTTCTACACTCCTTAGCCCGAGTAGCTGATCGAATACAGCGTCCGCCTGATCCGTTCCGGCGAGTGATTCAGCAGCTCTCACGGCCTCTGCCACGGCGCGGGGATGCGAGTTGGCAAGCGCACTTTTCAGAGTTTCCGAATTGAGCTGGCCGAGTCCTTCCAGTGTCCAGATCGCGTGGATGCAGGCAAGTTCGGGCGCTGCCTTACCATCGGCCAGTAGGGCTTTCAGCGCAGGAACAGCTTCGATACCACCTCGCTCCACGATCAGGCGCTGAGCCGTGTCTCGCCACCATCCGTTCGGATGGGAAAGACGAGCCACGAGCTGACTGCTCGATTCATCCGTTAGATGAGGCCCCCCGTCGAGAGCCTTTGCATCCGTGGATCGCACCCGCCAAATGCGTCCGTAGCCTATCCCTTTATCCAGCCCCCGATCCAGAATCTGAGCTCGGAGGTATGAGGTCACATAGACCTTGTGCTGAATGATTCCGCGATACATATCGACGAGGTAGAGGGTGCCATCCGGAGCGCTGTGCACATTGACGATGCGGTTTCTCTCATCCGTGGAGGTGAGAAATTCCCGGCCTTGCACTGCACTTTCAACCGTGTGAAAGCCGTCAGCTCCTTCGGTGAATGAGAGTCGCTTGAGCAGATTTGCCGAGGGCTCCGGGATAAAGATCTGATTCTGGTATTCCGCTGGATATAAATCCCCGCGATAAATCGCCAGACCAGAGGCTGCCGTCGGTGTGAGCAGGTAGCCGTTTTCATCGAGCACGCCCTCCATGTAGCCACGATTGACTCCGGGATTGATGCGTCCCGGCCAGAGGTGTTGATCTTTCACCGTCGTTTGGATCTTTGTTCGAAAGGTATAGTCCGGATTACGAATCGAAACATTGGGAGGAAGTTCTTCGACCGTGACGAGATTGGAATTCGTGTTCGTGAGTAGGCGACCGTAGTTGTCCTGAACGATGCCCCACTGTCCACGCGTCTCTGTTTTCTCCTTTTGCCAGACGCCATTTGTTTTCCGATAGCGGAATCGGCTCGCCGCATTGTAAATCCAGTTATCGAGTGCTCGCATCAGGCCATTCGACTTGTGTTCTGGATTGCCTGTAGGTGCGTATTCTCCATCGACCAGCGTGACTTTCCCTGAGCGAATCCGTCCGTCCTTGTCGATCAGGATCTCTGCCTCATACAGTTTCGCATTGTCAGCGAAGAGCAGCGTTTTGTCTCCGTCGATCAGAGCGAGGGCCCGTGGCAGAACGTAGTTGTCGAGAAAATGAGTCGAACGATCCATCTTCCCGTCGCCATCTGTATCCTCCAGAACCGAAATGCGTCCATTGATCGAGTCCTCACCAGTTCCATCGACATCGGGCATGTAGCCGAGCATTTCAGCCACCCACATCCGGCCACGACCGTCGAAAGTAAGGGCGACGGGATCCTGAACCATGGGTTCGCTCGCGATCAGATCGAGAGTAAATCCTTTTTCAAGAGTGAAAGTCCTGAGTTCTTCTTCAGCAGAGAGTACGGGTGCCGAGGGAATTTTCCAAGCAGCCGGAGGCGGTGCCATCACATGTCCCGGTCGGTCACCCTGCTGAGCCCGTATCGCACCGGAAAGGAAAAAGAAAAGCCCCAAGCACCCTAGGAGCCGAGAACTCCGAGAGAGTCGCACAGAAAAAATCATGAGATCAAATACGGCCAAAATGATCTTTCAGTCAGCGCCCGAGAGCTTCCAAAATGGAGCGGCTGACTTGTTGAGCAAGGACGCTGTATCCCTCGGGAGTATAATGCACGTTAGCAGGCAACTGAATTTCAGCGAGCTTTGGCAAGGCGAAGCTGTACAAGTCATCTACTTCGATGCCTCCTGCTTTCCGCATCACTTCCGAGGCGATTTGATTGTAAACAAGAACGTCTCCTACAACTCGACCAGCAGACCCTTCGGGAACGGGCGTCGTGGAACACCAGATCAGCTTCGCTCCGGTCTTTTGCAGACGAGCAACCAGAGTCTCAAGATTTTTTCGGTAATCATCCGGACTCACTTGATGATGGAACTGCGGATCAGCGGGATCGAGTTTAGTGGGCATCTTCCCAGCTGCGTCCATGTATTTCAGATCGTGTAGCCCCCAGTTAAAATGGATCACGTCCCACTTTTTCTCGGCTCCACCAGTGCTCAGCCACTGATCGATGCTCTCCAGCCCCCGAATGGTCGGTCCGCAATTCGTCGCTGGACGGTGCACATTGGCCTTGCCAGCGAGCTGCGCGCGGACAGCCAGAGTATATCCGATGGAAATGGAATCGCCGATCAGCAGAACACGCGGCAGCCCTGCCACATCCTCAACCGGCGCGTACGCTGGCTGAGGCTTCCTCGCGCTTTTCGTAGCTGGGGCATCCTTCGCTTTCGCTGGAGTGGCCTTTTCATTCCCCTTTCCATTCGCGGGATCACCCGCTGAGAGCGAAGTTGCGAAAAAGGCCGACAGGAGAACCAGACTGAAACTCTGGACGGCAGGACGGAAACGAAACATGGAAAGATTCATGAGAACGAGTATTCCATCCGTGCTGCAGATTTCAAGCTTCTACACAGTCACTTGATTCCGTCCCTGAGATTGAGAAAATGTACCCAATCACTGGCCCAAGGCCATCAGAATGGTTCGACTGACTTCTTGAGCGAGCGCAGCGTATCCCTCGGACGTATAATGGATATTCTGAGGCCGCTGGATTTCAGTCAGGCGCGGCAAGGCAAACCTGTAAAGATCGTCGATCAAAATTCCGCCTGCATTTTTCATCACCTCGCCGGCAATCCCGTTATACACCGGGACATCTTCGGTACGGTGTCCTTTGGCTCCCTGCGGAACCGGTGTCGTCGAACTCCAAATCAGCTTTGCCCCGGTTTTCTGCAGTCGGGCGACGAGTGTCTCTAGGTTTTTTCGATATTCTTCCGGTGTCACTCGATGGTGATACGGTGGATCTTTTGGATCGCTTGACTCTGTCATCTTTCCATTCGCATCGATGAATTCGATATCGTGCAGGCCCCAATTAAAGTGGATGACATCCCACTTTTTCTCCGCTCCACCGGTCGCTAACCATCGTTCAATTGCCGCTTGGCTCTTTCCTGCCAGTCCGCGCTCGGTGGGACCGCAGTTGAATGGTGGACGATGCACGTTCGCCTTTCCGGCCAGTTGTTTTCTCACGTCAAGCGTGTAGCCAATCGAGACAGAATCTCCGAGCAAGAGAACACGTGGGAGTCCCTCGATATCCTGAACCGCTTCGTAGGACGGATGCCACTTGTTCGCCTGTCGCTCACCCGGCTTCTTTTGCGCTGTCGGCTTATTTCCTGCATCGTCCACCGAGAAAGCGGAAGGGATCAGGACAAGGGAAAGAAGTGCGACAAAAATCGTGTTTCGGAGGCTTCGACTGCTGCTTGGGAAAAGAAGAACTGGAATGCGCATAAAAACGAGTATTTCATCTGCCGACTTATTTCAAGACTGTTCTCATCACGTCTCCCGCCCCCCCTATGAAGTATTTCGCCCCCGATACTGACTTAGTTCAGTTGCTTAGCCAATCGCGAATCGTCGCGGCGCTATAGACTTTAAGTTTCGGTGGCTAGGCAATATTTTGACACACTTGACGCCTCCTGTTTCGACGCATTATCTATTGTTCTTGTCCCAATCTCCCCGCGTCGAATACGAAAACGCCATAATCAAGTAGCTCTTCGCGCTCCACCAGCCCGCCCCCGGGGATTTGGAAGATTCGGGCCGCACAACAATTCGTGACGGTACACGAACACGAACGAGAAATGAGCTGAACCTTTGTCAAGAAATGGCGCATGCCTCCATTAACTTTCCCTATAGCACTAACGCGAAATATGGGGCTCTGACCCACTATTGCGCAATACAACATGCGGAACTCTAGACACTTACTCACTCCGAACCGCTGCGATTCGGAATCCTATCTCACTCGATCTATCCTCAGCCGAGCAATAAATGACCGCACGGGGAGTAACGGATTCAGCTTCATGATTCCAGCTACCTCCTCGCGCCACGTAGTATCCTCCCCCTTGCTCAAGACACCATTCTGCGACATTTCCCTGCAAATCAGAGAAAAACCAGCGATTCTGAGCCTTTGTTTCTACGGGCTGAGTTTCCCCACCCGAATTGCCTCGATACCATGCGATACGATCTAAGTTATTTTCAACTTCTGGATTCCTGTAACCCGCCTGACATGCATATTCCCACTGTCTCTCTGTCGGCAGCGAGTATTTATAACCTCGTGGCAAGGTACCATTTGCTTGATCCCTCTCGGTCAAACGCAGGCAAAAATTCATGGCATCGAACCAATTTACATTTTCCACTGGTCTATCATCTCCCCGGAACTGACTTGGGTTCGTACCCATGATCTGCTTCCACGCTCTTTGGGTCACTTCTGTCTCTGACAACCAATAATCAGATTCAGGCAGCGAGGACATCGTGAGACCCACTCCCGAGACAAAGCTCTCTTGTTGCGATTGAAAAGCCAACACGCACGGCGGGAACGTAGCCAATACGACTAAAGCGACTATGATGCCGACTACTGCGACAGAGAAAAATGCTTTCATTGCTTTGGGAATCTGGCTGTTCATAGGCGGGATGGTCTGGTAGAATACTATTTCCTCCGATAGTTGTCAAGCGTGTTGACTGTTTTTAGGGAGGGCTTACGTATTGGAATGATGAAAAATAGGTGCGATGACTTCGGCTCGGAAGCTGGTTGAGAGTCCCTTCCATATGCGTTTGGACCGAAACGAACCCTTAGCGAATGACATAACAGCAGTTTCGCTGAATTTCTCTCAGGATGGTGAGGTTCTGTGTGTCGACGCGGGCGCGCATTTTGATGTGATCTTCATGATAAGTCACGGCCAGCAGGTGACGGCATTGGCTCACTATGTCCTAGGGGTTACTGGATTGGCACGGCCGCAGGCCTAAATCCGAGCGTGCGCCCACGAAAGCTCGGCACATCTGATCCTCGGTGACTGGATCGACAATTGGCTATGCTCCCATACCAGCTGCCACCGCGATTGGCCCGACCTTTGTCATACTCATTCCGACACCATTCCCAAACGTTCCCGTGCATGTCATAAAATCCCCAACTATTCGGCTGCTTGCTCTTCACATCGTGAGTGCTTCCTCCAGAGTTTCCTCCATACCATGCCATTGATTCCGCATCGCCAGCGTAGTCAGCTGTCGATCCTGCGCGACAGGCGTACTCCCACTGCTCCTCCGTAGGTAGTGTATACTCATACCCTGGAAGCAATTTCCCGCTCTTCCTATCCTGTATCGTCAGGCGATGGCAAAACTCCATCGCCTCATCCCAAGAGACAAAATACATAGGCTGATCCTTCCCGATCCCTGCCAATGCCCAGGAACGTTGGCCATCATCATGTCTAGCTTTGTCACGCTCGGCCATATCACGTAGATCCCCCACCGTCGTGCCCATCAGTCGTTGCCATTGCCCTTGAGTCAGCTCGGATTCTCCTAAAAAATAATCGCGATCTGGCACGCTCAACATCAATAAGCCAATGCCAGTCTCAAAGCTTGCGATTGAATTATCATTGACGTTACCAGGCATAAATTGACTCTCCTCCTGCGATGATTCTCGCCTCTCCTCTGCCATTGGAATACTCCCTTGCAACACAGCAGCCACACGGAATCCAGTACAATTATCCGAATCTTCCTCCGGTAACCAATTCACATTCTCGGATCTGCAATCCTCTGCATCATAATACCAAGCACCACCCCGAGTGACGCGGCCCTCACCATCACCATCGGCGCACCACTCGTACACATTCCCATGCATATCGAAAAAGCCCCAACGATTGGGCTGTTTACTACTCACCAGATGCGTTCGTCCTTCTGCATTCGCTGAATACCAAGCCATCGCGTCCAAATCACCAGCGTAATCTCCAGTAGAGCCGGCTCGACATGCATACTCCCATTGATCCTGAGTCGGCAGGGTATACACATAGCCTTCTGGCAATACTTTCCGCGCCTGATCCTGTTCTGTCAGGCGACGACAGAACTCCATCGCATCCAACCATGTGACGAGATACATAGGATGGTCAGCCCCCTCTCCCACATTAAATGCGTCCTCTCCATGCCTTTCCTGAATTACCTTTCCCATCACTTTGGCCCACTGCCCCTGAGTAACCTCTGTATCTCCCAGGTAATAGTCACGGTCAGGAACTCTCAATAGCCTCAATCCGACGCCAGTAGTAAAGCTAATATCCGGTGGCGCTTCGCTCATCCCAGACCTGGATCTATCTCCAACTGATTCAGGATCAGATAGCTCGCTAACCAAAAGAGCTTTGGCTTCCGAATTGAGACTACTCTCTGGTACGGCGACGGGACGAAATCCGAGATAAGGCAATCCAAAGGTATCCACGCGCCAGCGTTCAGGACCATAAGCATTCGCAAAATCCTCAGCCGTATCCAGGATCCCCCCTCCCGGACAAGGTCGTGTCCCGACTTCACTACCATCGAGGCACCACTCTTCCACATTCCCAAGCATATCAAAGAATCCCCAAGCATTCGGTTTCTTCATCTTCACAGGATTCGTTCCGTCAGAAAGGTTTTGGCCATACCATGCCACAAGGTCTAGCTCGGCTCCATAATCTTCAGTGCCACCAGCACCACAGGCAAACTCCCATTGTTCCTTGGTCGGCAGGGCATACACATATCCCGGTGGTAGCACCCCATTCCTTCGATCCAGTTCCGTCAGCCGACGACAAAACTCCATGGCATCTGCCCATGCGACCGTCTCCACTGGATAATCATCGCCTTGGGATCTGCTTGGGTTACTCTCCATTACACGAGACCACTGTGCCTGAGTCAACTCAGTTTCACAAAGAAAATAATCGCGCTCGGGGATCGCTTTCAGCTTCATTCCCGCACCGCTTACGAAGTCCGATCCATCGGAAGGTGGAGGGCCAGCCGGTGCGCTCGGTGCTCCATCCACAGGTGATGTCTTGGAGGCTCGTTCCGCTGCCGCCCGCTCAGCCATCACTCGCTCTGCTTCCTCCTCTTCTAGTTGCTTCCGCAGATCAGCTAGCTCTTGTGCATAGCCATCTCTCTCCTCATTCGTTGTCGCTTCCGACTTTAAGTACTCGAATACCTGAATCCTCTGAAGTGTCTTTAAGCTATCAAATCGACTCAGGGCCGCCTTCTCTCCCTGTGTATTCTTAAGGCCCTCGATTTCTGCCCAGATCTTTTGACCTTCCTGTATCATCGCGGCCGTATCCTGCGCGTGAAGACAGGATGGCAGTATGGACATGAAGATGAACAAACCAAGGATTCGAATCAGAACAGATCGTAGCAATGACTTCCTAGCTCGTAAGATGGGAATCTTCATGGGATTACAGTAACTACTCAGGTAGGGGTAAAAAATCCGAAAAAAGCACTTGTACTATGGAAATTATAGGTATCATTAGATCTTGT
>JBDHQE010000338.1:0-2561 GCA_039806885.1 Verrucomicrobiales bacterium
GGAGGCGAAGACCCGCGATCTGTTGAATGGTGGCGGACGGAGTCGGGCTTGCTTGCCCAAACTCGCAGCGGAGCGCCGTTGCCGGTCGGAGATCTGCGAGTCTTCCGGATGCGTGATTTCGAGACTCCCGGAATGCCTTTGTTAAAGGTCGCACCGAATCATGTTCTGATCGCACAGGGGATCGCCGATGTGGCGCAACAAGACGAAACTCATGAGGACAGCGATCATCAGGTAGGTACCGCTTCGGGATTGATTACGATCTGGGGGACCTTGCCTCGACACGACGATTCTAATCTAGCTTCGGAAGGGATTGTCTTCTTCGCCATGACTCATCGAGCGCTAGAAGAGGGCGTCGCTGCCGTCGCTCCTGCGCGGATGATGGAGGCGAGTAGGGCAACTGCGAGCGAACTGATCGGAGCGAAGCCTTTCCACGGTCCCGAATCATCTGACTCTTCCGCTATCGCTGGATTGAGCATGGCTGGATTGAGCGCAGGAGCTTGGGAGCGCGGATCGGAAAAGGATGGACTCCAGCGCATCGCCGTGAATCGTCCGGCTTCCGAAGACGATTCGCGGATTCTGTCGGATGAAAAACTCACTTCGCTCATGGCGGGCATGCAGTTCCGTAGAATCGACGACTCTGTGGGGCGTGATCGATCACTGAGCTCGGAAATCTGGCGTGCCTTTTTGGTAGTGATGGCCTTGGCCCTAGCTGTGGAGGCGGTTCTGAGCCTTCCACCTGCTCCGAAGAAAGACGCTCGGAACGCCCGTGAATCGCGATTGAACCCTGTCTCTTCCGGAACCTGACCCTGTACCATCGCGTGTCTGTATCCCTCCCGATGATCCGATTTTGAATCCTGTTTCTCACAGCACCCTGACCTTCTCCTGGACGCCGACGACTCTGCTCTTCGGCTTGGTGCTGCTGGTGTTCGTCGCCGTGTTTTCTTTCCTGATCTGGCAGCGCAGCGGTCGCACTGTCCCCGCTGCGGTGGCGGAAATTCTGCGCCTTCTGATCATCGGTATCGTCGTATTGACGCTGAATCAGCCGGAATGGCGTGAGACGCATCTGCCGGATTACAAGCCGGCAGTGGTCGTGTTGTACGACGACTCTGGAAGTATGGCCACGGAGGATGTTGCGCCACAAGCGGATGACAAGACGCCACGTTCTCGCTCTCAGGCGGTGAAACCGCTCATCGATCCGGCGCTCTGGTCCTCGCTGGATGATGCGTATTCGGTTTCGATTGAGAGCTTTTCTACTCCGACAGAGGACGGCACGGATATCGCTGCAGCACTGACAGCACCTCTGGAGACCCAATCTCATTTGGCCGCAGTGGTGATGATCTCCGATGGGGATTGGAATCGAGGAGAGGCTCCCGTCGATGTCGCCCGACGCTATCGAGCCTCACGAGTACCGATTTTTACTATTCCTCTGGGCAGTGAGACTCATCTGCCCGATCTCGCTTTGACCGCCTTTTCTCCGCCTACGTTCGCATTGGTCGGAAAATCGGTGGCCTTGCCCTACACATTGGAAAGTCAGCTCCCGCAGGATCAGGAGACAATACTGGAACTACGGTCTGGAGATCAGAAGCTCTTGGAACAACGAGTCAAAATCAGCGCGATGGGACGTGTCGAGGGCACACTGCTCTGGACGCCGCAAGCGGAGGGAGACCTTCCGCTCACTCTGACGGCTCATCCCGTTCCAGAAGAGCGCGATCAGGCGAACAATACCCTCAGTGCCCGTATTTCGATCCGAAAAGAAGCCCTAAAAGTGCTCGTGATCGAGTCCTACCCTCGCTGGGAATATCGCTACCTGCGGAATGCTCTGGAGCGCGATCCTGGTGTCGAGGTACATTGCTTGCTCTTCCATCCTGATGGCAGCGGACCTGGGCGCGGTCCTGGCTATCTCGACGCCTTCCCGCCAGCAGATGAGCTGGCCAGCTACGATGTCGTTTTCCTAGGTGACGTCGGCATTGAAAATCGCCAACTAACGAATGATCAAGCGACTCGCCTGAAGGGTGTCGTTTCCTCTCAGGCTACAGGACTAGTCTTTCTCCCCGGTTTTCGTGGATACGAGAATTCGCTGCTAGACAGTGAGCTGAAGGATCTTTTTCCCGTGACACTCGACACTGCACAACCCCGTGGCTGGGGGGCACGCTCGCCCTCTCGCTTGGACCTGACAGAACTCGGCACCAAGAGCTTGCTCACTCGGCTAGAAGATGGAGATGCGGAGAACTCTCGTGTCTGGGCGACTCTGCCGGGATTTCACTGGCACAGCAGCGTACTCCGGTCCAATGCTGGCTCTGAAGTGCTCGCTACGCACAGCACAGAGTCGAACCGCTACGGACGCATTCCTCTGATCGTCACGAAAACCTACGGAGCAGGGAAAATTCTCTTCATGGGTACCGACGGGGCCTGGCGCTGGCGCCGAGGAGTGGAGGATAAGTATCACTATCGCTTCTGGGGACAAGTCGTCCGCTGGATGGCTTACCAACGGAATATGGCCAGCGGCTCGCTGATGCGTCTATTTTACTCACCTGATCGCCCACGAGTCGGCGATACGCTCT
>JBDHQE010000339.1:0-2544 GCA_039806885.1 Verrucomicrobiales bacterium
CCCGAATTGTCGCAGGCACGCATCATCGGAGTCTTTTTGAGATCGAGATGCTCGGGTACCGCGATCCGACTCATCGGAAGAAACGCGATGCTCCGTGTATCAAGATTTAGCGAACCGCCACTCTCAGAGCGCATCGGCCCGCTTTCCATGTTCAGGAAGAGGAAGCGAACGCCCACGTGCTCGCGAAGGAAATCACAGACTCCCTTGACCGTCCCCAGGAGAGCCAACGGCATCTTACTGCTCCGGAGTGTGCGATGGGGATCTAGATGATCATTCCCGGCGATCATCAGATCTCTGCCGATGACCTTTTGATGGTAACTCCAGTCCTCATGCAGGTCTGTCAGAATCCCGTTTTTTCGGGCGAGCGTCGTCGAGCCGAGATAGATACCAGGCTTGTCTGCAGACTTTTCCTCTTCTTTTACAATATCAATCTCGAATCCATTCTTCACGAACGCAGCCTGCATGAGCTTCGCCGTAGCCAGTAACCACTGATCGACGACTTCATCTGCAGCTTGATTGGGAATCACGATCTGATAATCACATCGCCCATCCTCGGCGAGGACGAGATCGGAGGAATGTGCCGAAACCGACAGAAGCACTGCTACGCCGATGAGAAAAATCGTTTTCATATGACAGAGGGAGAACAATTCACAGATATCGAAAAATTAATGATTTTCACGAATGCGATCCAGCAGCGATACGCGGGCATCGTTCAGCCCATCCTCGCTATGGAATCGAATCCCACCTTGCACACCTCCGTTGTCGATCAGGAAGACATTGCGTCGTGTCTCATCGTATTTTGGCCATACGGTCGAGGCCCCGGACACTCCGGAAGCCGGAGGCCAGTGGTAAGCCTCATTGGGATCTCCATTGGCCGCCAGATTGACCCAATAGATAGCCAACTGCCTCGACAAAACGAGATCGCTGCCAAATCCTCGTGTCGAGCCGTCAGAATTGCCGGATGGTGGTCGAGGCATGGTACCAAACAGGTAAGCAACCTCCGCAGAATGGCCCGCCCGGTCCGGCGTGCTCGATTGACTGCATGGCGATGCGTAGCCAAATCGATAAAACCAGACTGAGTTCTTCTTGCCGGACTGATGCAGCCCTGCCAGTATTTGTGCCGGAAATCCAAACACCAAATCGCGGTACACAGCCGACGCCAGCTCGACGTCATCGAGATCTCCATAAAGACGACGAAGTGAATTGTAGGAGAACTCTGGCATAAGCCCCCGATCTGCTAACAATCGCTCAATCCATGTCCGACTCGGCGTTTGCCCCAGACCATACAACAGACTGGCCTCGTCACTGGAGTAGCCGATCATGAGAGGCACATCCACCTGATCTCCCCTCTGGAACCCAGCTACGGCGTTACGATGGGCCACCACCTGACCATCCAGGAAGGGATAATTCCTGTATTCCGCTTTGATGACGCGATTCTGCTCGTCCCATTTCGTACCGAAAAATCCGATCAATTGATCGAAACTGATGCCGTGACGCAAAGCCGTGGCAATCCCATCGCGAGACTCGACTTGCGCAAGCGTGAGCCCTTCATACTTCGCTTGACCCGTCGGATTCGCGCACAGAACACTTTTGTCCAGACTGGCGTAAAATCTCTGCGCCAGTGCCTGTGCGGACCGAGGATTCGTCGCCCAGTCTCCATACGCAGAGAATCTCTCGCCTATCCCACCTCCGGATTGAACGATCGCCCGATGAAATAGCGACTCCCCACGAATCTGCGGTGCGAGCATCAGACACAGAACACTCGCCCCTCCTGCTGAGGAACCGAAAATCGTCACTCGATGCGCATCGCCGCCGAAGCCCCCGATATTAGCTTTCACCCATCGCAACGCGGCGATCTGGTCTAGCAAACCGAAATTAACCTTCGGATCCGGCTCATCCGAAAATGCAGCATGATGAAAAAACCCGAGCGGACCTAGGCGGTAGTTCATCGATACCACCACCACACCGCGCGCGGCCAGTCGCGTACCGTCCATCTGTGGATGGGCAGCGGAGCCTCGTACGAAACCACCACCGTGAATCCAAACCATAACCGGGAGACGCTCTGCATCTGTCATCGCCGGAGTCCAGACATTCAGCGAAAGGCAATCCTCTGATTCCCTCGCAGGAAAATCCCCGCTCTCCACCCCAGCCCCTTGTTCGGCAGATCTCGCTTTACGCTGTCCCGTATTGAGTTGATGAGGACACCCTGGACCGAACGCGAGCGCCGAAAACGGCTCCTGCGGCAGTCGAGTCAGTTTCACCGGCGCACGCCAACGCAGATCACCCACAGGAGCTTGGGCATACGGAATCCCCCGATATGCAGCCACCTTTACCGCAACTTGGAGTCCTTCGTCAGTATTCGGTTCTACGACGACAATCTTGCCTATGACCGTTCCAGTGCCATCAGGTAAACGGACCTTCAGAGACTGATCGAAAGACGGATCTGCGAACAAATTCAGACAAAGTGTAAGGCTAAGCAGCGTGACAAACGTGATTTTCATCCGAAGCGCGCTCAAGGCTATCGCGAAAAATTATTAAAGTAAA
>JBDHQE010000066.1:0-16394 GCA_039806885.1 Verrucomicrobiales bacterium
ATATGAGGGTTGGGAGGGCCACTTGCCCATCGTGAAAGACGTCGCAAAAAGACCAAACCGCCCGGCAGTCTTCGAAAAACTTGACGAATTCCGTATTTTCCGGCTCGTAGCCAGCGATAAAGCAATTTCATATCTATGATATCCTACCTTCGACTCCACTCCTCAGGACGTGAACTGTCGCACTTTTTCTCCCTTAGTGTATCGCGGCCTCTTTTCGTGCCAGCTTCCAGTCGGCAGCCGCCATGATCTCGACCAAATCGCGAAAGGTAACCTTTGGTACCCACCCTAACTCGCGCTGCGCCTTCGCGGGATTTCCGAGAAGCTGCTCCACTTCTGCTGGTCGGAAGTAATTCGGTGATACTTCGATCAACGTTTTTCCGCTTTCTTTGCAAATCCCCTTCTCGTTCACCCCTTCACCTTCGAATTCGACAGGTAGCCCTACTGCGGCAAATGCATGCCTGCAGAACTCCCGCACGCTATGCTTCTCACCGGTGGCGCAGACGTAGTCATCCGGTTCAGGCTGCTGAAGAATGCGCCACATCATTTCTGTGTATTCCGGTGCGTATCCCCAATCGCGCTCAGCACTCAGATTGCCGAGCACGAGCTTTTCTTCCAGTCCCTCCCGAATACGACCCGCCGCACGCGTGATTTTCCGAGTGACAAAGGTCTCACCCCGACGAGGGGACTCGTGGTTGAACAAAATCCCATTGGACGCATGGATTCCGTACGACTCTCGATAGTTCACCACGATCCAGTACCCGTACAGCTTCGCCACCGCATAGGGTGATCGGGGGTAAAAAGGCGTAGTTTCGCTCTGGGGTACTTCTTGGACCTTGCCGAATAGTTCACTGGTGGAAGCCTGATAAAATCTAACATCGCGAGCCAATCCAGTTTCCTTGATCGCATCGAGGAACCGGAGCGTTCCCACTGCATCAACCTCGGCAGTGTATTCGGGGACTTCAAAGGAGACCTTCACGTGGCTCTGCGCCGCCAGATTGTAAATCTCGTCGGGACCGATGCGCTCCAAGACTCGGTTCAGGTTCGAAGAGTCCGTGAGATCGCCGTGATGCAAAAACAACTGCGAATTGTAAATCTCGCTATTCTCGATCAGATGATCAATGCGTGTCGTATTGAACGAACTCGCACGGCGGATGATTCCATGGACCTCGTACCCCTTTTCCAACAGTTGTTCTGTCAGATAGGATCCGTCCTGACCCGTGATTCCCGTGATAAGTGCTTTTTTCATGAGTGGATTCTAAATAGTAAAAATAACATGACCTCCGATGCGATTATGCCGAAGGACCTGGGTCCTCATCCTTGGATAGCTCCTGTTTGTCAACTTCAATGTCTTTCCGCCATGTCTTGCGCAAATCTGTCGAGACAGAGTTGAATATTGAGCCGTTCTGTGGTCGCGGCATGCTAACGAACATCGAGGTGACTCAGCCTAAAATTGTCTCAATTTTTCTCTTCAGTTCGTATCATTCGACGGAACAAGCGACGCGGCAACTGTATAAAGCGCTTTAAGAATCTGAGTTTTTGCCGCAACATGCTGCCATTCCGATTTGGCTGTTGCATCGTTACCTTCGCAGATCGCAGGTCTGCCCTTTCCCGCAAAGCATTCTGAGTGCTCATCAACTCCTCAAGAGAAACGGTATGTCTTAAGCTCTTGTTAGAGGGGGAGAATGAGAGGATTGTTTCTTTGAGAAGCACGGGATCGTAACCGAGGGCAGACACTGTTTCGGGTCCTAACTTCTCTAGATACTCCTTCTGCAGACGCCACAACTGCGGGTTCTCTAAACCACAAATCCATCCATCCTGAAGGTCTGTCTTTGGGCGATCAAGGCGATCTACGCTCTCTTGATCGCCAAAGGGAAAGATTTCGTTGCGCTTATAGTTGATCATTGAGGGCTCAAACGCTAGCCCCAGCTTTTCACACAGTCGATTGAAGTGTAGTTCAGGATCATCCACTAAATCCTCATAGCGAACAAAAACAAAATTCCCTTCTGATCCTTCCATTAAATCACGGAAGATCAGCGGTGCCTCTAGTAGGTCCTGACGATACCGCGTCAAAATAGAGAGGTTCGATTTCACCCAAGTTGACATGACCGAGTTCAGAACTGCGAGCGGGTTTCGTATCAAGCAAATAATTGGACTCTCTGGAAAAAACAGGGGAAGTTCCCTCGCTATTAGATAATAACGTGGAGTCTTATCCAGAAAAATATCCTTGCCCTCCACATCCAAGATTGATTCATACATTCTAGCATAGGCCGCCCCTAGTTCCTTTCGGTAGCGGCTCTCTCCCCCAGGAAGGCTCGCGATAAAAGCACGGCTACCTTGGACACTCAGTTGATGGTGAGTGTGGCGCGCATGAGGCTCATCCTCGACCAGCGCGTGTAGCGGGTGTAACAGGATCCAAGGCTCCGACTGGGTGTGAATGCGCGAATGGGACCCCAGAACCTTCTGGGTCATGGTAGAGCCGGCTCTTGGTTGGGAGAGTAGAAAGGCAACCCGAGATTTCGGATGATTCGTAGTCATTCAGATAAGGGACGAGTTCATCGTAAGATGCAAGAAGTACTCACCGTGGAGTCGCCACCAAGGCGCAATAGTGCAAGAGCGTTTTCTTGAAGGTTCCTCGGAACTGCATCTGTCGGGCTAGCATAGCTCCATCCCTGACTGACCGAATCCGCTTTTGAGAAGACTAGGCTTCCCGCCAAAGGCTCCATAAAGCGACCAGCGATCAACGATGAGAATCCTAATTGTCTATACCACATCCCCCATTCGGGAACCGTCAGCGCTAGATCGCCCATCCTATCAAGCCATTCGCAGTCCCGCGATAGCACGGCTAGGTCAATCCCCTTGGGGAGCTGGCGTCGAACTTCGAAGAAATCGAAGCCGGAAACTGTATCGAGAACCAGCAGTCCAGAAGAAACCTCGAATCGCTTTCGAATCTTGGACCCAGCTGGATGGGAGCCACCTTTTAGAAGATTCTTGATTCGATCAACCCATGAGCTGCTTCGGCGAAGATACTTCTCGCGAGCTTTTCGTGGAAAAATCGCGCTTTCGAACCGTCCCGTGCTCCAAGAATGTTCGAAGGCGATCGGTGGGGACAGGGTGAAATGACCGCCTCTCTGACTCATGTCGCGATGAGTGAACACATCTACCGTATGACTAATGTTGACATGTGCATCCAACAACTTCTTCGCCATGGCAGCGTTTAGGAGATAGCAGGGATTCGACATTTTCACCTGATTCGCCTTCAAACCGAACGCCTTCTTTGAATCGTGTTCTCTTCCATGAGCCCAGCCTAACCGGACCAGAAGGGGTTCTCTACGTTCTAACGTTCCGACCTCAATCACGTGAGCGAGATAATTTGCCCCCTCCTTCGCTCTTTCTGTAAAGGCGATATCGTCTTCGCAAAGAAGGAACAAATCGCTCTCTTGGCAAGACTCAGCGCAAACACGCTTCCACAAGTTCCGGTAAGCCAAGCAGACCGCGATCTGCGGAAATGTTAGAAAGTTGTTCTCACAAGCGCAAACTTCCCTTCCGCAACGGAAGCAAGGAGGAGAAAACAGCACCCGTCGCGAAAGGATCTCTTCGAGAACTTCGACGGAATCCGCTCGTACGCCGTCATGCCATGTCCAGCGATCAATGCCAAATCCGGAGAGTTCATGCGAAGCGTTCTTACGACGCTCGGTAGCATCCGGCAACGAGACGCAATAAACCCCGCAGAGCAATTTAGCCAATTGATTCTCCATCGTCGTCAGCTTTGCCGGTCTCGATCAAGTATGCGCCCACGACCGAAAATGCGCTCCACGAAACTCTGTTTACGGCGCTCCTCATAGATGAGGCAGCATTCCCGATAGATCTCCATGACAAAAGGGTTTTCCTTCTCGAAGAGTGCTCGAAAGCGCAAAACATCCCCTCCTCCATCCCGCACGGATACATTCTCCCGAGGAATCTTGCATTTCGGCTTGTCGAGCAGGCTAGCCAGAGAATGGATCGTCTGTCCCAACTTTTCCGTGATGCCGATAAAAAGAAATTCCTCTCGGAGAACCCTAGGATAGTTGCTTTCGTTCATACCTTCAGGAAAGAAACTAAGGATATAGGACCGCTGCGATCTCAAGTAATCCTCGATTCCCCAATTCTGCTCAATGATAATCCGGGCTAAAGGCAGAATCGTTTTCCCATGTGCGATCTCTCTCTTCGCATAGTAATAATTTGATACATGAAGTTCAAAGGGATCGCGGATGATCGTCAGGATCTGATCGATCTGGGGATAGTAATCACGATATCCGAATCCTCGATCCCTGTTAAAATGCCCAAACAAGCATATCGTCTCTCCTTTCGCGGCTGCGTTCTCCTGCGCCATAGCAAGATCGACTTTTACGGGGAGAGTTGATGTCCGTTCGTTAAAATAATGGGGGTAGAGATGATTCCTGAACCATTTAGTGAAGATTCTCTTTACACTGGCACCCGCACATTTGGGTATGTGTTGAAACACTATCGGCTTGGATGGATCGTATGTCCTTGTATATTTACCTTGCATATAAATGTCGGATTCATGCCTCGAACTTATTGTTGTGATGTCGCCGCCTGATGCGGCGGACAAGACTCCTCAGAGCTCGCGGCAGGCGAGCCTTCACACGAAGAGACGAAAATCCAGTGAGTTGTCTAAGAATAAGATCTAAATAATACCGTCGAACGGGCTTCCCGGGAAATGCATCTCTCGCAACGTGATATCGCTCTATCGTTCTCCGAAGTGCTTGTTTTGCAGAAATTCCACCTGGTTCAATCACTGCCACATCGATATCAGTCTCTGTAAACTGGCATCCTGCCTTCAGGCAATCGATGTAGAACGCATAGTCCGCTACGATTCGCAGGTCTTCGCGAAACGGAAATCGTCGCAACAGCTCGGAACGGGCAAACAAAGCCTGATGACAGAAGACATTTCCCTTCCATATCTCATCGAATGGGCGATAGGAAAACGGCGCACTCCGATCTTCTCTCCACGCTCTTCCATAAACTAGATCGCTGCCAGGAGGTGTGCGGCAATGCTCAAGAGTGCTCCCATCGTAGAAGCGGTCTCCGGCGTTCATAAAAATCACCCATTCTCCGGACGCCTCCTTGACCCCTTGGTTCATGGCTGCATAAATTCCCATTTTCGAATCTTGGAAGACTCTCAGTGGAAGCGAACTGAAATCCTGGAGCACTTTTGGCGTGGCATCCGTCGAATGTCCGTCCACCACAATCAGCTCGAAGTTCCGACTTGTTTGCGAAGCGATACTTTCCAGTGTACTCCGCAACCCTTCGGCGTGATTTCGTGTGACAGTAATGATCGAAAATCTCGGTGGCATTAGCTTGGAGCGATTCCGTGTGCTTTCCTTGTTTTACTGTGATTCATACTACACAACGAAGATTTTATATGACTTAACAATCGACGACTCGTGGTGTAAGAAATTCGATATAAAAGGTTGAATATGCTTCTAGGGCCAACAGACTTGCGCGTTGAAGTATCCGCGTCTTTAAACCCGCACTTCACTGCCTATCAATTCCGAATGAGTACAATCATCGGATACTGGAAATTGCGAACGAAGAATCGCGGAAACTGATTCTCAAGACGGAAGAGAAGCCTGAGGAATACCTTCCCAATGAAGTTATCGGGAATAAAGGCCTTCTGCGCCTCTGCAGTCAGGGAGCGCCAAGGAAATATCTGCATCCTGCATTCATCGGAAAACTGCTCCCACCACGAAAGGGGATGACAAAAGAAGTAAAGAACATCTTCGTCTGGAGATTCCTTTGTCACAGGGCTCTCGGTGGAGAGACCCTCCTGAGCATCGCACCGCGCCACAGTAGCGATGGTACGCCGTTTCCGCAACCTGCGACTCACCCGTCTCCACCAACGGCGACATCTGACTATGAAGGTGTCAGGATTGCTGTAAAGAATGACGAGAGGATGCCCTAACTTCACTGATCGGATTAGCTTTCGTACCACCTCAGCCTGACGATCTTTGTCGATATGGTATATCGTATGGAGGCTAATCACGCAGTCAAAGAACTCCTCCTCGATGGGAAGGTCGAAGATGCTGCCGCAAAGAAATTCGCCGTGGTCGCCAATTCGCTCCTTTGCCTTTGCGAGCGCGCTCGAAGAGAGGTCAACGCAGTAGCGCTTACGATAGCCTTCGGAATATCTGAGATACTCCACGTACTGGATGGGTCCCGAGGCCATGTCGAGAATGAACTCCCCCTTCGGCGGAATGTGATCAAGGAGACGGAGACGGCACTTGCTAACGTAGTCCCGTGCGCAATCGCGCAGATCCTCCCACCGCCTCGCATCCTCAGTCACTCCATCGTCACTCTCCCATCCGATCGTGTTATAAAAGTTCGAGACTTTCTCTTCAGCAGCGTTTCTCATATGGGTATTAATCAAGGATGAAGGCGAATGGCTTCGCTATTTCGACCGCAGACGAAATTATCATTCAGGTAAGCAATGTTACCGGGAAGGAACTTTGATCGGTCGCCCGCTAGATGAATGCAACGAATCCGCAGCCCCGCTCTCTCATACCCGAGAATGAGATAGAATCTCGCATGCAAGAAGTAGGCTGAAATGAAAGCGATGCCGAGCGACGGATTAA
The DNA here is from genome assembly GCA_039806885.1 of Verrucomicrobiales bacterium. Taxonomy (GTDB): domain Bacteria; phylum Verrucomicrobiota; class Verrucomicrobiia; order Verrucomicrobiales; family DEV007; genus Arctic95D-9. The sequence continues at coordinate 6,633 of JBDHQE010000066.1, forward strand.
ACATGCAGCGGAAGTCCTCGGAGATCCTGTTCACCGGGATGAAAAGGGCTGCAGAGATTCCGTTACTCTGCGGCCAATCGTAGCCCATTTTGAAAAGGAATTCCGGTAACTGCACGAGCACGTAGTCGGTCCGCCTGCAGGCTCCGACGACAAATCGATTCAAAAGAATGCTCTCGGACTTGTGCAGAGCAAAGCCCCCCTCACACACATTGTTGCCATGCCTCGGGGCATGGGATCGTTGATCGGTATCACCCGAGATCATCGATACCTTCGCAACAGGAACACTCTTTCGACGAAGGCAGTTTAGTAATCCATCAACATATCTCATCACTTTGCTTTCCCACCCACGCACAAGGTTTATCCCAGCGAATACCCGCAGAAAGGTGACATATTTTGCGTGAGAAGTCGAGTCGCGACAGTTCGCCTCCCAAACTTACTGCTCAACCCAGCGATCAAAAAGCTCAGCACGCTCCCGCTCGGTGAAAAAGTGACGACAATACTTCGAATCGACTAGCTCTGCGACGGTGTCTCGAGGGAGTTTCAGTTTTTTCTTGAACTGTGCGTAGAGGTCCGCATAAGCCTTCTCGCTAGAAATGTTCTTCTGTTTCAATTCATTGAGCGAGGTACCAAGGAATTCGTTGATAGCCGACACCTTTTCTGAATCTGGGGTATCCACGCGGAGGATGAGAAGCGATACCGGGCCGTCCTGTAGAATCTGATAACCTTTTTCATGAGGAAAGGAAGTTCGATAGACGTCGATTCCGGTCGAGGGCCCCAGTTCGTTATCGAAAAACTTAACCGCTGTCGTCTTCGAATAGTCGCTCCTATATAGAGTGACGATCTCGTCAATGTCGAAATTTGCCTCGTCGCCTTTCCGAATCATCCTTCCACTCACGCGCTCGAAATTCTGGAAAAACGAGGAGAAATTTTGGCTGATGGGATCGCGTACCAAGGTGATAATACGAACTTGCTTCCGCCGCTTCCGAATCTGTCTCGCCAAAACTCTGCGGAATCGATCATCTGGTGTCGCAATGCCTTTAACCTCGCAGTCATTTCTTACCCAGTCGAGGTTCTTTGGCAGGAGCACATGGATGTGCGTCGAGCTGATTCCCGATTCCTTCAGGGTTTCGTAAATCGTCGTCGATCCCACTTTTCCCATCTGATAAACTAGAACCGGTAGGCGAACGAATGGAAGCTGAACGATCAGAGCCTTAGCGATTTCGCTCAAATAGTGAAATTTTTTCCGAAGTTTCTTCGAAATAGCCTTATTTTTCATGTTGGAGATGGCTGGTCGGAATCTAGTGATTTGCAAAGAGTGGATTCGTTTCAAGTGAGTTCCCAAAATCTCTTGTTACGGCGAAAGCCGCTCCTAATCAAGGCAAGTGCGCTCTTTGCAAGAAGAAGACCACTATAGGGAAACGGAAACATTTTCAATCGAATGCGATAGAATTCCTTCAGGGTTGCAAGTCGATGTTCTGATGAAGCCGAGACTCCTTCCATATCATAGCGGGTCGTAAAGCGACTCCAATGACGTTTGCTTATCTTCCGATCTCGCCAGAGTCTATAATGATGTTCGTGGTCCGAGGCGTATCGATATTCTAGAGAGAAGCCACCGTGCTTAGCGAATACATCACGTCGATAGAAGACAACCTGGTGGCAGAGAAAGTGGCGCATCCAATACAAGAAGGAAATTTTCTCAGGATATCTTCTCTCAATGAGTCGCCCTCGATTCTCGAGGACGACGTCGCCGTAGAGCAGATCAAAGTCGTGCTCCAACGCCGCGAAGTCACGAACTACCTCCGCATCGTGAAAAGCGTCACCTGAATTCATAAAGATCACAAACTTCCCCATCGCCGCTGCTATTCCCTTATTCTGCGCGTCAAAAATGCCAGAGTCCGCTCCCACGATCAGACGATTAACTAAGTCACCGTTCTCCTCGCAGAGTTCGAGGGATCCGTCGCTAGAACCACCGTCGACGACGATCCATTCACAGAAATCCGAAGATTGGGATCGCACCGAGACAAGTGTTTTCTTCAGTCCATCTAAGTTGTTTAGGTTGATCGTGATGATCGAGAGAAGCGGTGCCTCAGTCATTTCGATAAGATAGCTTCGTAGAGGTTCTCATAGCCGACAGCAACCGATTCGGGAGAGAAGCGCTCGCACGCCTTTTCCCAAGCGTCGTAGTCGGCGATTGAACCATTCTCTAACCGTCCGAGCAAGTCGGTGATCTTCGTTGCGAAATCGGAAGAATCGAAGCATTGAGCGCGCCAGCCAGTGACTCCATTCTCAACTACATCACGTAATCCACTCGTATCGAAGGAAACTACGGGCGTCCCGCAGCAGATTGACTCCGCTGCTGCGAGCGAATAGGACTCGAATCGCGACGTTACAAGGGTCATGTGAGCAGCCGAATAGATCTGTGCCATGCGGTTATCGTCCTTCACCACGCCGAGATCGTGCCGAGTAATTTTATTTTGAAAAGCGAACCCTGCGACAGGTCCCACCGTGAGGAGCAACAGACGGTCGAGCCAGTGTGCAAGCGTAGGATCACAGAGCGCCTCATCAAGTAGATCGATGCCCTTGTTGTAGTCAATGTAGGCGGAGACGAAGAGCAGGACAAAACGTCCTTTGTGCTCGGCAGGGATCACAGGCGGTTCTTCGTCCCGAGGAATACACCGATGAAACAACTCACGCTGAATCGGATTCGGAAAGTTCACCACTTCCCTTTCTCGAAAAAGCACGCTCTCTTTGATAAGATCACGCATGTAGCGACTTACTCCGACACATGTTAGACTTGCTAGTTCTTGAAAGCTGCGCTGCTTTCTCTTCCATGTCCATCCTTCTCGAGTATTAATACTCAGATCGCTATAGTCTTCGCGGTGAACATCTCCATAGTCGACATGATCTTCAGCAAGAATGGGCCACATATCGTGCATCGTCCAGACTACAGGCACCCCGATTCGACCGATCTCTTCAATCGTTATGTAGTCTCCACAAATCCAGTGTAGGTGCACGATTTCTGGCTCTAGCAATTCTATTGTTTTCAGGAGGGAATAGCTCGAAACAATCTGGGGGGAATGCCTAATTGTCGGTTTGTTCAACGACTTTGTAAGCAGAAGATAGCGAATCCAAGCGAAACACTCTAGGAGATAGCTGCCCAATGATTTCCGGCAAGTCGGGAGGATGTTGTCGGAAATTATAGGCGTCTCTCTAGTAACCATTACCGACTCAATGCCATGCGCGAGAAGAGTACAATGGAGCATACTCGCAGCACGTGAGGCCCCGCCCTTGCTCAAGTATGCATTGACATGGAGGACCTTAATCCTTCTTTCAGATCTGCCAAGATAAGCAGCAATCTCCTTCTCGGGGGCACGAGTAAAAAGTTCGTGGAGATAGGTCCACGAGGAAAGAAGAAATGACCGAATACGCCCTAACTTAAAGGTTCGATGTAGTCGATATCTCCAGTGTTTTAGGCTGAACAATCGCCTCACCTGCACATAAACGAAATTTCGGAAGCGTTTTAAAATATCTGGAAGCTGGTTCATGTCGACGACGTTCTCGCCTTCAATTCCCTCCACCGTATGATCGCTCCCAGAAAGATGTCGATCAACTTCTCTTCGGATCTCAATTGAGCGTCCTGCATCAGGTCTCGAGCTCTTATTTCACGGGCGATACGCTCATTTTCCCAATCTCCCATCGGCTCCGATGCAATCAGAGCAAGTTTCGACGCGAGCGACTTCGAATCACCAACGGGAAAGAAAATTGAGGCGGGAGGATCTTGCTCACGGTGGACCGCTAGATCTGAGAGGATAAGACGCTGCCCGAGGGAGCGACAATCTTCTACCACCGTGCTCCATCCTTCGAATCGTGACGGATGGATCACCGCGAGCGCCCTCCTCATCAGGGCAATTTGATCGCACCTAGGAAGAAATCCAAGGATACGAACTTGGTGATGCAGTCCTCTCTCCTGAATGGCTTGGAGAAATTTATCAATATGGTTCTCGCCTCTTTGATCATGAAGAGCCCCCGTAAAGACAACGATTGGTCGAACGCCAGTGTTACCAAGATCGTCTAAGGCATCGATCACGAGGTGATGATCTTTGTGTTTCCAAAACTGATTTGAAACAAGGAAAAATGCTTCGGGTAACTGATATCGCTTCCGTACATCCTCGGGATCAATCGATAGCATGGTTTCTGAAATCTGTGCACAGAACTGCCAAACCGAGAGACGAGCAGCACTCTCAGGATAGATTTCCTCAAAATGGCCTCGACAGTCCTCGCTACTCAAAAGAACTTCACGTTGTTTGGCAATCCGACCGAACAGTTCTTCACGAAGCCGATATTCTTCAGCGGAGAATAACTCCTTCAGATAGCGGTGCTGGAAGTCAGGGATCCAACTGACACCTGGAATATCGTCCACTTCGAGGCCTGGGAGGGGAAAGAGAAGGTCAATTTGGTATTGTGAGATCAACTCACGAAGGATGTCCGCTTGCGTTGGTGGCTTCAGCTTTGCAAGTGAGGGCGATCGGTCATTGAATTCTGGGAGAGGCTTCCAAAACTTCCACTTCCATCTTGAGCCTACTTTTGCGGTCTGTAGTCGCAGTCGCTCCTTCTCTTCATGAAAAGCCGTAAAAGCCTGTTCTCGAATCCGTTCAAGCATGACGATCTCATAGGTAGCGAATTCGTCGGAAATTCTCGAAGCGTCCTCCGCATCTTTCACCAAGATGACTGGCTCGATTTCACGGCGCCTTCCCAGAATTCGTGCGACGTTTTCTCGATAGATCCGACCTCCATGCCAGACTCCATTTCTGTGCCAAAAGAGACCGACGCGTGCTTTTGTCCTTCTCTCGGAGTCTCCTCGTATTCGGGATATTTTCTCCATAATTCAAAGCATTCGCGTCTCAGTAGAAGATCGCCCTGCGCTTCGATCCCGTCTCTGATCGGAAGTGTTCAAGCTTCGTAAGAGATCGATCAATTCTAGGACGAAAGTGCTTCTCGAAAAGGGCGTCTAGCCCTTGCGATTGGAGCTCTTCGTCCAGACTTTTTCCAGACTCTCCAGTGCCGAAGAACAGCATCGTATCTTCTGAAATAACTTCACCGTCTCTGGTGCGATCAACGATCTCCATGCTACTGAGGCTTTCGAGCGAACTTGCTTTGATTGATGTCTCCATTCTCTCGGGATCGACCTTTAAGCTTAGAGCCTCTAAGAGAGAGGTAAATGTAGCTTCGGGATTCAGCTTCAGCTCCTCAAACTGAATGATCTCGACGGGGAATCGTGTTTGTTCAAGCCAACTGTTAAAGTGCTCCTCCCACTTCGGCATGTTCCAATCTGGATCGCCCCCGGTAAGAATGAACCTTGTAGCATAATCGTGCGCCGAACCGTAGTAGTTCCCCAATCTTGTCCTGTGCTTGTAGGAGCTGATGATGACATCTCTCGGATTTCGCAAGAGAACAACCGCCGAGGTGGTTCTGTACCCAAATGTGAGACATCTTTGAAGATCCTTATGTGTCTTGAAAATGACTCGATTTTCAATAGGGTCGAGCCAATTATTTCTCTCGATGATTTTCTCGAAAGCCCGATCATAAAAGTTGGTTCTGACAAACTTAGGCCAACACCTGAAAGTCTTTAATATAAATTTCGTAAGGATATTTGCACCACCCAGTATTTTAGTAATTCTCTCATCGACCAAACTTTTTACAAGCGTGTCAGGAGGAATTACTCGATCTGGTGCAGCGCGGTGGCCACTAACACTTCCCGTAAGGTAGGCAAAGAGGAAGTGGCGTACCCATGTGTTGCCTGATTTTGGGTAGGAGGTGATCCAACTGTAAGCGTCTAACCGAGACCACTCCCCTCAGGAGGCAGAGATCGAGTTTTTCCACCGCTGGGGCAGTAAGTCGCTGAGATCAGCCCCTTCCGGACGATCTACTAAACGAGGCAGCACATCAGTGATATACTTCATCGGATCAATGTTGTGAAGTCGGCAGTTCTCCACGATGGTGTAGATGATCGCCGAGCGCTGTCCGGCATTCGGATGACCGATGAACAACCAGTTCTTTTTCCCAATCGCACTCGGACGAATCGCATTCTCCACCCGATTATTATCGATCTCGACGATGCCGTTGCCCGGCTGGGCGTATCGAATCAGACCATCCCACTGGTTCAACGCATAATTGATTGCCTTCCCCAGGGGACTCGATGGAAGATAGTGACTCCCCTGATTATCCGCGTCCAAGCGCTCCCGAATCGCCGCCAGCACAGGCTGACTTCTGTTCTGACGAAGCAGGGCGCGGTCCTCAAAGCTCGCATTCGCTACCCGAGCCTCTGATTCGATCTCATAGAGCTTCGCGATCTCGGCAACATACCACGCCGCAGACGATTCATGGATGTCCATCGCCGCACGGAACTTGCGCCGCACATGTGCCCAGCACCCAAATAGCACAAGCTTTGGATTTTTTCGTACCAAGCTCTCATAGGCCGAATAGCCGTCGGACTGCAAACGACCGGAGAAGCCTTCCAGTAATGTAAGTGCCACGGTATGCGCCCGTCCGGGATCGAAGTGAAAAAGCACTCCTTCCCTCGGACGAGTAATCACCCAAAAGTAACTCTTCTTTGCTTTGCCCGGATAATCCGGATCCAGGAGATTGATAAAGGTTTCATCAATTTGCAGATATTGCCCGCTGATGAGTTCTTTGCGCATCGCTTCATACAGCGGTTCGAGCACTTGGGCGCTTCGTTTCACCCAGTGGCACAGGACACCTCGATCCAAGATCACCTGATGCTGACGGCGGAACTGAGACTGGATTCGATAGAATGGCAGATGATCGCAGTAGCGTGCTACCAGCAGCCAAGACAGTAGATTCACAGAGCAGACGGCACCCGGTATGATTCGATACTCGGCGGGCATCGGAGCGGTCACCACGGGTTCCTCAATGAGTGCTTCGCTCGCTTGTTGCAGGGCATAGGGCAGCGCCCTGACAGCTCGCCGAATGAGCAGCTTTCTAAAGTGAGAAGGAACAAAGTCTATCTTCTCCGATTCTTCCCATCGGATGATAGGTCGCTCCTGCCCTGTCGTGGGGCAGAGGCGTTTTTCTTCGGGCACATCCAGCTCAATTGTTTCCACCGGCAGACTAGCCGGAAAGAACATGCGCTTGCTCTGCTTCTTCTTCTATAACTCCTTCTCCGCAGGGAGAGTCTGCTTCGGCTTTGTTTCCACGACGAGAGGATCTTCGAAGCCATCGAGCATCAGTTGCAGTTGATTCGGATCGCACTTTTCACTCTTGGGATTGTAGAGCTTGGCCTTTAATGCCCGGAGTTCCCATTCGAGCTGTTGCCGATGACTACGCTCTTCCTGATAGCTCGCTTGCAGGACTGTGGCATGCTCCATGAGATTGCGAACCTGGTCCATGAGATTGCGAACCTGCTCCGTGAGCTTCACGAATATACCCCGAAGACCCGTGAACGACGCGACGCGATTCAACATCGTTTCCAGAGATGAAAGTAGGGAGGTGATGGAGGCGTCGTCTATGTTGTTTTATAGCAAAACCATGCTTGGGATGCAAGCAAATATTTCACAAGAAAGCTTGTTTATTTATCTGATCTTTACGGAACCAACGACGCGGCTTTGCCTGTTGAAGATCGATGCTCCCCAGTAGCATGGTCAGCTGCTCCCAAGAGAGGGTTACAGAGCTTTGCGCATCGTCCCACTGCCAAAAGAATCGACCTGACTCCAGCCTCTTGGTGCAAACCCAGAGTCCTGAACCATCCCAAAGGAGGAGTTTGATTCGATTGCGAGCGGTGTTACAAAAGACGAAGATGTGTCCGGTGGTGGGATCCTGAGCTAGGCGATTGGCAACAATACCGTAGAGTCCGTCAAAGCTCTTGCGCATATCGGTGGGGCCGGTGACGGCAAAGATTCGAGTTGCGGGCGAGATGGGGATCATACCTTGTGCGTGGGATGGGCTGGGGAGAGCAGGCGGAGCAGTTGGGCGAGGGCGTCCGGTTGCCCGTGGATATCGAGTCGTCCGATTGAGGTGGGAACTTCGATTCGGAGGGTATCGCTTAGAGGAATAGGCGACGAGATACCCAGTGACTCAGAGGGCGTGGGGCACACGGGGAGTGCGGGGGCAAGTAGCTCGACTAGGCGGGGAGCTTGTTGAGGCAGAGGGTGTGTTTTTCGAGTTGCGAGGCAGCGCTGATAGCGGAAGGTTGAAATCGAAAGCTGATTTCGGCGACAGAATTCAGCCTGAGACAGGCCGCTGCTAGCGAAGGCCGAAAGGATTTTCGACCACGAACGAGATGTCGATGTACGGGGCATGTGAGATCTTGCCCCAAAATTTCGGATCCGATAGATGCCCTATATTAGACGCTTACATCCAACTGACTCGTTTCGATTTCATTTGGGGTGAAAGAGACGGATTGGAGATCTTACCGGACTCTGGATGCGAGACGTGTGTGGGAGCGACTAGATCCGATAATTAAGTTTCGCCCACTCACGGGTGGAGACTCGTTTTGACAAACACCCAGAACTTTATAACAAGAAATCTTTACCGATCGTCAGATATACGCTCTCTTCGAAACTACGTATTGGGACAGCAATTCCTGTCTTCAAAGAAAGCCTGCGAATGTCTGCCCACCACCGCTGAGGAGTTCCCGGCTGAACTTCTCCGGAAAAACTCCAGTTTTTTGTCTTCTGTCCGATGGCAAGGGCTACGGCAGAAACTACTGCATCAATGCGAGTTTCGACCCCTGACGCAATATTATAGATCGAATGAATGCTCCCATCGCTACACCGATCAATGAGATCCAGAGCCACAACCAAGTCGTCAATGTGTATAAAATCCCTTGTTTCTGCCCCGGTACCGTGAAAAACTGGATCTGTCTCGTTACGTAGCTTCACAGCAGCCTCCCATACAATTTGCTTTTTCAGACCAGAACCGAACGCAGAGAACACACGTGCACAGGTAGTCCTTATTCCGTAGATCTCTGAATACTCACGGCAGAGAAGTTCGCCGAGCCTCTTGTGATACCCATACGGTGACATCGGTAGAATCTCAGCAGACTCAGATATAGGGAAAGTTTTAGGCTGCCCGTAGACTGCGGCACTCGACAGAACGACTAGATGCGTCTTCGGTGAAACACAACGAAGGCTTTCGAGAATATCTTGAATCACTGGAACTGATGAAACGAAATCTTCGCTCGGTTCGATTAGCGAACGGGTAGGGAGAGAATTTCCAGCACAATGATAGACAACATTAGGCTGCCATCGTTCGACTGCGTGGCGAAAATCAGGATGTGGTAGGCGACGACTAGTGAAAGTGGCTAATCCTGATGTTGGAGCGATCTCGCCTGGACTCGCAATCCCATGGACCTCAGTCTCGCCTGCTTCGAGAAGGTAACGCGCAAGTGCGCTCCCAATAAATCCGGTCACTCCGGTGATGAGTGCGCGCCTCATAGAGCACCTCCTTTTTCAGCAACAAAGGAATAGAGACGTCCTGGTGCGGTGATCTGATTCTCCCATCGTATGGCTTCTTCAGCAATAGCGCGTGCACTCATAGGGAAGAGAAGTGAGCGCAGACGACCAATCCGCTTTCTGCGGCGTTTGCGTAAGACCGACTCTAGAGAGCTGCGAGTTTCCGGAAAATAATTCACCGGGCTAGATTTTGGGCCGATCACATTGATTGTTTTAAATCCACCTATTCCTAACGCTTCGAGGTATCGTTGCATCGTATAGGCTGCCTCGCCTCCGTACAGTTCATGGAGCG
>JBDHQE010000067.1:0-16297 GCA_039806885.1 Verrucomicrobiales bacterium
GACCCGGATGCAGGGGAAAAACATCGACGTATGGGGCCGAGCCATCCACCACGGCGACGGTTCATACACGGAGTCCAAACAGGACGTGAAGTCCAATACGCTCGAGCAAATTACGAAGAGTAAGAACGGCGTGAAATTACAACGCCGCATGGTTTCGCTCGATCCAAGCGGACGACCAGCGGAATCATTGATCTATGATGGACGTGAGCAGCTAAAGTATCGTGGAACCCTTATTTATGACCAGATCGGTAGATTTTCGGAGGAGCAAATTTTTGATGCGAAGGGAACGCTCATTCGACGGAGAGTGCAGCAGTACGGTGCCCGTGGAGAGAAGATGCCGCTTCGTTCTTGGGATTACGTGGCCAACATTCCAGACGATTTGAAACTCGTCATCACACGGGACGATGCTGCTGCCGCCTCGGAGGCCCCCAAGCCCTTCGAGAATCCCACATCGGAGAAACGGACCTCTGGATGGAAAGGACTCTTTCGTGGGAAGAAGAAAGAGTAAGGGCATCGCGTCAACGTTCCTGTCCGTGAGTCGTGCCTCTCATCGAGTCGCGCTCTCTCGCTCTCCTGTCCTCCGCCTCACAGACCCTTCCCGTCTTGTCAAACAATTCACTGGAACAGGAGACAAGCCTGCGTAGACTGCCCCGAGGCACGGAGATCATAGTATCACAGTGCCCATTCTTGATTTCGGTATGGACTTCATTGATTTAAAAAGTCAGCAGGCGCGGATTCGGCAGGACATCGATCGCCGGATTACTGCCGTGCTGGATCATGGTCAATACATTCTTGGGCCCGAAGTCTTCGAGTTGGAAGAGCGTCTTCAGGACTTTCTGGGAGTTCGACACGCGATCACCGCCGCCTCCGGCACGGATACTCTCCTGATCGCCCTCATGGCACTGGGCATTGGACCGGGTGATGAGGTGATTACGACCCCCTACACTTGGATTTCACCCGCCGAAATGATCGCTCTGCTCGGTGCAAAGCCGGTTTTCGTTGAAATTCAGCCCGACACTTGGAACATCGATCCTGATCATCTCGCCGGAGCGATCAACGAGCGCACGAAAGCCATTATCCCCGTATCCATTTACGGACAACCCGCCGATCTGACGGCGATCAATCGCATCGCAAAAGACGCAGGGGGAATTCCCGTCATCGAAGACGCTGCACAGAGCTTCGGGGCGACTCATCATGGCCGGCGATCCGGAGCGCTCTCGCTGATTGGCAGCACCTCTTTTTTCCCCTCGAAGCCCCTCGGCTGCTACGGTGAAGGCGGTGCCCTGTTCACCGACGACGACGAACTCGCCGAACGCATGCGCTGGATTCGTCTTCATGGGCAAGAGCGCAAATACCATCACCCGATCGTCGGGATCAACGGTCGCCTCGACACCATTCAGGCTGCTATACTCTTGGCGAAAATGGAAATCTTCGAAGAAGAGATCGCCCTTCGCCAGTCCGTTGCCGACGGATACGCAAAGCGCCTTGCCGACAGCGCCCTGACCTTGCCCGTCGTCGCCGAGGGAAATACCTCTGTCTATGCCCAATACACAGTCCTCTCTTCAGAGCGTGACGCTCTCCAGGCACGACTGAGTTCCGCCGGAATCCCCTCCGTCGCTTACTATTCCGTCCCTCTCCATCTTCAGCCTGTTTTTTCGGGAAGTGGATATCATCTTGGCGACTTTCCGATTACCGAGCGAACCGCCGCCGCTGGCCTCAGTCTGCCCATGAGCGCCTACCTCACCTCCGAGGCCCAGGACCGCATTGCGGAGGTGATTCTTCAGTCGCCAGGCCAACTTTGAATATCAGTCAATCCAGAGTTCATTTTTAATTGAACTCTCGAAAAGTTGGCGTACATAACGACACATCTTCACCTACGCAATGGCGGCGGAGATCTGTACAAGCCCTGTAAATATTTCTAGTGAAGCCATTCCTGAAGAATGTGATGGCGTCACCAAGGGCGGTAGCGTGTCCGCAGTGTTTCCGCAGTTCGAATCGACGAGAGCAGAATTGGAAGGCGAGATGATTCAGTATTTCATTTCCTTTGTCCAAATTTTCGGACTCCCGAAATCCATCGGACAAATTTACGGGCTACTCTTCGCTTCTCCTGCGCCGCTCACCATGTCCGAGATCGTCAGTAAGTTGGGAATTAGTAAGGGAAGTGCGAGTCAAGGGCTAGCGCTCCTCAGGCGACTCGGCGCGGTGACTTTGAGCGCTGAACTCGACGGGCGTCGGGAGCAGTATCGAGCCGATCTCAATGTGTCGCGTATCGTGCGTCATTTCTTCGATCACCAGCTTCGTCCGCGCTTAGAGCACAGTGAAGATCGACTGGAGCGAATCCTTGAACTAGCGCGAGCCGATCAGAAAGAGACGGGGGACTCCGAAGAAGCCCTCGCCCTCCTCTCCCGTGTCGAGGCACTCCAGAAGTGGCAGCGACGCGGGAAAAGCGTCCTCCCTCTGATCGCACGATGGCTACTCCCTTCCTAAGATGACTGCATCACTCCGGCTCGACCCTTCTTTGAAATATTACGTGGCTGGCCACCGTGGCATGGTGGGCAGCGCACTTGTGCGGGCATTGCGCCGTACCGGATGTGAAAATCTTTTGACTGCCAGTAGTCAGCAGCTTGATCTCCGCGATCAGTCAGCCACTCGCGATTTTATCCAATCAGAAAAACCCGACGTCATCCTGCTGGCGGCGGCCCGTGTCGGGGGAATCTACGCCAACGACACCTATCCGGCTGACTTTCTCTACGATAACCTTCTCATTGCCTCGAATGTAATCCACTCCGCACACGAGGCCGGAGTCTCTCGTCTTCTATTCCTCGGAAGCTCCTGCATCTATCCAAAATATGCAGAACAGCCCATTACGGAATCTTCCCTTCTCACCGGGGCGCTCGAGTCAACAAACGAAGCTTACGCCATCGCGAAAATCGCCGGACTAAAGCTTTGTGAATATCATCGGAGACAGCATGGCCGTCTCTACCATTCCGCCATGCCCTGCAATCTGTATGGCCTTGGAGATAACTACCATCCTGAGAACTCCCATGTCATCCCTGCGTTAATCCGACGCTTTCACGAAGCAAAGCTCAGCCAAGCCGACGCGGTCACGATCTGGGGCAGCGGCACGCCGAAGCGAGAGTTTCTCTTGGCCGACGACTTGGCGGAAGGCTGTCTGCATCTCCTCGCTCTCGATGATCCACCGTCTGTCGTCAACATAGGAGCAGGACACGACATTACTATCCGGGAGCTAGCGGAACGAGTCGCCGAAGCAGTGGGCTTCGAAGGGAAAATCCTAACCGATCCATCCAAACCAGACGGAACACCGCGCAAGCTGATGGATTCCTCTCTGATCGAGTCACTCGGGTGGAAGGCAAAAACGGGAATGAAAGAAGGCCTGCGGATCGCTTATCGCGATTTTCTAAAACGTGTAACCGATTGAGTGTTCACTTCTGGAGCTTCTACCGTCAAAATTTTAAATCAGCTGAATAATGGCGCAGAACAGGTCTGCGGTATATCGAGTAATATGACATATAGGGAGGGATGGAGCGCTCGAAATCAAAGAATTCAAGACAATATGGGATTATGAACGCCAATAGTATCAGCCTAATCCCTTCGCGCATCTGGGCTGAGGGAGTTCAGGCCATCTGGAGTAGTTTATCTTTGCGTGAACGGGGATTTCTGATCCTTGGAGCGATTGCGCCGATGATCAATCAAATTTCGGGACTCGCTTCGTTCTGGGTGACTATCCAAGCAATCAACTATGGTATTCGCAGATCTCTTGAACTTGAGATGCGTCTCTTGCTTGGATTGGTGATACTCGGAGCTTCCCTTGTTGGCATATGTACGCAAACTCTCTCGGATCGAGTGTCGAAAACGTTAAAGGCTCAGAACATGCGAATGATCAGGCGGATGTATGGCACTATAATGGCAGAAGCGTCGATGTTAACGTGTGATAACCGCAAGCAATGGGTCAAGCGAGTGATCGATGAGGAACGGATCTTCATAAGTTCGGCCGCAACCGGGGTTTCAGCTGTGATTGAGTTTCTCGCCGCGATCTTCCTTATTGTTGGACTCTTGGGGATTCTTGCATGGTTCGATTGGATTGTAGGGGTAATCCTTCTCGTGTCAGGTCTCATAACTTTGATGATCCTAAGGCATAAGATTAAGACGCAAAATAATGAGGGCGAGGAGGATATTGACGGCGAGAGTGATAAAATTGTGAAGGCGAGGCAATCGGTGAGTCAAAATCTGGAATTCATCGGCAGACGACGCGGGAATTTAGTTGCACTGATCGAAAGCTACGCAGACAACGATCTTGATCAGCTCACTATGGCCGAAGCCGATTCGAAAACGCGCATACAGAAAAGGATTTCCTCAGCGATGAATTACGGGTCGGCGATAATAATGGTAATCGTATTCCTGCTTATTTCGGCAAAGGGGGCATTCGATGCAAACAAAATTGTTTGGATGGTGGTTTTTATTATTGGACTGCGGATGGTGGTGTCGCACGGTAAGACAGCAATGGTGAAGTGGGGGATAATCCTTAGCAAGAAGACTACACTAATGCGCCTCATGAAAGCAGCAATAGCTTGGCAGACACCAAGAGAGGAGTTCTCCGGTGACGAAGCGGAGGATGATGACGCTGAAGTCGAAATGGGAGAAGAGAACAATTCCAGAGGGGGTGCCCGCATCGTGGACTACTCTTTCCGTGGGGTGAATGGGCCGGAGATTGTCTCACGAGAACCACTTGTTGTGGAGATGACTGTGGAGGCGGACAGGGAAATTGAGGAGTTCCACTGGTCGTTTGCGATTTCGAATTTAGAGGCAACATCATACCTCATTACCAAATCGTCCTCAGATTGTGGAATAGCTTGGAACCTTCCTGCGGGACGGAGTCGCTTCCGAGTAACATCGGGGCCTATCTGGCTGCCGGCGGGAAATTACTCAGTATGGCTAGGTGTGGCACAAGGTAGTCAAACCCTCGATCTGGTAGGCTCCGCCAAAGATCCAGTGCTACTTTGCGTGCTACCCGACGAGGTCACAAAATGTTCCGTGCAGACGCGTGTAGCCCGAGATGTCGTGATGATGGATGTGGAATGGGATATTGAGGTTCGCCGTGAAAGGTCGAATGCCAAAGGATTCCAGCCTGAAGCTTCTATCGCTTAAGAGGAGCGTATGAAAGCAGTAATTCTCGCAGGTGGTCTCGGCACGAGGCTCAGCGAGGAGACTCATCTCCGGCCGAAGCCCATGGTCGAAATCGGGGGAATGCCTATCCTTTGGCACATCCTCAAGATCTACTCTTCCCACGGAATCAATGACTTTGTCATCTGCGCGGGCTACAAGGGCTATGTTATCAAGGAATTCTTCGCAAACTACTTTCTGCACAGCTCGGATGTGACCTTCGATCTTTCGGAAAACTCTATCGAAATTCTCGAGAAGCGCGCTGAACCTTGGAAGGTGTCCGTGATCGACACGGGAGAGGAGACCAACACGGGCGGACGCCTCCGGAGGGTTGCTCATCTGCTTAGGGGCGGCGGTCCCTTTTGCTTTACCTACGGCGACGGTGTTGCTGACATCGATCTGAGGGCCGTTATAGACTTCCATCGCGAAGCGGGACGCCAGGCGACACTTACCGCTGTCCAGCCTCCGGGGCGTTATGGAGCCTTGGAAATCGGTGGCGACGGATCGGTAAGCCGATTTCGTGAAAAACCTGACGGAGATAACGCTTGGATTAACGGCGGGTTTTTCGTGCTTGAACCTGAGGTTCTCGATCTGATCGATGGTGATGACACCTCGTGGGAAAGGGGGCCGCTAGAGCAGCTTGCGGAGAACAACGACTTGAGCGCTTACCGGCATCATGGCTTCTGGAGACCGATGGACACACTCCGAGACAAAATCTACCTAGAGGAACTGTGGAACTCCGGCAGGGCTCCGTGGAAGCGATGGTAGATGTGCTTCGGCCTTAATGTGCGATGAAAAGCCTTAGTGAAACCTTTGCAGGGAAACGTGTTCTCGTGACCGGTCACACCGGTTTCAAGGGAGCGTGGCTCTCGCATTGGCTGGCGCGACTCGGAGCGGTGGTCCATGGCTATGCGCTCGCTCCCGACGGTGGACAGAGTGAGCTCTTCGAAATCGTCCGTGAGGGCGGTGCATTCGGAAGCGACCGAGATCATCGAGGAAACCTCCTTTTTCGTCCGGAGCTCAAGGCGGTGGTTGCAATGGCTTGCCCCGACTTTGTCTTCCACCTCGCTGCGCAGCCTCTGGTGCGAAGATCCTACGACGAGCCAATCAACACGCTTGCCACAAATGTTCTAGGGACAGGTCATCTTCTCGAAGCAGTTCGCCAGGTTGCTCCCAATGCGGTTGTCGTGGTGGTCACCAGCGACAAATGTTACGAGAACCGCGAGTGGACTTATGCCTATCGCGAAACCGACCGCCTCGGAGGGCATGACGTCTATTCAGCCTCGAAGGCGGCAACGGAGCTGGTCGTCTCTTCCTGGAGGCGTAGTTTTTTTGATGTGGAAGAAAGGTTAGGTCGTGTCGCCACGGCACGTGGGGGAAACGTCGTCGGGGGAGGAGACTATGCTGAGAACCGAATTGTGCCCGACCTCGTCCGCGCGCTGGGACGAGGCGATGCTCTCGGCGTCCGTTCGCCGAACGCAACTCGCCCATGGCAGCATGTTCTCGACTGCCTTTCCGGCTACCTCTCTCTGGGGAGGTGGCTGGCCGAGGAGGAGGCTGCGGCTACAAGCCAACATCGCGCGTTCAATTTCGGGCCCAGCGGCGAGTCGGAACGGTCCGTGGGGGAACTCGTGACGGAATGCCTTATCCACTGGCCCGGGGAGTGGCAAGATCTTTCGGGAGGAGACGCGCCTCATGAAGCTTCGCGCCTCGCCGTTTCCATCGACTTAGCCCGCTCCATCCTCGGATGGCGGCCGACTTGGAGCTTTTCGCAGGCGGTCGCCGAAACGATGGCTTGGTATCGCAAGCGCTATCAGGGTGCTTCATTCACCGAGATCCGCAGCCTCATGGATTGTCAGATCGAGAATTTCGCTGCATGAGCATAGCACCTGACGTAGCTCTTTGTTCGAGTCTTTCGGCATCGGCTG
Organism: Verrucomicrobiales bacterium; assembly: GCA_039806885.1. Taxonomy (GTDB): domain Bacteria; phylum Verrucomicrobiota; class Verrucomicrobiia; order Verrucomicrobiales; family DEV007; genus Arctic95D-9. The sequence goes on from JBDHQE010000067.1 coordinate 7,110, forward strand.
TCTGTCGCTGTCTTGCCTGCGGTTCGGGACAGCTCCGTCCGGTTCTCAATCTGGGGGTCCAACCGCTCGCCAACAATCTTCTCGCCGAGTCCGACCTCGCGCAGGAGGAGCCCCGCTTCCCTCTCGGTATACAGGTCTGCGAGAGCTGCTGGCTCGTCCAGTTGACTCACCTTGTTCCGCCAGTCGATCTCTTTTCCTCTTATCTCTACTTCTCGTCTTATTCCGACACGATGCTGCGCCATGCCGCAGCCGCCGTCGAGACCTTTAGGGGACGGCTCGGTCTCGACCAAGGAAGCTTCGTTGTCGAGATCGCGTCGAACGACGGCTATCTCCTACGCAATTTCGTCGATCTCGGCATTCCCTGTCTTGGCATCGAACCTGCTGCGAACATCGCCGAGGCGGCCCGATCTGTGGGCGTCGAATCTCTCGTCGAGTTCTTTGGGAGTGAATGTGCAGCTCGCCTGGCAGAGGAACGAAGAAAAGCCGATCTCATCCTTGGAAACAATGTCTTCGCACACGTTCCCGACGTCAACGACTTCGTCGCTGGTCTTGGCACGGTTCTGGCTCCCGACGGGACGGTCTGCTTGGAGTTCCCCTACGCACGCGAGCTGTTCGACCGAAACGAGTTCGACACGATCTACCACGAGCACGTCTTCTACTTCGCCCTCACCCCGCTCGTACCGCTTTTCGCAAATCACGGACTCGAGGTCTACGAGGTCGAGCGCCTCCCCATCCACGGAGGATCGTTGCGGATATGGCTCGGACACCAAGGGTACCACGCCGTGCGGCCTGTCGTCGCGGAACTACTAGCCGAAGAGGAGGAGGCTGGCTTGCGCCGACTGTCCTACTACGAATCGCTCGCCGAGCGGGTCGTCGCACTGCGGACGGCTTTGCTTGCCAAAATCGACGAAATCGTCTCCGGAGGGAGGCGGCTCGCCGCTTATGGTGCCTCGGCTAAGGGTTCGACCTTTCTTAACTATTGCAATCCCCCTAGGGGAATGATCGAGTTCATCGCTGATCGCTCCACCGCTAAGCAGGGGCGGCTTAGCCCGGGCCTGCACTTGCCCATCGTCGCGGCCGAGCAACTGGAAAATCGGCAGCCCGATTACACGCTCCTGCTGACTTGGAACTTCGCTGAGGAGATCCTCAGGCAACAGGAGGGATATCGGAAGAAGGGAGGCCGCTTCATCATTCCGATTCCAGAGGTGAGGGAAGTGTGAAACTGCATCCTCGGTTCGTCGCACGTGCACCGTGAACTGCTCTTCTAAATGACGAAAAAGGAAACGTCGATTGAAGGACTCTACCGAATCGATCTGAAGCCATTCACCGATGATCGGGGGCAGTCGATCAAAACCTACTCCGCCGAAGAATTTGCATCACAAGGTCTGCCGACAGCATGGACGCAGACCCTGTGGGTTAGCAACCGTCATCGGGGAACCTTGCGCGGAATGCACTGGCAGGCGGCACCTCATTTCGAGACGAAGCTTGTCCATTGTCAAAGAGGAAGGGTCTTCGACGTTCTCGTCGATGTCCGCGTAGGATCCCAGTCTTTTGGGAACTGGTGCGGTTTCGAGCTTTCTGGTGCTGTCCCCTCAGCGCTTCTAGTTCCTGGAGGTCTCGCCCACGGGTATCTCACACTGGAGGATGAAAGCGAACTTCTTTATCAAGTGGGCGGAGAGTATCGACCCGATTTGCAGAAAGTGTTGCGCTGGGACGATCCTACGATCAAAATCGAGTGGCCTGAACGGCCAGTGGTCATCTCAGAACGGGATGCAAACGCACCTCTTTTGACCGAGTTGCTAGTGGATCGGGTGCCCTGATTCGCTGCTCCTCCTGCATGGAATCAAAAATCTATTACACAAAACCTTCCATCACGGAAAAAGAGGTCGCCTATGCGACAGATGCCGCCCGCAACGGCTGGGGCGAACGTTGCTATGAATATGTGGGGCGTTTTGAAGCGCTTTTCGCGGAGCATCTCGGAGTGAAGCACGCCATAGCGACGTCAAGCTGCACTGGAGCTCTACACATGGGACTCGCCGCTCTGGGGATTGGCCCCGGCGATGAGGTGATCCTCGCGGACATCAACTGGATCGCAAGCGCCGCGCCGATCACCTACCTCGGGGCGAGTCCGGTGCTTGTCGACGTGCTGCCCGACTCCTGGTGTCTCGATCCCGCTCGCGTCGAAGAGGCTATCACGTCGCGGACTAAGGCGATTCTTGCTGTTCATCTATACGGGAACCTGTGTGATCTCGATAGACTCTTCGAGATCGGAAAGCGACATGGAATCCCCGTCGTCGAGGACAGCGCCGAGGCGATTGGATCGATCTACAACGGCGTTCGTGCCGGGGCGATGGGTACTTTTGGCACTTTCTCTTTCCACGGCACCAAGACGCTGACCACCGGAGAGGGTGGCATCTGGGTGACGAACGACACCACGCTCTTCGAAACCGTACGCACCCTTTCGAACCACGGGCGCAGCGCTACCGAACACCGTCAGTTCTGGCCGAGCGAAATCGGCTTCAAGTACAAGATGGCGAACCTCGCTGCTGCGGTCGGCTGTGCACAGATGGAGCGGATCGAGGAACTGATATCGAGGAAACGAGCCATCTTCGAGTACTACCGTGAGCAGCTTGACGGCTTGCCAGTGCAGATGAATCCCCAGGATGGTCTAGGTCGCATTCACGGATACTGGATGCCAACTTTCATCGTCGACGAGGGGACTCCTTTCGAGCGTGAGGCACTTCTCGACCGTTTCAGATCCAGAAATATCGACGGTCGAATCTTCTTCTGGCCCCTTAGTGAGACCGGCCACTTTGAGAGCCGACACGAGATTTCTGTGAGCCGGGCTCTGTCACCGCGCGGTGTCAACCTCCCGAGCTACCACGATATTACCGAGGAAGAGATGGACCGAGTCATCAAAATTATCCGAAATCTACTTCTCGGCTAGAAGCAAAAACACCTAGAATGTCTATAGGAAAGCCCAGCCCGATCTCTGCCTTGCTGCGTGATCATTACGAAAACACATTTGAACTCCATGGTCCGGTAGCGAAGGGTGTGGACTGGGGGGCAGAGGAGGACGTGGTGCTGCGCTATGAAAAAATGTTGGAAGTGATTCAGCGAGACGCGTCGAGCTTCGATGCTGGCTGCAGCATTCTGGATGTTGGATGCGGATACGGCGGTCTTCTTGAACATGTGAAGCGATCCGGGCTTTCAATCAATTACACTGGAATCGACCTTTGCGAAAACATGATAACTCACGCTAGGCAACGTCACGATGATAATGCCTTTATCATCGGGGATATTCTTACCTATGACATCTCCTGCAGTTTCGACTACGTTGTTTGCTCCGGTGTCCTAACGCAAAAACTGACAGCGAGTATTCAAGAAATGGACAGGTTCGCAAATCGGATGATCTGTCGTATGTTCGAACTTTGCCGACGTGGCATTGCTTTCAATATAATGAGTACAAAAGTGAACTTTATGGTGTCAAATCTTTACTATCGTCACCCTGTAGATATGCTTGCATATTGTTTGAGTCAAGTGACGGACAACGTGATCGTGGATCACGCTTATAGGCTTTATGAGTATACTACCTACCTCTACCGACAAGGAGGTCGATGAGGATTGGAATTGTGGCATCCAGTGGCGGAAGCGCGTTCGCCGGAGGCTTCCGGGCGTTGCAGTCAGCAGGAATTGTGGATAGATTTCTTGTGGCTACGGATCGGCCTTGCGGCATCGAGGATGTCTGTCGACGGTTCGACTTAAAGACGAAGAGGTTCGAGAGCATGAACAACGCACAGTTTTCTACGACTGCTGCATCGTGGTTCCGAGCAAACGGGGGAGTAGACTTCATCGTGCTCTTCTTCATGCGGTTCGTGACTGAGGAACTCTTCGACAGATCACCAGTTTATAACATTCATCCATCGTTACTGCCAGCTTTTCCGGGTTTTGGGGCTCTCCAAAAGGCGAGAAGACGAAGCTTCCGTTACCTTGGTGCCACTTTGCACCGAGTTGATAAAAGCATCGATGGCGGAATCATTGTCGGGCAATCGTGCATCGCGATGAATCCCATATGGACCCGCCCCGAAGTAGAAAAACGATCCTACCTCCAGAAAGTATACCTCTTCCTGTTGCTCATCGATCTTGCGAGGCATGGGGCGGAAGAGGGACTCGTTCCTGAGTCTGTTGTTACGCACGAGAAGTGGAAGCCCGGCACGTTTGCAAACCCCGCGATCTGCGACCCCAAGATTGCAACGGCCTTCTCAAAGCTTGCGGAAGAGGAGGGTCTGCCCGAAGGACTGGGATGATGAAAGTGGTTGTTTCCCAGCCGATGCTCTTTCCGTGGGTGGGCCTGCTTGAGCAGGTCCGCCAAGCAGACATCTTCGTCCATTACGATGACGTGCAGCTCCCAATCGGAAGGAGTTTCTGCTCGCGAGTGCAAGTGAAGACACGGGAGGGGATCAAATGGCTTACGGTGCCGGTATTGCGAGCGGAGGGCCAATTGATCAAGGAGGCCATAGTCGACGAGTCCCAGCGGTGGAGGGAGAGGGCACGCGGCTTGCTTGAGCGCGCTTATGCGCAAGCGCCGTACCAGGTGGAAATGCTAGATATCTTTGATGCGGTTACTGCTCTGGAAGCCTCTAGCATTTGCGAGATCAGCATCTCTAGTGTCGAGCGCCTTGCAGATTACTTCGGGCTGAAGACGCACTTCCTTCGTTCTTCGCAGCTCAACGGTAGTGGAAGCAGCACCGAGCGGCTCGTTGCGATCATTCAGGAACTGGGTGGAAACACTTACGTTACAGGCCACGGAGCAAGGAACTACCTAGATCATGAGCAATTCGAGCACGTCGGAATTCGGGTGGAATACATGGACTACCGACGAAAGTCTTACCCACAGCGTCACGGACCATTCGATCCCCACCTAACCTCACTGGATCTGGTTGCAAACACGGGCCGTGCGGGTGTGGATTGCATTTGTTCGGGAACAGTCTATTGGAAGGAATTTATAAATGAACGAAATTGATCTATTCAGGGAAGAGGTGGCTCGAAACGTCCGGGGACTGAGGGCGGACATGGATTTGCAGGCAATGTCGCGAATCTGGATCAGGGAAATTGTTCGCCACAAATACAGCTACAATTTCTCGTGGCTCGGCCGTCCGATTATCCAGTTTCCGCAGGATGTGTTAGTATTACAGGAACTCATCTGGAAAATCAGACCGCGCTGGATCATTGAGACCGGAATTGCGCACGGCGGTTCATTGATCATGTCCGCCTCAATCTTGGAGTTGATCGGCGACGGCGGTCGGGTTATTGGTGTTGATATTGACATTCGTGAGCACAATCGTCGGGAAATTGAGGGACATCCGATGTTCCGGAGAATCGATCTAATCGAGGGTTCCTCGATTGACGAGGCCACGGTACGGCTGGTCCAAAACCGTATGAACGAGGTAGGTCCCGTACTGGTTATTCTTGATTCGAATCATACTCACGATCATGTGCTCCACGAATTGGAGTTGTATTCACCAATGGTCACGGCTGGTAGCTACATGGTTGTTTTGGATACCATCATTGAAGACATGCCTCTTGACATGATTATTGATAGGCCGTGGGGTCCCGGTAATAGCCCGAAGACAGCAGTTCACGAGTTCATGAGGCAGGCCGACCGATTTGAAATTGACAAGGATATAGAATCCAAGCTGCTGATTACGTCCGCACCGGATGGATTTCTGAAGTGCATCAAATAACAACGCGGGCACGATAGTGACCGAGCCAATTGCCCTTACGGCATGATCGGAAAAACACCGCCGACTATCAGCATCGGACTACCGGTGCGAAACGGACAGAAGTATTTGCGCGAGGCGCTTGATTCTTTGAGCGCGCAACAGGGTGAACATATTGAAATTATCATCTCCGAAAATTGCTCGGAGGATTCGAGCCCCAAAATTATAGCTGAATATGCTGCGCGGGATCCTCGGATCAGAGTGTTTACGCAATCGAGCTTGCTTGATGTAGTCGACAATTTCGCCTTTGTTCTTGAAAAAGCGACTGGTGACTTTTTTTGCTGGGCTGCTCACGATGATATGAGAAGGGCGGGAGCGATCACTAAGCTCGCTGAAGTGCTTGAGGAGCACCCTGAGATTGCGTGTGTTATGTCCGATGTTCTCAACCTTTACGAAGATAGGGGGCAGCGCACGGTAGATCGCCTCGAAGGAATTCGACTAGGGAAGGTTCTCTCGAATTGGCCATGCATCCGCCGACTCTTCTTCGAAGTCCCTACTTCTAACATTTTCTTCTGCGTTTACGGCCTCTACCGAACGGAGGTGCTGCGCAGCATTGAACTGAAAATGAATCTCGGATTCTGTGCAAATACAGAGATTCCGATGCTGGCGCAAGTGGCATTGCTGGGCAGAATCGCTTCGATCGAGTCCGAGGATTTCATCTACCGAAGGCATAGTCAGTCACTCTATCACCGTGAAACAGCGAATGAGGCGCGGGAAATTCCCTTTCGCCGTCGGACAGCGATCCGGGAAGCCTTGGCAAGAATGGTTGGAGAGTCGTCTTTGTCTGAATCGGAGAAGGTGGACTTGGGGAGAATGTTGGAGGAAAGTGAGTCAAAAGACCAAAAGGACTTGCGAGATCTGAGCTATAGCGTGAAAGCAATGAAGCAAGGCCCTGCCAAGGTGAAGCGAGAAGCGCCAAATGGTTCAGGCGGCCCTATCATTCGAAGATTGTTGAGCCGCCTTAAGAACAGGCTATGGGGACGCATTCGTCGGAAGTGGACAACCGAAGCAGATCGAGAGAAGCGGCGCAATGAGCTGCAGGCAATCCGACGAGAGGAGCGACGAAAGGAGCGCGAGTTGCAAATAAAACGGAAAAAGGGAGTCCTCTTTTGCGAAGTGGATCTCGACAATCCTGATTTTGATCTACTTCTCGAGCAAGAGAGGGAGAGACGGCGCCTCGCCGAATCGGGGTGGTCCTTCTCTCAATCGAAGCGGATGAGATTGATTTTGGAACGTGGAATTGCCACGCTTCTTGATTGTGGTGCAAATGAGGGACAGTATGTGGCTGGATTAAAAAGGGCAGGGTGGAATGGAAGGATCTATTCATTTGAGCCAACCCGTGAAGCATATTCGAAGCTGCGGAACAAGGCGGAGGGTAGTGGAGGGCTATGGCAGACATTCGCCATAGCCTTGGGTGATATGAATGGAGAATCCACGATTCAGATTGCGGGGAATTCCGTGTCAAGTTCGCTCTTACAGTTTTCGGACGTTTTCAAAAGCCTGCGACCAGATGCCAGTCCGGTAGGGACGGAGACAGTTCACGTGCGACGGTTGGATGATTTCTTGCAGGAGGAGAATTTAGTCATTGAAGGCTCACTTATGTTGAAGCTAGATGTCCAAGGTTTTGAATTAGCCGTGCTGCGTGGAGCGGAAGAAACATTGAAGAATGTATCGCTTCTTCAATGTGAACTGGCGTTGATTCCATCCTATGTGGGAGCGCCAACCTTTTCGGAAGTGCGTGACTACCTTTTCGAGCGAGGTTTTGTGCTTGCACACATCATTGACGGGCATAGCAACCATCTGACTGGAGAGCTCCGTGAAGTAGATGGAATCTTCTTAAACACCCGTTCTGCCTTACCTCCTGTCTGACTAAAGTGTCTACATGTCAACAATAGACATTCTCACTACGTCAAAGCCCTTCTTGGGACGCGCTGCGCTTCATCAGTCCAATGCCCTGCGGAGCTGGCGTGCCAGTCGAATAGTGGGGAAGATCTTGGTCTTTGGTGCGGTATCCGGCGAAACTGGATCCATCGCCGAGACCGGATCCGAGGTCGTGTTGGATGTCGAATGCACGGACAACGGTCTCCCCTCCATTCGCTCCATGTTCGAAATTGGGGCGAATCGTTCCGAGGCCGACTTGCTCATGTTCACGAATGCGGACATGATCTATCTTCCGTCCTTTTTTTCTGGAGTTTCTGCCTGTGCGACCGTTGCAGGCGGTCGTTTCCTTCTCGTGGGGTCGCGCATGGACTTCGACAGTGATCAGGGCTTCTCCTTCGCCTCCCCGACGGATATTGCGGTTTTCGAGGAGTTTGTAAAAGCGAGCGGGAAGATGCATCCTCCGGCGGGTAGTGACTACTTTGTTTTTCCTCGACGACAGTATCTAGAGAATAGGCTTCCTGATCTATGGATCGGGCGCGGCGGATGGGATCTCTACATGATCTGGCACGCGAAGACCCACGGGATCGTGACAGTAGATGCGAGTCCTTCTCTTTTGGGATTCCATCAGAATCACGATTATAGCAATCGTGGAAAGGATGAGGGGGTTCCCTACGAAAAAGATCCGGAGGCTGCCTACAACTTAAGTCTTCTGCCCGAGGATGTCCCTTGGAATGAGTGGACTTTGTCGGGCTGCGAGAAAGAGTGGGTGGACGGGATATTGCGAGAGAAGGCGAGGCTGAGGCCGACGGGGAGGGAACGAATGCGGACGAAGTCGAGAGAGAGCCTCAATGGACGTGTTCGCCAAGCCGCAAGGCCGTTGTGGCGACGAGTGATACGTCGACTGACACGCCTTTTTGAGAAACCGGCTCCGAAACAGAGAGAAAAAGCTCCAACCCAGCGCCACTCCGCTCCGAATCCAGGCATAGAAGCTCAGAGAAGATTGCAGCAGGTGGCCGCAGGAGGCGGGCCTCTCAGAATCGTCGTCGGTGCCGCTCATACTCTCTACGAAGGCTGGATCAGTACCAATATCGATTCCCTCAACCTCCTCGATATTTCCGACTGGCAAATAGTCGTCGGGGATCTCAAACTCGACCGCGTTCTCGCCGAGCACGTCTGGGAGCATCTCTCACCGGACGACGGCATCAAGGCATTGAAAAATGTCGCGATGCATCTCAAGTCGGGCGGACGAGTGCGTATCGCGGTGCCTGATGGACATCATCCGGATGCGAGCTACATCGAGCATGTGAGGCCCGGTGGAATCGGACCGGGTGCTGACGATCACAAAATTCTCTACACCCTCGAGACTCTGGAAGCAGCTGTGCGAAAAGCGGGACTCGAGCCTGAGGTGATGGAGTACTGGGACACGGAGGGAAGGTTTCACGCTAGGGAATGGGATCCTGTCGATGGACAGGTTCTGCGCCGCGATGACCAGCGTGCCGCCGACGTTGCCCGACGTGTCCGCCGAAT
>JBDHQE010000068.1:0-16289 GCA_039806885.1 Verrucomicrobiales bacterium
GCAATAACAGCCAATAAGCCGCATCCGATATTGATTCTCGATTGACTAGATCAATTCCCTCGCTGCATCATTTCATCGGATTAGAACCCGGAAGAATTTTCTAGACAAGAGTCGAATTCATCGCATAGAACTCTATACACTTCGCATTATTATGAATAAAAATCAGTCCCAAATCGCCTACCGCCATCTTCGCAAGAAATTCCTGAATGGGGCTGTAGAGCCGGGATCTCGCCTCTCCTACGGTTCCATCGGACGAGAGATCGGAATCAGCGCCACTCCAGTCCGCGAAGCGGTGGGCCAGCTCGCGAATGAAGGCTTCGTGAAACTGATTCCCCAGCTCGGAGCGGTGGTTCGCAAACTCTCTCAGGAAGAAGCCGTGGAGCTGTATGAATTGCGCGAAGCTCTCGAGACATTCGCCGTCCGACGTGCTGCAGAGCGGATATCGGGACGTCAGTTACTCACTCTCGAAGAGAATCTGAATCGTGCTGAGGAACTGGTCAAGTCTGCCCTATCGACAGGTGGAGAGACCACTGATCAATCCATTTCTCGCCCCTTTCATACACTCGATCTCTCGTTCCATGGAATCTTGCTAGAGGCTGCTGGGAATCGCCGTATGCTGAAAATCGTCGCCGATTCCCACATCCTCATGCGCATCTTCGAAGCGGATCGCCACTCATTCCGGCCAGAAACTCTCGCAATTACACTGAAAGAGCATCGCCAGATCGTGTCTGCCGTCTCAGCGCACGATGCCAAGGCTGCAGAGGATGCCATGCGCCAGCACATTCTGAACAGCCTCTCCCTGACTCTCAGTGAAGCTGACAAATCCGATGATGATACGCTCGACTGGCTGGATTGAGCAGATCTGATCTGTCCTAGCGAGGACCGTGTCCTGAATTGCTCCGCTTTTCTCCCCCTTCCTTCCATTTTACGTAATGAAAATACTTTGTCCCAGAACGTTGAAATCCACCCTGATACTCAGTCTCCTCGCATCTATCACAGTCCTCCTCCGAGCGGACGATGTGAGTTGGAAACTGCAACAACTCCCCTACAACAATCCCGGCCTAGTCGTCGATCTCGGCGTCGGACTGTGGGCCTGGCCACTCCCCATTGACTACGACGGCGACGGTGACATGGATCTGCTGGTCTCCTGTCCTGACAAACCTTCGAACGGAATCTATTTCTTCGAGAATACTACCCAAGATTCCAAGGTGAAAATGCCCGTCTTTAAGCCCGGCTTACGCCTAGGGCCAACGGGGCACAACGTTCAGATCAGCTACGTAGACGGCCAGCCGCGCATCCTTCGCGAGAACATGGAATACGTCGATTTTCAGACGAAGGGCTTCGAAAAGCCAATTTCTGTTTATAAAAATGCCCGTTTTCATCCCGGTAACACTCGTGCCCGCATGTGGCGCTATGTTGATTACGACGGCGATGGCGATCAGGATCTGGTAGTCGGCATCGGCGATTGGACGGACTACGTTTGGGATCAGGCGCACGACTTCTCCGGACATTGGCGGAACGGTCCCCTTCACGGCTATGTCTATCTAATCGAAAATCAGAATGGAAAATATTCTGAAAAGCCAGTCAAAATCAAAGCGGGCGGCTCTCCCATCGACGTTTTCGGCTGGCCATCGCCTAACTTTGCCGACTTCGATGGAGACGGTGATCTCGATCTGATCTGCGGCGAATTTCTCGATGGCTTTACCTACTTTGAAAATATCGGGAGCCGAAAAAAGCCGAAGTACGGCGTCGGGCGACGACTGATCGCATCCGATGGTCAACCGCTAGCGATGCACCTGCAAATGATCACACCTACCGCCTTCGACTGGGATGGGGATGGCGATCTCGACCTAATCGTCGGAGATGAAGACGGACGCGTTGCTTTGATCGAAAATACAGGGCGTGTCGAAGGTGGAATGCCTGTCTATCACCAACCAGTGTATTTCCAGCAAGAGGCCGACACGCTGAAATTCGGAGCACTTTCCACCCCTTTCGTCATCGATTGGGACGGCGATGGTGAGCAGGATATCCTCTGCGGCAATACAGCCGGGAATATCGCTTTTTTCAAGAATCTCGGAATGGCTGAGAATGGCACTCCGAAATGGGCGGCCTCGGCGCTGATCGAGACCGCACCCGGCGTCCCCTTCCGCGTGATGGCTGGTCCCACGGGTTCCATCCAGGGTCCCTGCGAGGCGAAATGGGGTTACACCAGCCTCTCCTCTGCCGACTGGGATGGTGACGGAAAGCTCGATATCATCTACAATTCTATCCTCGGTCGCATCGGTCTGCTGCGTGGGACGGGCGATCCTCTGCGGGTGATTCCCTCCATATTCGACTCCGGTCGGAAAGAACTCCCACCGCGCTGGCAATGGTGGCAGACACCCGCCTGCAACACACTGACTCAGTGGCGCACGACCCCGCTAGTCGTCGACTACGATGGCGACGGCAAGCTCGATCTCGTCGCTCTCGATCAGAAAGGATATCTGGCGCTGAGACGAAGTGGTGGTAAAGCGGAGCATATTTTTGTGGACGAGGATCTCCAGCCACTACAACTCAATCCACGCTCCGCTGGAGCCAGCGGACGAGCGCAGATCAGTCTTGTCGATTGGGATGGCGATGGACGCATCGACCTGCTAGTCAATTCTCAAAACGCCGTCTGGTATCGGAATGTCGGGGATCACAAGGGACAGACAATTCTAAAAGAAATCGGCAACGTAACTGAGCGCGATGTGTCCGGGCACAACACCTGTCCCACTGTTGCCGACTTTGACAAAGACGGTGTGCCCGAGCTCGTGCTGGGAGCCGAGGACGGACGCATCTATTACCTCCGAAAAGCCGATGGGATCGCCTACACTGCCGAGCAAATCGCCGCTCGCCCCCCCACGCCACCTGCAGCGCCTCGCTTTCCCGGATTAGTGAAGGAAGAATTCATTTACGAAACCGCTCCTTTTCCGCAATGCCATGCCTCGACGCTCGCGGAGACGGATCGCGGCCTCGTCGCGGCCTGGTTCGGCGGCACAGCGGAAAAGAACCCTGACGTCGGAATCTGGACCAGCCACTTCGACGGCGGACTCTGGTCCAAACCGATGGAAGCTGCCAACGGCATTCAGCACCAAGGGAAGCGCTATCCCTGCTGGAATCCCGTGCTCTGGCATGCACTAGGCGACGGTGCGACCTATCTCTTCTTCAAAGTCGGCCCATCTCCCTCCACCTGGTGGGGAGAAGTCGCGATGAGCTACGACGACGGGCGCTCCTTTCGCACTCGTCATCGACTGCCCGAGGGGATCGACGGTCCCGTGCGGGGAAAACCGATCCAACTCCGCGACGGTACCCTACTCTGCCCCTCCTCGACCGAGCACAATGACGACTGGCGTTTTCACTACGAAATTCTCAATCAGTTCGACCGACCGGAACTCGGGACATCTTGGAGACGCTTCGAGCCAGAGACCCAACCCTATCAAGTCATCCAGCCAACCCTGTTAACTCTCTCCGACGGCAGTCTCCGTGCTCTATATCGCTCCAAAAACCAACGTATTATCTCCAATCGATCTACCGATGGAGGAAAAACCTGGAGCGAACTGGAGGAAACGAACCTGCCCAATAACAACTCTGGGATCGAAGCCCTGACACTCGCTGACGGACGCCACCTTCTGCTTTATAACCATCTCGGCGGCGAGCGCAAGGACGGATGGGGTAAGCGCAACGTGCTGAACCTCGCGATCAGCAAGGACGGGATCACTTGGGAAGCCGTCGCCTTCATCGAGAAAGAGGACAAAGGCGAATTTTCCTACCCGGCCATGATTCGCACCCGTGATGGACTCGTCCACATGACCTACACCTGGAACCGGAAGCAGATCAAACACGTCGTGGTCGATCCCGCACAATTCAAAATCCGCCCGATCTCCGAGTTTGATCCGAAGGCTGATAAGGCCGAGAAAGCTGAGACTACAGCAAAAGAAGCTACGCTGAAAACAGAGAAAAAAGATGCAGTGAAGGAGGCAGCGAAATGACTCCACGTTATCAAGGAATCGTCCCGCCCATGGTGACGCCACTGCTCGCGAGCGATACGCTTGATCTACTTGGTCTTGAACGATTAGTCGAGCGCCTCATCTCCGGAGGAGTTTCTGGAATCTTTGCTCTCGGGACTACGGGAGAAGCCCCGAGTCTGAGCTACCGCCTCCGCCGTGAGTTGGTTACTCACACTTGCCGTCTAGCCGCAGGGCGGGTACCTGTGCTCGTAGGGATCACCGACACTTCGCTGGTGGAATCTCAGTCTCTCGCTCGTCATGCGGCAGATAGCGGAGCCGATGCGGTCGTGGTAGCCGCTCCCTACTATTTCCCAGCCGGACAGCCCGAGTTGCGCGAATTTCTGGAAGAACTGCTTCGCGATCTACCACTGCCGCTCATGCTCTACAATATGCCCTCGCTGACGAAGACCAGCTTTTCTGGCGATTTGATCACTTGGGCATTGAGTCAGCAGAAAATCATCGGTCTCAAGGACAGCTCCGGTGACTTGGTATATTTTCGCAGGATGCGACGACTCGCCGCCACAGAACGTCCCGACTGGTCCTTTCTGGTCGGGCCGGAAGAACTGCTCGCTGAATCCGTTTTACTCGGTGGGCACGGAGGCGTGAATGGCGGGGCCAATCTCAACCCCGAACTCTACGTCTCCCTCTATCAGGCAGCTAGAGATGGCGATCTGCCTCGGACACGAGAACTGAGCGCTCGCGTCATGGACTTAAGCGAATCTATTTACCACGTCGGGCGTCACGGTTCAGCCATTATTAAAGGTTTAAAATGCTCCCTGTCTCTGCTGGGAGTCTGCGAAGACTTTATGGCAGCCCCCTTTCATCGCTTCCACGAGGCGGAGCGAGAGATCATACGTGCGAGACTAGTCCAGCTCGGGCTGATCAAGTGACGAACTGGGCCACCAGCCCCGTGCAATGACATCAAGAATCGCCCCTGGCCCTAGGAGGGGCGAATTCTCATCACGCTGGAATGATCGTCAATCAAATGATCGTTGATCGCGTCAGGACCACGCCTTCCGCAGCACGCGCAGGAAGTTGCGATGGAAAATATCGGTGATGTCGTCAGCAGAGTAGCCGCGTCCTCTCAGAATGTCTTCCAGCGTCTGTAGATCCGCGATAGTGTCGAGGTCCGTCGGGCTTTGCTCCTTGCCGAATCCGCCGTCGAGATCGCTCCCGATACCCACGTGCTTCGCATTCCCCGCGATCTGACAGATGTGATCGATGTGCTCGCCGATATGGGCGATCTTCACCCCAGTATCTTCCGGCATCGTCTTGCCACGCACCCACCCAGGAATCATCATCCAGGTATCAAACACAGACCCGAGCACTGCGTCGCGCTCGATCAGTAGTCGGATCTGCTCGTCACTGTATTGACGGGGATCATTGACCACGGCTCGGCAGTTCGAGTGACTGGCCCAGACTGCGCCCTGATAGATCTCGAGTGCTTCAAAGAAGCAGCCATCACTCAGGTGCGTCGTATCGAGGATAATCCCCAGTTCGTCCATCTTCCGAATGAAATCAGCACCTCCGGCAGGCAATCCGCCCACCTGATCATGACCGAGAGCGTAGCGTCCGACTCCATAGTGCGCCGGCCCGATGGCGCGGAGGCCGTATTCCCAAGCCCTTTCCAGATAGTCGATGGTGACGATGGAGTCCGCTCCTTCCAGCGAGAGAACATAGCCGACAGGCGCCTTGGCTGCCGCTGCGGCGACCGGATCAGACCAGACGGCGAGATGAGCATCGAGTTCGGCTAGATTGCGAATTTGAGTCATCTCTCCCAACTCACAGAGAGTTTCATAATAAATACGCTGTCCTTGCGTCATCCCCCATGCCTGGGCAGGAGATTCCCAAGAAGCGACTGGCCCTCGCGGCCTCATACAACCGCCAATCTGCGTGGCGACACAGAGTCCGATTCCTCCCTTTCGCATCTCATCGAGAGAAACGGTATTCAGGCCTCGCCCCTTCATATCGGTCATTCCCGCCTCAGACTCGCGAATTTGATCGACCGTTAGCGTGATATCTCGATTCCATTCGAGAGCGTTGAGGCTAAGATCAAGGTGAACGTCGAAGATGAGATTCATAGGAGAGTCGGGATTAGTCGGGAAAAGATTGAAAAATCAGATGAAAGAGAGGATGATGCAATCAAAAGTCACAAAATGAACAAATTCACCTGGATAGTGCTTGCTGTAGCACTTTTTTTATCCATTGGCAACAGCGAGGATGAGACGATCTCGCAGACGCCCCCTCCGGAGGGTTGGGGAGTGCAGGGAAACGCACGCTGGACACGAGCCGCAGAAAATACTGAGCTCGAAAAGGCAGCGAATCTCGCCCGACAGAAAAAAGCCGTGATGGAATCAATGGCTGGAGCGAGCATTCAGCCGCCGACGATCACGACAGCGGAGCAATACCTACAAGTCCATCGCCCTCCGTCGGCACCGAGCGGAGAGCGCCCCATTCCCGCCGTGAGACGCGATGCCTATGTGCCTGAATTCGAGCCGGTTCGCAGCAAAACGGGACGCGGGGACACCCCGGCGGTAGAAAACGTGTCGCCGACACCGAATCCGTCGCCAACGAAGCCGAAATCCTCTTTTTCTCTCTTGGGAAAAAAGAGATCGACTGCTGAGGATGCGACGAATCAGGCCGTGAACCAGCCAGAGAAGAAGACTTCGTTCTGGCGAAAATTTCTCGGAGGAGAAAGGGCGACTGAGCCTTCTTTCAGTCCAGAGGCGTCTCCGCCGTATACCTCCGCTTCCCCTATCATAGCGACGCCTACGGAAACGCCCAGCCCGAATGCTCCCTCGATCCCGATCAATGAACCGCAGACGCCTCCATCGAGCGGTGCGGCTCAATGATTCATGTTCACGAGGGAACGCTCTCAGACGTGAATCCGTCGGTCGCGGGCACCGATAGGCCAAGCCTCGTCAGTGACGGCACCGCTGCGCACGATTCGAGCCTCCTGATGTAGGGCGACGGTCGGGCAGACGTGCTTTGGAATCCCCAGCAAGGTGGTACCGACAGGCCAAGCGTCGAGATCGTCCACGCCCAGCACGAGATGTTCCTCGCTTTGTCCGATGAACTCAGCGTTCGGGATGGCTGGAAAGAAAACCCGGCTAGCGATAGGATTTTCAGCCGCTACCGCCTTATGTCCCAGATCGACGCAGATGCGGGGACCTCCTCCAGGTGCTGCGGGGGGATGACTAATCACCCGCACGAGAAGAAAGGCGGCCGGTTCAAAGGGAAGATCGGGATACCAGTTTCCGTACCCTGTATCCCAGAGAACAGTCGTACCAGGGGAACACTGGTGAGGACGAGACGACTGCGCAGCACGCTCGGCGTGAAGGGCGAAGGTCGGCGATCCTCCTGAGACGATCAGGGGAATTTCTATCCCCGCTGACTCCATCGCCGCCAGAGTCGCATCCAGAGCCTCCATCGCTGATTGAAACTGAGCCTTGCGAGCGTCGAGTGATGCATCGTGAATATGTCCATCATAGGCGTGCAATCCCGCCAGTCGTAAGCCCGGAGTCGCAAGCAGAGCATGGGCGAGAGCAACCGCTGGTTGGCCAGGCCCGACACCAGTGCGATGCATCCCGACGTCTAGATCGATGAACAGATCCACCGTTTTCCCGTCAGAGCGGACCAGATCTGCGAGGGCCGACTCTGTATCGACCAGAGCGGAAAATTTCGTGTTCGGGTAGCGATCAATCAGGGCATGAAGGCGAGTGACCGCCGGACCGACCAGCGGATAAGAGATCAGCACGTCGGGCACTCCAGCGATCGCGGACAGTTCCGCTTCGGCGATGGTCGCGGCCTTCACGTGGCGAATTCCGACTTCGAGCTGCTGGCGCAGGATCTCCGCACATTTGTGAGTTTTGATATGGGGACGCAGACGCCCCGCATCTCCTCCGGCGATCTTCACCATCAGAGCGATATTTTTCTCGATGGCATCGGCGTCGAAGAGGAGCGCAGGAGACGGCACTCGGTCGAGATTGGCGATTTCTTTCATACAGTTAGCGACAGAGGAAGATGATGCTCAATCTTTGAGTTCAACAATAATCTCGATTTCCACCGGGATTCCCCCAGGCAGAACATTCGTAGCCATGGCGCTGCGAGCACCGACTCCGGCCTCAGCGCCAAAGATGTCGCGAAAGAGTTCCGAGAATCCATTCACGACCTGTGGCTGCTGGGTAAAATCGTTGGTGCTATTCACCAAAGCGAGCGTTTTCACCAGCCGAGCAACACGGTCGAGTGATCCGAGTTCTCGCTTCATCGTCGCCAGCAGAGAAAGTCCCACCTGCCGTGCAGCCGCCTGACCTTCCTCCAAAGTGAGATTTTCCCCTACCCGCCCTTTCAGATAGGTTTTCCCATCCGTGCAGGGTCCATGCCCAGAAAGGAAGGCGAGATTGCCGACGCGGACGAGCGGCTGATAGACACCACCTGCTTCTGGAGCAGGTGGCAATTCGATTCCAAGTTCTTTAATACGAGCTTCTGCAGACATGAGCGAATGTGGGGTTGAGTTGAAAAATAGCTTGATTCGAGGTACACGATTCCAAGACATCGGTCAAGATGCTGATACGATTTCGCATTCGTGGATACATCTTTTTTCGACATTGACAAGAAGAGGGAGACGGCGGAATGAAAAGCTGATCGTCAGCGCGACGGTTCACCGCCGTCTTTATTCTTGATGAAGAAATCCTTTTGCCACACCTTTCTGATTGTCACGAGTCTCCTCTTTTTCACTCCTCTGTCTCATGGAGCAGAAGTCTATTTTCTCCGAGGTGGTTTTGACGTATTTTCATTGGGATTAAACGATATGGCAGCGCAGCTTCAATCCCGAAAAATCAATGCTAAGGCCACCAGCTACCTCGCCTGGAAATCGATCGCGAGCGACATCACTCGACGTGCCTCACAGAAAAAAGTTTCCTACCCTATCATCCTCGTCGGGCACTCATTCGGCGCGGACGCAGTGACGGACCTCGCGAACTACCTAGGAAATCATGGAGTTCCGACAGAACTGGTGATCGGTCTCGATCCGACTCATAAACGAGTTTTCACCCAAGGGGCGAAGCGTGTAGTAAACTACCGCTGCTCAAATGCCGATAGTTACGTAAAAGGCACTGGATTCAAAGGCACCATCACCCAAATCAACGTTGGGAAAAACGGGGTCAACCACTTTAATCTGGATAAAGCACAGGAAACTCAGGCCATGGTTATGCGCGAAATTCTGGCAAAGACTGGAAAGTGGCGTCGTTAATCACTCCGGTATCGCGTTATGGGGACACCGCCACACTCGGATTCCGCACAGGGAAAGCTGAGTGCATTTCAGCAGACGATGCTCCAGTGGTGCGGGGTCCATCCCTACAATGCCGTGCATGTCATCCGAGTGGAAAGAAAGCTCACTCTGGATCGGCTTAGGTCGGCAGTGGAGCATGTGCTAAAACTGACAGGCCTAAATCGATGCCGGATCGATGAAAAGCGCGGACGATACTCATACGAAGAAGGAGCCGCTCAGATTCAGATAGCCGTGTCGGATGGCGGCGACGATCCCTTTGCTGCACTCTCCCGCGTGATCGAAAATGAGCTGAATCAGCCTTTCGACTGGAAAACAAGCTTTGAACCGTTTCGCTTTTTTTTGATCACCGCAGGTGAGAGCAGTTTTTTGGGATTAGTCTACTTTCATGCGGTCGCAGATGCAGATTCGGTTTCCCGGGTTCTGGGTGAAGTGATTGAAGCCTATTGCGATTCCTCCCCTCAGCCACTGCGAGATCAGCAGCTTTCCCAGCGCAAGGAATGGCGAATTCCTCGCGGTAGTCCGCTGGCCCAACTCAAGAGGATGGCCTTCAGCTTTCAGAAATTTCAGCGGATGCGACGCTGCTTTCGATCTCCCGATTGCCCGACCGATGATGCTCAATGCAACTGGTTCGGTCGCTCTCTAGACACAATGCAAACAGCAAAGGTTTTGGCACTGGCGCATCGTCACGGTGCGACGGTGAACGATCTCTGCCTCGCAGCCCTCTTGCGTGCTGTCGTGCCCTTTACTTGGGAGCGCCACGGAACGCGTCGATCTCAGATCGCGGCGGGCTGTGTCGTCAATTTGCGAGGTGAACTGCCGGAATGTCGGCGTCGAGACTTCGGTCTGTATCTGGGTTCGTTTTCCGTGACCCATCCCGTACCAGAAGAGGCCAGTCTGATCGAAGTTCTCAAAGGCGTGAGCGCGCAAACGCAAGAGGTGAAACGACGAAAGTCATTCCTAGCTTCTCGCTTAGAATTCAGCCTAGGCCGTATTTTCTACGCTCGCCAGAAGCCCGAGAGTCGTCGGAATTTTTATCGCAAAGTCTATCCCACTTGGGGCAGCATCACGAACTTCCGTATCAAAGAGCTAGGGGGATGTGCCGCCAGTGAAGTCAGTGATTATATTCGTGCAGTCTCGACGGGACCTGCGCTCCCTTTCGTGATCGGGGTCACGGGTTTCGCAGGTCGCTTAAATCTGGGCTTTACCTATCGACCAAGGGTGGTTCCTTCGGAGATGATGAAAGAAATCGCAGAACGATTCATCGATCTGATTACCGAGAGGAGGGTCTCCTGATGGACTTAGACGGAGAATTGTGTAGGCGTATCCTGGTGTCCAGCTCCGGGATCATCTACTGGGGCGGAGTCCTAATTCAGGCGAGACGAGTGCGAAAGAAAATCGGACGTACGCCCAATCTGAAACCACAGAACGCTCGCGAGAGATTGCTCTGGCTGGGGTGGACGATCGTGGTGCTCGGCTGGATCGCGCAACCTGTCTGGGCGAAGTCAGCAGAACCCGCTTTGACGGGTCCTATCGCTTGGGGAACGGGACTGGCTCTGATCGTAGGCGGTTATCTGGCGACTCTCTGGTGTTACTCCGCGATGGGAGCCGCCTGGCGAATCGGAATCGATCAGGGAGGAACGACCGAGCTCGTGAAGTCTGGTCCTTATCGCTCGATTCGTCATCCGATTTACGCTTTTCAGATGATGATGCTGATCGGGGCAACTCTGCTCCTCCCGACATTTTTCTCGCTTTTCATCCTGCTGCTGCATTTCATCTGTGCCTCGATCAAAGCAGGTCAAGAGGAGCAACACCTGCTGCACGTCTTCGGCGCAAGCTATCGTCAGCACATGGAGCGAACGTGGCGATTCCTGCCGAAGCCCTGATCACCCAATGCTAGAATCTCTCTTGCCGAGTGCCCATTTTCAGAGGATCGCTTGAGGTGTGATTTCTCTAGCAGACATGGGTGACTCGCAGTCACCGAGGAAAAGAGAAGACCTCTCATCGCTCCTTCGCTTTACTTCCGATTTTTTCGGAAAAAGTGGGGCGCTATCGACTTTGGGTGACTTTGAGTTCCGCCCGGAGCAGCACGAGATGGCGATGGCGGTCGCACGTGCTCTGGACGAGGAGCGTCCACTCGTCGTGGAGGCGGGAACGGGCGTGGGGAAATCGCTCGCCTACCTAGCTCCTGCCGTTCGCATGGCGCTAGAGGAGGGGCGAAAAGCCATCATATCTACCCATACGATTAATCTGCAGGAGCAATTGATCTTGAAAGACATTCCGCTTCTGAAGTCAGTTTTTAAGAAGCCTTTTCGCGCTGTACTTCTGAAGGGACGCAGCAACTACCTGTGCCCACGACGCCTGAGCATTGCCATGTCTAGCGGTCCGGAGCTGTTCACTCACTCCGAGATGGAAGAGCTAGAACAGATCTGGAAATGGGCCGAAACCACAAAGGACGGGACTTTGAGCGATCTCAATTTCACTCCCTCTCCCAGGGTCTGGTCCCAGGTATGCAGCGAGAGTCATGCCTGCACCCCAAAAACCTGCGCTAGCTCGGGAGTATGCTTTTATCAGGAGGTAAAAAAGAAGGTCTCTGATGCCCATGTCTTGGTCGTGAATCACACGCTCTTTTTCACTCTACTCAATGCGCAGAGCGAATTTCAGGAGTCGGGCGACGGATTCCTCTTTGCCCGGGACTTTCTCATTTTTGACGAGGCCCACACGCTCGAGCAGGTGGCCGCGCGGCAGCTCGGCTTTTCCCTTTCGCAGACAGGGTTGAAGTTCGATCTTCACCGTCTCTACAATCCGCGCAATAAAAAGGGACTCTTTCAATTGCTGGGGGACGCCGACGGGCGACGACTCACCATGGGCCTGCTGGATGCGGTGGATGAGTTTTTTGATCGCGTCGAAGGGCGGTGCCGATGGGGCGAACAAGGACGTGAATTCCGAGTCCGAGATGTGGAACTGGTCGAAGACACGCTCGGCGGTGGGCTGATCGAGGTGAGTCGCCGCGCCCGAGCGATCGCCGATCTCGCGAAAGAGACGATGAAAGCTGAGCTGACCGAATTGGCTCGTCGCCTCAACGACTGTCGAGCGGGATTGGCCACCTTCCTCGACCAGTCGGATGAGGGGCTGGTCTACTGGGTGGAAAAAAGCGAGCGAGAGTCTCTTTCTCTCAACGCAGCCCCCATCGACGTCGCCGAATTACTGAGGCCGGTATTCTTCCAGCGACAACGAGCCTGCATCTTTACCAGCGCAACCTTAGGCGTCGGAGATCGCGATCTTGGATATTTTCGTCGTCGCGTCGGTGCAGAGGAGGTCGAAGCAGTGCGCATCGGCAGTCCTTTCGACTATGCCCGCCAGATGGAGATTCATGTGGTCAAGGGGATACCAGATCCGAAGGAGCGGGGCTATGAGGCAGCACTGGCGAAGTGGATCCGCCATTTCGCCTCAAAATCGGGTGGCCGCGCCTTCGTGCTGTTTACTAGTTATAAGCTGCTCCAAAAGCTGGCCACAGAACTAGAGGAATTTTTTCAAGAGAAAAAAATCCGCTTGCTGGTTCAGGGAACCGGAACACCGCGCCGACAGCTCGTCGAGGAATTCAAAGAAGATGAGACGAGCGTCCTCTTCGGTACCGACAGCTTCTGGACGGGCGTCGATGTGCCAGGAAAGGCGCTGAGCAATGTCATCATCACCCGTCTCCCCTTCGCCGTGCCCGATCATCCCCTGATTCAGGCACGACTGGAATGGATCGAGGAACATGGAGGAAATTCCTTCATGGATTACAGTCTGCCCGAGGCGGTGCTGAAACTGCGTCAGGGCGTCGGGCGGCTCATCCGCAGCAGTCAGGATTCGGGCATGGTCGTGATCCTCGACAATCGCATCGTGACCAAGCGCTACGGAAAGACCTTCCTAGACGCTCTGCCTGAGGCTCCGGTGGAGATCGTGGAGTGAAGAGCGAAACTCGCTCACCGAGCCACTTCGAGTGATTATTTGTCGAGCTAACAGTTGCTTCCGAAGCCGTTTCGTTCTTTCGTAGAGGCGATCATTTCTGAACCATGTCTTACTTTGACCTCCAGATCAATGGCTACGCCGGCGTCGATTTTTGCTCGCTCGATCTTACAGACTCCGATTTTCATCTCGCCTGCGAAGCGCTGGCGAAAGATGGAATCGACGGTATCCTCGCCACGCTCATTACTGACTCGGTCGATTCTCTCTGTGAGAAGCTAAAGACTCTCGTGCGTTTTCGAGAGGGAGATGAACTGGTCCGAAAGATGGTACGAGGCTTCCACGTCGAAGGCCCCTTCCTGAACCCGAATCCCGGTTATATCGGAGCCCATCCGTCGGAACATGCGATCCTCGCCAGCCCAGAGAATGCCGCACGTCTTCTCGACGCTGGGCAGGGACTCGTGCGACTGATCACGCTCGCTCCTGAACGAGACCCCGACGCAGCGGCCACGCGATATCTCGTTGAGCAGGGCATCACGGTATCGGCGGGTCATTGCGATCCCGATTTGCCGACGCTGGAGCGTGCGGTGGATGCAGGGCTATCCATGATCACACATCTCGGCAACGGCTGTCCCGTCACCCTCCCCCGCCACGACAATTTCATCCAGAGAGCCCTCTCACTGGCTGAGCGCCTCTGGATCTGTTACATCCCCGATGGAGCGCATGTGCCCTTCTTCGCCTTGAGAAATTACTTCCAGATATCGGGAGTCGAACGGACGATTTTCACGTCTGACGCAATTATGGCCGCCGGTCTGGGACCAGGACTCTACAATCTTTCGGGAGCACCTGTAGAGGTTGATGAACAAGGCGTAGCGAGACGTCCTGGATCGCCGAATCTAGCGGGGTCCACTATTCGAGGACATCAGGTCGCTAAAAACCTGAGACAGCATCTGGGACTCGACGAGACAGCAGTTGATCGAGTCTATCGTGCGAATCCGCTGAAGGCACTAAACCTAGAGTAAGGTTCAGGTGATTTCTGCATAGACTCGCTTCAAGTGGATGAGGGCATCCATGCTCCTCCATGCCCCTGAGGATGGCATCTACACTGACCTCACCACAGCCACAGATACAACAGAGCACCTAGGACTCCACCCACCACTGGGCCGACGACAGGAATCCACGAATAGCTCCAATCTGACCCGCCCTTCCCAGGGATCGGCAGAAGAGCGTGAACGATACGTGGCCCCATGTCGCGGGCGGGGTTAATTGCGTATCCCGTCGGCCCACCCAGTGACATGCCGATGGCGAATACCAGCAATCCGATCAGCAGCGGCCCAAATCCAGTGCTGAAACCAGTGGCCTCAGGGAGATTCTCCGGACGTGGCAGTGCCAGCGCCCCCAGCATCAGTACAGCGGTGCCAATCAGCTCGCAGAGAAAATTTGCCGGGGTGTGTCGGATCGCAGGCGCATTACAGAACACCGCTAGCTTGGACCTCGGATCTTCAGTCACTCGCCAGTGGGGATAATACGACAGAAACACTAGCACAGCCCCCAGCATCGCGCCCAGAAACTGGGCGATGATGTATTGCACCGCAGTCCCCGTCGCGATCTCACCTGCTGCCAGCAAGCCCAGCGTCACAGCGGGATTCAGGTGTCCACCCGAAATCGTTCCGACAGCATAGACAGCCACAGCCACGGCCATCCCCCACCCTGCCGTGATCACGATCCAGCCCGAGGAATTCCCCTTGGTCTTCGAGAGAACGACGTTTGCGACAACCCCATCTCCGAGGAGAAGCATCAGGGCGGTTCCAAAAAATTCAGCTTGTACTGGCGACATGGCGCGAAGTGTGTCCGACTTTTTCTCAATTGGGAAGTATAAAAATCCCTGCTCTGAAAATATCTGACTCCCGTAGACACCTACCTTTCCCTGACTCGCCGAATACGCTACAGTGCCCCGATGCGCATTCTATCAACCCTCGCTCTGACTCTCGCTTTTCTCCCTCTGACGCTCCGCGCTGAGGATGCACCTGCCCCCGACTTTACCTACTGGGCCGAATTGGCCAATATCGTCGACGGGGACCATGTAGCTCTCGATATCGATCTAGGATTCGGCGTCTGGGTACGAAAGCAGACTCTAGCGCTTCTCGATGCCGGAGGAGCAGAAAAAACTCCCGAGGAGCGAAAACTCGATAATGCACGCATCGCTAAGCTCCGGGAGCTGCTCTCGGAAGCCACCGACATCGTGATTCGCACGACTCGTGACAAAACGACTACACCACCACGCTATCTCGTCACTATCTGGGCAGATGGAGTCAATGTGAACGAAGCTCTAGCGAAAGCCTTCCCGTAAATTTTCATCGTCGCTCATCAGGTTCCTCAGTCCTCCCGTTTGCCCCAGATCTTCCGTTCATGCGCCTGTCTCTGAACGTCTCCACCATTCAGCCCGTCCCTCTCCTAGAAAAAATTCGCATTGCCAGCGAGGCAGGTTATCACGGGATCGAGTTGTGGGCGGCTGAGCTGTATCAATACGTCGGTCGAGGAGGCGAAATCTCCGACGTAGAGCACGCTCTAGCCGATCACGGACTCTCCGTCCCCAGCATGATCGCCGTGCGGAACTGGGGCGAAACGACGGGCCGTGAGCACCAACTGGCGCTGGACGAGGCTCGCCGACGCTTCGAGCTCTCCGCCCGCATCGGGGCCCCTTTGGTCGTCTGCACTCCTCCCTTCAGCAGAGTCGATCTCACCGCCATCGTTACGGGCTATCAGGAATTGCTCCAAATCGGGCGAGAAACAGGCGTTCATGCCGTACTTGAATACATTAGCTTTTTCGGGGGACTCTCCAGCTTGCCCGATGCCGTATCCGTGCTGGACATCTGTGCTGATCCCGATAGCTGCCTAGTGATCGACGCTTTCCACAACTGGAACAGCACGACCCACCTTGATGACTTACGTGCTCTCGATCCGAATCGTATCGCTCACTATCACATCGATGACGCAGCCGCTCACCCCCCACGCGGTTCTCAGGT
>JBDHQE010000340.1:0-2506 GCA_039806885.1 Verrucomicrobiales bacterium
TGGTTCTGCGGCGGTGGGTGGAAAGTCGTAGGCAGGAGAATCGAGAGAAGAAATCCGGACAGATATCCTCCAGCACCGGTGAACTGACGGAAGAGATTTGGCACAAGGTTCGCCGATGGGGAGGGTATGGGTGTATACTCCTAGGTGGTCTTTATACCTGGGGCGCGCTGAATGTAACGGGACGCCAGGTGAATGTGACGCTGTTTTGGACGGTAACCGTATTTCTTCCGCTATTACTCACAGTTCTTGGAACGCTCTCGCTGCTGAATCGAAAAGGTCGGAGAGGCAGCGGAGTGATTGCCCCACTGCTCAGGGATTTCGCTCTGAAAAAGGCTCAGGAGGCCGCCCGTCTCCTGAGACAACGAGTTTCATCGGAAAATGCCCAAAGGGCGGAAGAGTTACACGGTCTGGTGCGGCGCTACTTAGCAGGACACGAGGGAGTGTTGCGGGTTTACACCATCCATCTGGGATATTCTCTGAGCTTGGGCTTTGCGATTGGAATTGTGCTCGCGATAGTCTTGTTTCGCCTAGTTTCGTATCAAGATTACGGCTGGCAGACGCATACGGGCTGGCTGACGGCGGAGCGAATGCACGACATCGTGGAGGATGTGGCCCGTCCGTGGTCCTGGATCGATGGTTTTGGCGACGGGCATGGCTTTCCGAATCTGGAGCAGACAGAGGCGACTCGAATCTATCGGAATCAGCCACTATTGCAGCCACAGCCGACGGCCAGCGAAGCCTGGTCGGCTTTTCTGCTGGGAAGCGCTCTCGGTTATGTCTTTTTCCCTCGATTGTTCTTGTTTCTGATCGCCGGGATTCGGGTAAGGCGAATCGTGTCGATGGAGGATTTTTCGAAATACGACGCCCTATGGCGGAGAATGACGGTGGCGACTGTCGAGATTGCTTCCCCTTCTCCAGAGGAGGAAGTCGAGCTTCCAGCAGGGCAACAAATCAGATCGGTCACCGAAACTGAGTCGCCTGGAATTTCTGCGACTGAGAGCCTTCTGTTGCTTCCTGATGACAATGAAAGGCTTCCCGATATGGAAAGATTGCGGGCTGGACTCATTCGGGAGCACAGTCTTGATTTCGGCGCTTCAGAGATTTTGCCTTCTTTGCCTTCAGCGCGTCGCGACTTGATCACGCGTTTGGCAGGTCGTGAGATTCGTCGGATCGTGCTGGTGCAGGAGGTGTTTCAGGTGCCGACAGACAGTTTGCTGAAGCTATTGAAGGCGTTTCGAAGCGAGATCCGTGGAGTTTTTCTACATATCGTGCTACTCGGCAGTGGTGAAATCGATGAAAATTACCGTACCGCATGGAATGCCCGACTTCGTTCTCTCGGTGATGCCCGATTGTTGTGGCACGAGTTAGTGATCCCGCAAGAGAACACGACAGCGAATTTGAGCGGAGGAGGGGAAGCATGAAGATTCCGGCATTCGTCGTGGCAGGTCAGCCGAATGATGGAAAGACAACGGTCGTCTCGACACTAACGGAGGATGATCAGATGAAAATTAGTCCGATCCCTGGCTCGACACGGATGTGCCGTGGCTATTCGATGCGTGTGGATGGGCTAGATAAGGTCATCATTTATGATACACCTGGATTTCAAAATACCGGTGCAGTGCTGGAATGGACGCGAGAGCACAGCCGTGAATTTGTAAATCCGGCGCAGGCTTTCATTGATCAGCCAGAGCATCGAGAAGAGTTCCCGGATGACTGCGAAGTGCTGAGACCGATAGCCGAGGGCGCGGCAGTGATCATGGTCGTGAATCCCGCCCTTCCTGTAATGCAGGATAACCGCTATCAGGCGGAGATTTTTCGCCTCTGTGGAGCGACGCGCGTTGGGCTACTGAACATGAGATCCGGGACGCAGCCGCAGTATCTGGATGACTGGACAGATCTTCTGAAAAAGGAAATGAATACTTGGCAGAAGTTCGACGCCTGCGAGGCCTTGTTCACGGATCGTGTGGAGCTACTGAAAGTCTTTGCTACTGCGACTCCAGAGTGGAAGGAGCAGATGGATGAGGTGATCGTCCTGCTGGAAGCTTCATGGAGAGAGCGTCTGGCCCAAGTGGCAGAGGGTGCAACTCGACGCCTGCGGAGTATCGTGCGCTATCGGACCGCAGAGACGCTCTCTTCTGACGGAGAAAGTGAATTGCTGAAACAAAGACTGGAAAAAAGGGTGTGTGATGAGGTCAGGAAGATCGAGGAGGACTTTCGCAGCGAGGTCTGTCGAATTTTTCGCCACAGTCAGAATCACTGGCAAGGAGGGGCGGAGCTGGATGTGGATATTTTCAGCGCGGAAGTTTGGGAGCTTTTCGGGATGTCGAAGAACGGACTCATCATCGCCTCAGCCCTGACCGGTGCGGGAGCTGGTGCCCTGATTGATGTCGCGACAGGAGGTACCTCTTTGGGGCTTGCCGCTCTCATCGGAGGAGCGATCGGGGGAGTCTCCGCTTTTATGGCCGCAGGTAGTGCTGTGCAGATGGAATTGCCAGAGCTTCGTCTC
>JBDHQE010000069.1:0-15784 GCA_039806885.1 Verrucomicrobiales bacterium
GGGCGTCGATTGCTGCCTTATGTTCGAGAACTCGCTCCCGATCTGTGCCGTGGATCACGCCCATGATATTCACTCCACCGAACTGTGGCCCTCCTTCGCGCCAGTAACAGTGCGTCATGATCACATGGCGCCCTACTTCACTGCCGGCCTGCTGTTGCATTCCCTCCGGGACTTTCCAGTGGAAGAGTGCATTGAAGCGGGTGACGCGCTGACCGGATTGGCTTGGCTTCACGTGTTCGAGAAAGGTAGAAAAACGGCCGATGACCTTTTTCTCGTCCAGCCTTTCAGCGATCTGGAAAAATTTTTCAAGGTCCATGTTGATCGCCTTTGCCCGCTCTGTCCAAGGTTCTTCCGCGATCTCCTCCGGAGTCAGCTCATCTTTGATGGCGAGCAGAACATCCCATTCCTCGGGAGTTAGTTCGACCTGGGTCGTGGTAGTCATTTCTGCGGGCGCGTCGGCGAGTTCTCCTGGCTCCATCGACTTGCGGCGGACATGACCGACGCCGAGGGCGAAGATCCCGTTCGCTGGCATCAGAATGAATTCTTTTGCTCCAGTGATGCGACGAAGAACTTCAGCATGTTCTTCGAGAGACTCTCCCTGGGGAACTTTGAGGGTGGTCCACAGACGGTATTCGCTGCCGGAGATCGCTCGATCTGTGGAGCGAGTGACAACATGACCGGAAAAGGGGTCTTCGCGAAACATGAAATCGAAGGTAGCATCGACTTTGTCCGGATCTGTCCGCCAAGCGACGAGAGCACCATTGGCGAGTTTGGTGGCGAGTAGTGTCTGGCGGACACGGCGGATGACGCCACCTTCTAGCATGGCCCGAATACGAGTCGTGACTGTGGCGATATCCACTCCGCTCTTTTCGGCGATAAATCGGAAAGGGTAGCGCTGAAAGCCCTGAACGAGATCTTCGGACACAGCGAGGATACGGGCATTGACCGGATCGTCGTGTTCAACAGGGGGAATAGTAGAAGAAATATCGCTCATAGAGCGCAACATAGACACGCTGAGACAGATCAGGCAAGTTTGAGTTGGATGAAGAGGCTGTTTTGCGCAACTTTGCGACAAATGAACGTGGAGACGATAGATTTGAAATTTCAGGGAGTGACCGGAGGGATTGCAGCTTTCCTTATCCGGACGGAGGAAGGGTGTCTACTGATCGAGACAGGGCCAGAATCAACTCTGCCGGTGCTGTTGACAGAGCTAGAGCTTCGAGGATTGGCTCCGGAAGATCTCCGGGCGATCTTCGTTACCCATATCCATCTGGATCACGCCGGGGCGGCGGGATGGTTCGCTGCGAAGGGGGTTCCTGTCTATGTGCATCGTCGGGGAGCGCGACATTTGATCGATCCTGGGCGACTTCTGGCGAGTGCCCGATCCGTGTATGCAGATCGCTTTGATACACTCTGGGGAGGCGTGACCCATGCCCCTGCGGAGAAGATCCACGTCTTAGAAGATGGGGATCGGGTGAAGATCTCGGGAATCGAGCTGATTGCGCATGACACTCCTGGCCATGCGTTCCACCATCATGTCTACCAGATCGGGGCAGATGTCTTCGCCGGCGACGCTGCCGGCGCATGGCTGGGCGGCAGCGATTACGTTTCATTGACCTCCGCACCGCCACAGTTTCATCTGGAGCATACCTTGGCGAGTATCGGAAAGATTGCAGACTTGCATCCTGAGAGACTGTTCCTGACCCACTTTGATATGGTGTCAGACCCTCCAGAGCATCTGGCAGCGTATGAGGAAGTGGTTCGCCTGAGCGCAGAATTCGTTCACCAGCGCATGAATGAGGGGTTAGAGGGAGATGCTTTGGCTGTGGCGTACGAGGCGTATCAGCTCGAGCGTGCCTTCCGGCAGCAAGTGTCTCCTGCTCGGTGGGTGGACTACCAAGCGATCAACGGCACGGAAATGTGCGCGGAGGGTATTCGCATGTACTGGGAGTCCCGATTTGCGGACTCTGGAGGGAAGGAGACATAAGTTGCGCTTCCTCCCGAGTTTCGATACATTCCCCGAACGCTCCGATCTACGTTATGAAGTCTTTCCCTTTCCGAATCCGGGTGCTCCTGACGCTCGCCGTCTCCCTCTGTGCTCCGTGGGTGATCGTGATTGCACAGGATTCGACTGCTCCTGCGACGAAGGGGGGTGCGAGTTCTGCCGAGTCATCGGCGGTGAAGCCATCGGAAAAGGCGGATGGACCGACGGCTGAGACGCTGTCGGGTCGCCCCGTCGCCTATGGGGAGCTGGCTCGCCTCCCCTATACACAGCTCCTGAAAATCGCTCAGAGCGATGCCCATGCGAAGCCAGATGCGAAAAGCTACAAGCTGCGCATCCAGAGCCATAACCCTGACGTGAAGTCGAAGGATATCCAGCTCTATCTCGACGTGAAGGATAAGCCTATCGTGATCCCGGTGGACAATGACGGCTTTATCGAAGTCCCTCATACAGCGGTGCTAGCGGCGGAGAATCCTGATCTGGTCGCTAATCAACCGCGAGGGTCACTGAATATCTTCGTCGATCTGGAGATTCCTCGCGTTTCTCCCCCGGCGATTAAGGAGGGTAAAGTCGCTTATCAGGAGCTGTTTCGCCCCCTAATAGAGATTCAGAATGAGATGCGAAAGGTGGATCCTTCGTTCGGCCTTTCCGGGCAGCAGCAGTTCGTGCTGGAGATCGAGACAGGGGACCAACCGATCAAGATCACACGCGCTTTCGGTGCCCGCACGTATCGACCCAACGCACGAGGAAAAATCTACATGATCATGGAATCGTATCTCTACGAGGAAAATCCTCAGGTAGAAGTACCGGATCATGCGAAGATGAATGTGCTGCCCGCCTCACCGGAGGAGATCGAGGATATTCGTTCGAGGTAATATGCTCGTAGAGAAGATCTAGAGTCAACTATGCGCCTCGTCTGCCTCCACGTCCTTGGGGCTTCGGAGGATTGATCTTTCCTTTGGCGATTCGCTTCTTCGGAGCGGTAGTTGCTTTGTTTACACGCTTTTTTGGTACCGAATCTCCCGCTTCCTTCAGCCTCGCTTTCGCCTTGGGGCGTGGCTCGGAGACGCGAGATTTCGCTGTGAAGAGAAAGGGGAGTCCCTCCATCGGATAGGAAGCTCGAATTTGCCCTTCCAGAAAGCGTTCGTAAGTCTGGGTCATCAGGCGAGCGTCGTTGACGAAGAGAAAATATTCGGGCACTGGAATCAAACCTGGTTCATCTTCGCGACGTTGGGTGGCATAGAGCAGTTTGAGCCTCTTTCCAAACCGAGCCGGAGGCGGATTTCGTGCGATGGCGTCCTGCAGGAGACGATTCAGGCTGGAGGTAGGCACAGGTTCTCGCGATGCCGTGACAATTTTGTCGATCGCCTCGAAGATTTTTCCGAGATGATCCCGATGTTTCGCCGATACGGCGACTTTAGGTGCATAAGGCAGGAAGAACAGATCGCTGCCGAGTTCCTCGCGAAAATGTTCGATGCGATCTCGGTATTGGGCGTCGGGATGATAGAGGTCGAACTTGTTGAGGACCACGATGCAGGGCTTTCTGGATTCGATCACTACGCTGGCGATGCGCTGATCCTGCGAAGTCACGCCGGAGGAGGCGTCGATGACTAGCAGACAGATATCCGAGCGCCGGATCGCCTTTTCCGAGCGCATGACGGAGAATATCTCGACCGATGTGTCGCGTCGCGTTCGCTTTCGAATTCCAGCGGTATCGATCAGCAAGTAAGGCTTTCCATCCCGCTCGTAGGCGAGATCCAGAGCATCGCGCGTGGTTCCGGCCACGTCTGAGACAATGGCTCGCTGGTCTTTGAGAATGGCATTGACTAGGGAGGATTTTCCGACGTTGGGACGCCCCACGATGGAGAGCTTCAGCGGCCGATCCTCGTCTTCCTCTTCGTCCGTGGTGGAGTCAGCAAAGCCGAGAGAGGCGAGCTGATCGGCGATCATGTCTGACAGCTCGCCGAAGTTCCGCCCGTGTGCAGCTGATATATTGGTCTGGGTCTCGAATCCAAGCTCGGAGAACTCTGTAGTGAATGGATCAGTCTTCTCCGTATCGACCTTGTTCACCAGCAGGAGGACGGGTTTGGCCATGCTGCGCAGTAGTCTCGCGATCTCGAGATCCGCTGGCTGCACACCCTCGCGTGCATCGACGGCGAAGAGAATTAGATCAGAAATCTCGATGGCGATTTCGGCCTCGATTCGGATGCGCTCGGAGAAGTCGTCGTCCAGATTGGCTCCGATTCCACCGGTATCGACCAGTTCATAAGGAATCTCAGCTCGCTTTACGAGAGAGGTGATTCGGTCGCGCGTGACACCAGGCTCGTCGTGGACGATGGAGATCCGACGGCCGACGAGTCGGTTAAAGATCGCCGACTTGCCGACATTGGGGCGACCAACGATGGCGAGACGGGGGAGGCGACGAGGCTGGTGCATCGGAATTCAGGTCAAAGGGCGAGTGGAAGAGCGAGTGGAAGAGCGAAAAATTTAAAGGTGGAGAGCGTAGAACAATTCACTCCCCACGATTCTCGTCAACGGGACTCTTTTCAGAGGCTCCATCGTTCGCTCCCCAGCTTCGGGGCGCTTCTTCCTTCGCACGGATGCGGAGAAATGCGACAAAAAAGAGAACAAGTAAGCCGAAGGCTCCCCCTGCAAGCTGCCAGAAATTTACCGAACGTCGGGCGAATGATGGATAGATGCGCTGAGCTCCGTCATCTAGAATCTCAATTCCACCAGGGCGAACGGGTTCGAATTCCCCTTGTTTCTGTCGGACTAGCCAAGCCCGGAATCGTGTGCCATCGGCGGGGATTACCTGATCACCTTCAGCTCCCGATGCGGAGATTTCACGCCAGCATCGAAGGTCGAGTAAGCTCGCCCCTCGAATGGCATCATGTCCTTTCTCGACAGACTCGACTTTGACTTTCAGTCGAACGTAGTAAAAGTCAGAATTGACTTTCCGCTGCTGAATTGAGCGAGAGTCATCGACCGTACCCACAATTACTGCATCGGCAGAAGCGCGTGAGGTGGCATCTGGAGGCTCCGTTGATTCGGCTGTGATGGAGAGCAGCGGAACTACCAGTAGAAACGTAAGAACAGATCGATGCGCATTTTTCATGCCGATTCTGCGGCGGTCACAGCATCCCGACAAGTCTCGCTGCAATACAGACCGAAGCTCTCTCGACAGGATGGACAAACGAAAATCTGACGATTGCACTCGGGAAGGCGACAGTTCCCGTAACGAGGCTCCGGATTACCACAGTGGCGACAGTGGGAGATGATCTGGTGCGTCTCTGTATGATTCACCTCCACGCCCACCCGCTCGTCGAAAACGTAACAAAGGCCGTCGAAGTTTCGTCCCTGTACCTCAGCATCTTTCCCATATTTGACAATCCCTCCATCGAGTTGGTAGACCGGACCGAAGCCCTGTTTGACCATGTATCCGGAAAGCTTTTCGCAGCGGATTCCTCCCGTGCAATAAGTCAGGATGGGGCGATCTCGAAAGCGCTCACCGTTCGCCTCCAGCCATTCGGGAAATTCACGAAAATTGTCAATCGGTGGACAGATCGCGCCTTTGAAATGACCGAGGTCGGCCTCATAGCCATTCCGGCCGTCGATGATCACGACATCTTCGCGCTCCATCGCTTCGAGAAATTCACGCGGCGAGAGTCGCACGCCACTCAGCGCGTTCGGATCGATATCGTCCACTTCGGGCAGACCCAGACGAACGATTTCTGTTCGATGCTTTACGGAGAGTTTGGGGAAAACATGTCCCTCAGATGGATCGATCTTAAACTCGATTCCCGTCAGCAAAGGATCGTCGCGCAATACCGCCATATAGGCCTCGGTGGAGTCCACAGTTCCGGAGACCGTCCCATTCAAGCCTTCTGCTCCGATGATGATGCGTCCGCGTAAATCCAATCGCTCGCACAATTCTCGATGCCGGTCCGTGTATTCAGCGGGATCGGGGATAGTGGTGTAGCGGTAATAAAGCAGTATCTGATAGGGCGGGGAAGAGATCGAGTCCACAGTTCTACAGTATCGCAATGGGTGACGAACTCAAGTAGAGGTGCAATCCTAAAATGTGTCAAATGTGAGAAAATTATAATATTTGAGAATTTTTGTTTGGAAAATTGCACCGGCTCTGCTCTACTCGCTTCCTCGTGCAAACTTTGGGATTGAGTCAGGAGCAGCGCATCCGCAGTCGGATTCTGTTTTATGGAATTCTGATCGGGGGATTGTGGATTTTTAATCACATCGTTCCTCAGCCCGGTGAACTCGAAGCAGCAAAATGGGAAGCGCTGGGTGTCGCTCGCCCTTATATCGCCGTACCGATCCAGCAAATGGACGAGGTCACGCGTCTCCTGATTCGTGAGAGTCGCTGAAAGGGCGATCAGGCGGTGAATCGCTGTTCTCCGCCGACGAAGGTGGCAGCCACTCGGAGATCAGGAGTCAACAGGGTTAGATCGGCGAGCAGACCCTCTTCAATTGAGCCTCGATCTTCCAGACGCAGGGATCGGGCCTGGTTGGCAGCGCAGGTTTTGGAGAGTTCGTTCAGCGAGATTTCAGTGATCGACGTGACCACGCGCAGGGCCTGATCAAAGGTAACGATCGATCCGGCGAGATTTCCTGCTGCGATCCGGGCTGCCCCGTCGCGAACGATGATCTCAGTGTCGCCGAGAGGATACACCCCATCACCGAGATGAGAGGCAGCAATGGAGTCGGTGATCAGCATTAGTCGGTCACAACTACGATGTTTGAACACCAGCCGGATCATGTCCGGGCAGAGATGGATTCCGTCGCAGATCAGTTCGATCATCACGTCATCGTCCAGCAGTCCCGCTCCTACCAGCCCCACGCTTCGGTGATGCAAGGGAGACATCTGATTGCAGTAATGGGTGAGATGCGCCAGTCCCGCCTGGCGAGCCGCCTGAAAGTCGGCGTAGGTAGCCGCGCTGTGCGCAGCGGAGGTGACGATGCCCATTTCCCTCATTTCTGCTAGGAAGGGGAGAGCTCCCTCCAGTTCGACCGCCAAAGAGACAAGACGAACCGGGCAGACTGCGTGAATGCGTCGAATTTCCTCCGCATCTGGCAGGCGCATCTGGCGGGGATCTTGTGCTCCCGCTTGGGCAGGATTTAGAAATGGGCCTTCCACATGGAGGAAGGGAGCACGAGCAAAGCGCTGATTCTGACGGTAGGCCGCTGCAGCCCGGGCCATCGCAATTTTGTGCTCTGGCGACGCCGTCCATGTGGTCGGAAGAAAGGTGGTGACACCCTCTGCCAGTTTGGCCTTAGCCTGTGCTTCTACGGCCTCGAGTGTAGCGTAGGAAAGGTCGTAGCCATTGGCTCCGTGCGTGTGAATGTCGATGAAGCCCGCCATGATGCGGAGTTCACCTCCGCCGTCGAGAATCACTTCTGTTCCGCTGGAGAGCTGGGTGCCCTCGTGGATTCGTTGGATTAGACCGTTATCTGAGATTTCGACAGAGACCGGGCGAATGTCAGAATGCGGAGTAACGAGCAGAACGTTTGTGATCGTGCGGGACATCGGGCAGAAAGAAGTGATGCGATCAGGCTTCAGTCTTGGGAGCTTCAGCCTTAGGGGCTTCGGTCTTGGGAGCTTCAGCCTTAGGGGCTTCGGTCTTGGGAGCTTCAGCCTTGGGAGCTTCAGCCTTAGGAGCTTCAGCCTTAGGAGCTTCAGCCTTAGGAGCTTCAGTCTTGGGAGCTTCAGTCTTGGGAGCTTCAGTCTTGGGAGCTTCAGTCTTGGGAGCTTCAGCCTTAGGGGCTTCGGTCTTAGGAGCTTCGGTCTTAGGAGCTTCGGTCTTAGGAGCTTCAGTCTTAGGAGCCTCAGTCTTAGGAGCCTCTACTTTTGGAGGTTCTGGCTTAGCCACTTCCTTCGGAGTGCCCACCTTCAGCAGGGCGATTTTTTCCTCAGCGTATTCGGCAAAGGGGCTTCCGGGATGATTTGTAAAGGCTTCCTGATAGCGCTGCTCGGCTGCAGAGGTATCACCAGCTTCGAGAGCTAGATCTCCGAGACGAATCCGGGCGAGAGGAGTCAGTTCGCCGTCCTTCTGCGCCTGAATGACTTTCTCGTAGTTGGATTGAGCAGCCTCCTTATTACCGGCGATATGAAATACGTTTGCAAGAGCGAAGAGTCCTTGGGCGTAGCGAGGATGGGAACTATAATCGCGAATAAATTGCTCCAGAGTTGTTTGGGCGTCTTGTTGTTTCCCCTGATTGCTCTGGAGATTAGCCTTTGTGAGGAGAGCATCCCCAGCAGGAATCGAGCCTGGGTAGGAGACTACTACCGCATCAAGTGATGGGATATCTCCTTTCGTGGATGCTGATGTAAATGCAGTGGCAGCAGCCAGATGTTTTTCAATCCCGATCTGACGGATGACGAGAAATCCTCCGAGAAGTGCCCCGATAATCACAATCCCGATAATAATTTTCGTTCGATTTTCCTCCATGGCTTGGGCAACCCGTGAGCCTTCATAGACCGCTTCTTCAGCGGAGCGAGGTTTCGGTTTTTCAGCGGAGTCGGGCTTTCTGGAGTCTTCGGCCATTGTAGTAGATGAGGGTGATACGTGAAAAAAGATGGACCGCCATGCAAATTTTTGCAAGGCGGTCCGCATCCTAAACGATTTCTTTAATTTGTCAGGCACCAACTGCGGCTCTCGCTTCATCGGCGAGTGCGGTGGACAAGTAGCGCTCGCCAGTAGAGCATCCGATCGTTACGATCAGCTTGCCTCGGTTTTCTGGACGTTTAGCGATCTGAATCGCGGCGAAAACGTTTGCTCCTGAGCTGATTCCGGCCAGAATCCCTTCTTCCTTCGCCAGGCGACGGGCCATGGTGAACGCATCAGCATCGGCGACACGGAAGCTCTCGACGATCTGAGGCTCTCCGGAAGCTGTCTTCAGGTGGAGATTTTCTGGAACGAATCCAGCGCCCAATCCCTGAATTTTGTTTGGCCCTGGCACGACTTCCTGCCCTGCCAATGTCTGAGCGATCACAGGCGAACCTTCCGGTTCGACTACGATGACTTGGATGTTCGGATTTTTCTTGCGCAGACCCTCGATACAGCCGGTCGCTGTCCCGCCCGTGCCAACGCCCGAAACGACGATATCGACCTTGCCATCGGTATCTGCCCAGATTTCCTCTGCGGTGGTGTCGCGGTGGATGTTGGGATTGGCTGGATTCTCAAACTGGTGAGGGATGTAGGAATTGGGGATCTCCTTGGCGAGTTCTTCCGCTTTGGCGATGGCTCCCTTCGTTCCTTTTGATGCCTCTGTGAGGACCAATTCGGCACCCAGGAGAGCGAGCAGAGTTCGCCGCTCGACGCTCATCGTCTCCGGCATGGTAATGACCAGCCGATACCCTTTGGCTGCACACACGAAGGCCAGAGCGATCCCGGTATTTCCGCTGGTCGCTTCGATGATGACAGAATCTTTATTGATCTCACCACGGGCTTCAGCTGCTTCGATCATGGCCATCCCGATCCGGTCCTTCACCGAACCGAGTGGATTAAAAAATTCGCACTTTAGCGCGATGGTTGCATCGACTCCGTCGGTGACGCGATTGAGTTTGACGAGCGGGGTACCACCGACCGTTTCAATGATGTTATTGTAGAGCTTTCCGCGTATCATAAGTGTAATAGTTAGGATTTCAGATTTTTGGCAAAAAAAAGCACCTTGGAACGCAAGGTGCTTGAGACAGGATGAAGCAAAAGTGCCTAGCCTGCAACGGAGATTTTACACGGAATTCCGAGAAGATCGAGAAATTAATGGTCTTTTGCCCTCATTGGCTATGATTTAAAGTGATGAGAAGCGAAGGGTGAGCTTCGTTTCGGATGGGTATTCAGAGGTAAGAAGAGCAAAAAGTTCCATAAAATTTCAATTTTTGGTTGCGGCTCAGGTATCTCGCGTTAAAGGCGAAGCTAAATATACGCGCTATTATGTCCGACCTGATCGACAAAAATGAATTGGAGGGGCTTCTCAAGAAGCTTCCGGAATGGGATTTCGAGAACGACACGATCGTCAGAATTTTTGAATTCGACGATTTTGCTGCCGGAATCGATTTCGTTAATGGAGTGGCTGAGATAGCCGAGGAAATCGGGCATCATCCTGACATTGATATTCGCTGGGCGGCTATCACGATCTATCTGACTTCTCATGATGTCGGGGGATTGACCACGACAGATCTTGAGATGGCCA
This sequence comes from Verrucomicrobiales bacterium, assembly GCA_039806885.1. Taxonomy (GTDB): domain Bacteria; phylum Verrucomicrobiota; class Verrucomicrobiia; order Verrucomicrobiales; family DEV007; genus Arctic95D-9. Next base: position 10,211 of record JBDHQE010000069.1, read on the forward strand.
AAAAGATCGAGACTCTCGTGGATTGAGGGAGTGCTAGAGGCTCAACTGTTGATCCTCTTCTGTCGGGGAGGGGATGTACTCGCGCAAATGTGAATCAGACAGTGGTAAAGGCTCTGCTGGGAGGTTACAGAAGCTAGGTCTCCACAGTTTTTCCGTATCTGTATACGGAAAAAAGGCGAAGTGACAAGACCGCCACTTCGCCCCGCGATTACGTCATTATTGCGCGAACTCAGGCGTGCTGAGAAAGGCTGTCCACTTTCCCAGCTTCAGAATCTAGAACTGCTTTGCGCAGATTCGTTCCTGACTTTTGCGCCCACCACAGGGCGATGGGAGAAGCGATGAACAGACTAGAGTAGACTCCTGTGACCATCCCGACGAAGAGGTAGATGGAGAAGCTCCGGAGGCCGGGACCGCCGAAGATCATCAGAACGACCACTGTGAAGAGAGTCGTAGCGCTCGTAATGATCGTGCGTCCGAGAGTCTCGTTGAGCGCAAAATTCATCACATCCTTGAGTTCTCCACGACGAGTCTGCAGTTCTTCTCGCACTCGGTCAAAGATCACCACCGTGTCGTTGATCGAATATCCCGCAATCGTCAGTAGAGCACCGATGGCGATCAGATTCAGTTCCTGTCCGAGCAGAGTGCTGACTCCCAGAGCCACGATTACGTCGTGTGCTAGTGAAACGATGGCTCCCAGCGCAAAGGAGAATTCGTAACGGAAGGTAACATAGAGTAGGATAGAGAGCATCCCGAGGAAGAGAGCTAGAACTGAATTATAGAGCATCGACTTGCCGACTGCTGAACCGACGGAACTGATTGTCATTTCCTTGGAAGAGATCCCGAATTCCTTTTCCATCTGTTGTTGCACTTTTCCGGCAGTGCCGTCAGGAGATCGAACGAGATAGAAAATTCCGTCAGAACCGACAGCACGCTGTTCCTGTACGATAGGTTCCGCTCCGAGGTTGAGTTGCTTCAGTGAGTTCTCAATTTTTTCCTTCGACAACCCTTCGACGTCAGAACGAATGCTGATCGCGTCTCCTCCCTTTAGCTCGACTCCTCGGGGATCCTTCAATGGTACGACGGCGATAGAGATCACGGTCAGTATTGCTGAACCAATCAGCCAAGGTTTGGCCATTCCGAGGAAGTCGATGCGCTTCTTCGGGATAAAGTCCATGAATGTGAGCTTGGTGAAGAACTTCGAAGAGATGAACCAAGAAAAGCAGACTCGAGTTACGATCAGAGCTGCAAACAGAGTTGCGACGATCCCGATGATCAGGGTGACAGCAAATCCCTTCACGGTGCCATCGGCGATGTAGAAAAGGATGATCGCAGTGAAGAGCGTCGTCAAGTTCGCGTCCATGATGGACCAGAAGGCGCGCTCATATCCTAGCTCGATCGCAGTGCGTAGACTCTTTCCATGCGCCATTTCTCCACGTAATCGCTCATAGATTAGAACGTTCGAGTCCACAGCCATCCCTATGGTCAAAACCATTCCCGCGATACCCGGCAGTGTTAGGGTGAACTGGAAGAGAGCCATCGTACCGAAAATAATTGCGATACAAGTGATTAGACCCACGATCGCCACGAGACCGGCGAAGCGGTAATAGATCAGCATGAATATCAAAATTCCGCCCAATCCGAAGATTCCGGACAAGGTTCCATGACGTATCGCCGTAGCGCCCATGGTGGGGCTGATGTAGTTGGAGAATTCGATCTTGATCGGGTTTTCCAGTGGATTCTCAAGAGCAGAGGCGAGAGCCATCGCTTCTTCTCGTGTGAAGTGTCCGGTGATCGAACAGCCTTCAGAGAAAGGTTCTTGAATAACTGGTGAGGAGAGAATTACGTCGTCGAGAATGATGGCGAGAGGCTGCCCCTGATTCTCTCGCGTGAGAGGTGCCATAATTTTTGCCCCATCGGATGTAAAGGAAACGCTGATGGCATCACCTTTATCTCCATAATAATAGTTGGCGCGGGAGACGTATTTCCCCTCCATATCGCGCTTGATTTTCACCAGTCCATAGCGAGTGGGTAGGGTCTTCCCATCCTTGTCTTTTTCTTCGGAGTAGGGGAGCGCGACATAGCCAGGAACTACCTGAGCACCGCTGGCAACCTGCTGCGCGAGGAACTGACTCTGAGGGTGGAGAATGGAGAAGGATAGATGAGCCACCTTTTCGAGCGTCGCCTCGATTTCCTTGATCTTCTCTTGTTCGACTCCCGGCATCTGCAGGAAGATTCCGTCTCTGCCTTGTGGGGCGATCAAAATGTCGGCGGTGCCGAGAGCATTGATGCGCTCCGAGAGGACTTTGATCGCTTGCTGTTGCGTTTCAGTGGAGACTTCGCGTCCGGCAGCGGGCTGAATCTTGATCTCCATCGAGATCCCGCCTTGGAGCTCGATCCCTTTTTCCATGCCGATCTTTTGGAAGAGCAGAATACACAGAGTGCAGACGACGACGGAGAGAACGGAGCCAACGATGCGTTTTACGCGTGCTTTGTCCGCAGCGAAGTAATAAACGAACAGAGCGAGTAAGCCCAATCCGAGAAGGAATGTCCAGCCAGAGGAAATCGGCATCACTTTCACGGGCGTCTTTCCGGCGTCCGGTTTGACGGTCTCGACAGCCGCTCCGGTGCTTACATCCGCACTGGAAGCCTGGGTAGTTGCGGGCGTTGATTCTGCCGGAGTAGATTCTTTCACCTTTGCTGTCTCCGCAGGTTTTGCGGTTGATTCTCCAGATTTGGTGGCCTGCTCCTTGCTGGCTGGGGCTGTAGCGGTCGTAGCAGCGGGAGCAGACGTAGCGGCGGGAATTGCTGTCTCTGCTGCTGCGGGTGAAGCCGCTGCGGGAGCGGGAGAGGGAGCGGATGTGGACGGTGCCGGAGCTTCCTGGGCTTGCATAAGTGTAACGATGGCGAAGAGAGAAAGAGAGAAAAGTAATGGATGCTGACGAGCGAGCAAGCGCGAATCAGCCCTCTGTTTCTTTCTCAGAGGATTGCGAATCGGAATCGCCAGATTTCGTATCGTCTGAGTTCGCTTTTGAACTCGTGACCGTAGCGATGGCGGAGCGATCGAATTTTACGCTCAAACTTTCGGCTAGCTTGACGGATACGGTCTTGTCCGTCATTCCGGTCACGATTCCGTGAATTCCTCCGATAGTGATCACCTTGTCTCCGACTCTGAGCCCCTTCCGCAATTCCTCCTGCGCCTTCTGCGCTTTTCTCTGGGGGCGGATCAGGATGAAATAAAACATCCCCATGATGAGAATCATGGGAACGAAGATGCCACCAAGACCGGGGGCCTGAGGCGCTGCTTCTTGGGCGAGAATGGAAAGGAATGTTGTCATAATGGGGATGCTGGTGAAAATAATAGAGGTCAAAGAGTGGCAATCCGACGCTGTCGACTAGTCAGCCGACTCTCTGCTCTCCGCGATAGCGTCGGATAAAGCTATCACGGAATTCGGAAAAAGAGCCGTCCTCAATAGCACGACGTGTCTGTTTCATCAAGTCAAGATAGAAGAAGAGATTGTGTAAAGTGAGCAGACGCAGTCCGAGAATCTCATCGCTTTTGACCAAATGTCTCAAATATCCGAGCGAAAACCCTTCACAAAGAGGATGTGTCGCTCCCGCCTCAGCTAGGGGTTCGAGCGATTTTTCAAAGCGAGCATTTTTCAGATGGATCGGGCCGTCAAGGGTATAGGCCGTGCCGTTCCGCGCCACGCGAGTGGGTAGGACGCAGTCGAACATATCGATCCCATAGGCGATCAAGTCGAGGAGTTGATCCGGCTGTCCGAGACCCATCGCATAGCGAGGCTTCGTGGCAGGCAGGATCGGAGCGACGATCCCGACCGAGCGCAGCATGTCCTCTCTCGGCTCGCCCACCGAGAGGCCTCCGATGGCATATCCGTCGAAGTCCAGTGCCACCAGATCACGAGCGGCTTTTTCTCGCAGATCGGGATAGCATGATCCTTGGACGATCCCGAAATAGCGCTGCCGCCCCGTGGCGTGCTTCGTGATCCACTCGCGAGCGCGGATTGCCCAGTTCTGTGTGAGTGCCAGTGAGTTCTCGGCGTAGGATCGCTCACAGGGATAGGGTGGGCACTCGTCCAGCAGCATACAGATATCGCTGCCGATGGATCGCTGGATTTCTAGAACTGATTCCGGCGTGAGAAAGACAGGGCTGCCGTCGAGATGATTCTGGAAGCGCACGCCTTCAGTGCTGATTTTTCGTAATTGAGCCAAGGAAAAAACCTGATAGCCTCCAGAATCGGTGAGGATTGATCGTTCCCAGCCCATGAAAGAGTGGAGTCCTCCGAAGTGATCCAGCACCTCAGTTCCCGGTCGCAGAAAGAGGTGATAGGTGTTCCCGAGCAGGATGCGACAATCCAGGGCTGGATGGAGTAGTTCAGCCGGGTGGACTGACTTCACCGTGCCACGTGTGCCTACTGGCATGAAGCAGGGAGTCTCTACGATTCCGTGAGTGAGTGTCAGTCTCCCCCGGCGAGCAGAGGTCTTGGCATCAGTCTGGAGTAACTCGAACATCGTGCGGGAGAATCAAGATTTCAGTATCTGAAAATGCGTGAATCTGTGGAAATCTTGCGGATCGATACTCCGAATTCAGGGAAAATCCATTGAGGATTTCGGAAGAGCCGTGAAGAATCATTCCCGAGAGAAGGTGAATTCGAGAGAAAAGAAAATTGTCACATATATCTGATTCGTGAAAAGATATGGTATCGGCGCTCGATTGAGACCGAGGATGGGCGTCGAAAAAAACGCGTGAGAAGAACTAGAGATTAAATGTGACTTTTTAAATGTGACTTTTTAAATGCACCGATTCAGGATTCAGTTGATAGAAGGGGTAGCCTCAGTAGCTCTCGCATGGCCAATGGCGATTTACGCGCAGACTTTGGCGGACGGACTCGATTTTGCAGAAGCTGCCGGGGAAATTACTACCACGGCCGAACTGGGAAAGGATACCGCGTATACTGCGGGTTATTGGCGCTATGATGGAACGGATTCACACGATGGAAACGGTGATTCCGTCGTCTCCGTTCTGCCGAATAATAATCAGCTGGCGAACAGTCTCCTGACAGTTCCCGTCGCAGGACCTGCCGTAGTGTCGTTTTGGTGGAAATTTTCGGGGCAAAAATACTATGATTCACTCTCCTTCTACAGCGACGGTGGTTCCGCAATGCTGAATTGGGCGTCTAATAATACTTGGCAGCAGATGACAACTGAGGTGGGAGGAGGGCAGCAGAATCTCTCGTGGCTCTTGGAACGCAATGCATCGAAGCCGGAAAACGAATCTGCGAAAGGCTGGGTGGATGGCATCCAGGTGACTCCGATTCCTAATGTTTTTTCGCTGCAAAGAGCCTTGGAACTACTCACAGAACCTGCATCTGCTCCCACAGTTCACAGCCGTGCGAAGGAGGACGGCGGATGGTATGAGGCGGAACAGGATGACGCCGTGGAGAGTTTAGGAGTCAAAACAGTGGCGAAGAGTGGAGATATCGCCCCCGGAAAGCGGAGTTCCATGTATTTTTCCATTCAGGGACCTGCGGAGCTTTCTTTCGATTGGGGGATCAC
>JBDHQE010000070.1:0-15775 GCA_039806885.1 Verrucomicrobiales bacterium
TTACCTTGCGAAAGGTGGCAAGATCGAAGATACGGTGGGGCGCAAGTGTCTCTGCAACGGTCTCGCTGCTGCCATCGATCTCCCCCAGACATTGTCCGAAGAAGAAGTCGAGCCTGCCATTCTCACCGCGGGTGATACTCTGACGGAAATCCACCACTTCCTGAGCTCGGGAAGACTCAGCTATTCAGCCGCAGATGTCCTGAAATACATTCTCGCCCAGTTACGCCCTCTGCCCGCAGTTCCCTGAATGGATTCTGCGTTCTGAATCAAAGGGAGCGGCGCGTCACTACTCACTCGAATCTTGATTCGGTCCGCCGCCGTTGCCGATATTGGAGGGGCCCGCCTGCCCGTCACCAGTGGAAATAATCAGCTCCGGCTGATACAGGTCGCGATTGCTCGCCTGAAACTCCGCTTTCAGACGAACCCGAAAGCTGGAGAGATCAACCAAATGCCAACGCAGGAATTTCCACGCCTGCGTGTTGCCATCGTGCTCGAAGCCGATGAGCAAATGACTCGCATCGAACAGAACCTTTCTGGTTTGCACGCTCGGAGTGAAGTAAAAAGTGCGAAGATCGGATGACATCGTCCCCTCCTTCACCAGCTTAGGATCGAGATAGGCAATGCGCCCGGTCTGGCGATGTCGGATCATCAGATCGGGATAGCCCGCCCTCTGCAAGTTTCCTTCCGCTGTCCTCGGCAGTGAGCATTCTAGCTCCGGCAAGCGATTGATTTCTTCAAGCAGGGCTGCCTCGAAGTGTGTACTGACCTCGTTAATGCGCGATTCTCGTCTTGCGGGAGAATCCTCGGCACTCAACCGAACCAGCACTCGGTCCGCCGCTTCCGCAATCCCGTCGATGATCTCGGAATCAGCCTGATCGGAAGGATCAATCGGCACCACTCGTTTACCAGTCGAAATCTCCACCAGTCGTCCAATGGAACATTCTGAAACGTTCCGCCTCCATTCTGTACGATGGAAATGAGTCCCTCCACCGATGGCTCCGGCTCAATGAGGACGATTGGCTCTTCTCGACGTTTACACCCTTCCAATAAGATGCTCATCAGAAGTAGCGAACCAATATAGATCAAGCATCGACTCGCTACACTCCGATCAAAAGCTCTGACATCTATTGATTCACCCATATTGACTCGCCATCCACACACTCTGAGCATGAGGCAATTTCCCAAAAATGGGGAGAAAAATCTTTCGAAGAGTTCACTGTTCCCACAGCGAGGCCCATTCGCAATTGAATCGGCAAGTCATAATTTAAACGATTGCTTGCGTATTTTTGTTTTTCGGTTGTTATTTTCGCTCTTCTTTTCATTCGATACCCATGATTAAATCCATTGTTTTCACCTGCGCCGCCCTTCTCTGCTGCTCACTGTCCCACGCCGATGACGAGCTTCTCGAAAAAATCATGAAGGAGGGCTTCAAAGGAAAGACGAGCCCGATGGCTAAAGTCGTGAAGGGCGAGGCAACTCCCGATGAAACCAAGACCCTCACAGACCTAGTCCACTCCATGAAGGGTACGAAAGCCCCCATCGGAGATCAGGCAGACTATGACAAGCGCGTCTCTACCCTAATCGCCAGCTTGGATGCAGTCGCTAAAGGCGATCACAGCGAGAAAGCTCTCGGCGCGCTCAAAAAGGCATCTGATTGTAAGTCCTGTCATTCCGAGCACAGACCCAAGCACTGATGACGAATCCGTCTCCTACTTTTGCGAGACGGCAGTTCACGACTCTGAAGAGAATATCGACAGCGGACTCTGAATTCCGCTGATCACGACAGATTAAAAAGCCAGATTTGAATCCTGAATTGCAGGGTTCAAGCTGGCTTTTTTCGTATTTTCACCTTTTCTGTTTCAGATTTTTCACGGGGTAGATAGAATCAGGCGATCTCACCGAGATTACCGAATGAAAACAGCCCCGATCACGAGCCATCCGCTGCATGGAAACTCGCTTTATTGTCTCCTGTTTCTCACTCTTCTATGGGCAACTTCCATCTCGGCCCAACAGGACGTATCCGAGAATAGCCGTCGAGTTTTCACTCCCGAGGGCGAGCCGGTCGATCCCAGCTTTTTCCCGATTGCCGTCTGGCTTCAGAATCCGCGAAATGCAGAGCGGTTTCAGTCCGCAGGGATCAATCTGTACATCGGTCTCTGGCACGGCCCCACGCAGGAACAGCTCTCAGCACTGCAAAAAGCACACATGCCAGTCATCTGTGCGCAGAACGATGTCTCGCTGACACATCGTGACGATTCGATCATCGCCGCTTGGATGCACTCAGACGAACCTGACAATGCGCAAGCGCGAAAAGGGAGCAAGGGCTATGATCCACCGATTCCTCCTGCAGAGATCGCAAGCCTGTATCAAAAATTCCGCAGTGCTGATCCGACGCGCCCTGTGATCCTCAACCTCGGGCAGGGTGTGGCGAACGATCAGTATAGAGGTCGTGGAACACGCTCTGGACATCTGGAGGACTACACGGAATATCTGAAAGGCTGCGATATCGCCTCTTTCGACATCTATCCTGTCGTGCATCGCTCGCCCGAGATCGTGGGAAAGCTCGAATTCGTTTCACGTGGGGTCTCTCGTCTGCGAGAGTGGTCACACTCACAAAAGCCGATCTGGCACTGTGTCGAATGCACAGATTACCCCGGCGTCGGACGAAAGGCGAATCCAGATCAGATTCGCTCAGAAGTATGGCTAGGTATCATCTCCGGATCTCGCGGGATCATTTACTTCGTCCACCAGTTTCAGCCACGTTTCCGCGAAGCCGCTCTGCTGGATGATCCAGAGACGCTGGCAGCAGTGACTCGTATTAACTCGGAGATCCGTGACTTGGCACCTGTTCTTAATCAGCCCACGATTCAGGGCGAAGCAATAGCGACTGCTCCCCTTCTCCTCCTACACAAGCGATTTCAGGAGGACAACTATCTCTTTGCTGTCAACTCTAGCGCAGAGCCGATCGAGTGCCAGATTTCCCTGTTACAGAATCGATCTGAAAATGCGGAAATTATCGGTGAAAGCCGCACCATTTCTCTCGTCAATGGAAATTTAAAAGATCATTTCGGCCCGTACTCGGTTCATCTCTATCGACTCCGATGAAAGCACCGCATCCAAACGAAAAAAGACTTTTCTAAATTGTCAAAATTTGATTGACTCTTGCGCTTTCTGCTTCCTAATGTCCGAGCTATTATGGAAGGACCTGTATGAAATACGATCCATCGATTCGATACTAGAACGGAGCACCTCTCCGGACTGGAGTCAGAGTCGAATCTTTCGCGGATTTGCGGAAATTTACGGCTCGGATTTTCATTAGGCCCAATTGATAGAAAAAGAACAAAACCAATGACACAACGCGTTAGAGACCTAATTCTGGCGGTGCTGGCAACCATTGTCGCCTCCGCCTTATCGTTTCCCTACTGGCGGGACTTCAGCTACTGGGCTGAATCCCATACCATGTGGTGGATTTATTTTATCGTCGGATTTGTGATGGCGGTATACGTCTTCTACGTATTTCTCGACTGTGTCCGGATTCTCTTTCTCCATGATGAGTTCGAGAAGAAAAAGGCAGCATCGAAGTCAAAATACAGAATTCCACTCGATATCGAAGAAGGAGGTGAAAAATGAGTTGTCCCGACGGAAGTTGTTTCGAACCACAGAAGCGCACTCGTGCGCTCATCATGCTGGGATTGATGATGCTCGTCTTCATCATGCTCTCAGCCTTTTCCTTTATTTCTGAGCATAAGCAGGTCACCCCTGATCAAGTGTCCTTCGACAAGCATCAAGCCACCGACGGGAAGCGCGTCTTCCAGGCATACAACTGCATGGGCTGCCATACGGTCGTGGGAAATGGAGCCTATTTCGCGCCAGATCTCACGAAGGAATATGCGAACGCCGGACCAGCATGGATCACCGCCTTCTTGGGTGCTGCTGCCACTTGGCCGACAGAAGGGGCAGTAAAATCCATGCTCCTCATGCCACATATTGCGGCAGATTCCGGAGTCAAGACGATCGAGGAATATTACGCAAAATATCCCGGTGCCAAAGAACGCATCGAGCGTCGTGGGGGGAAGACTACCTACATGCCCAATCTCTTGTTCAATGGAGATGAAATCCCACAACTAGTCGCCTTCATGAAATACACATCCGCGATGGATACCGAGGGTTGGCCACCGGAAGTGAAAGTTAAAGATCTGGACAAGCGCATCGCGCTGGCCCAAGGCGGTCACTCGGCACCGCTCCGTTCTGGAAGCAAGCCTGCAGCAGAAAGCGCCTCAACGGCGGGCGCGCCAGCCGCCGGAGGAGACCTCGCTGAACGCGGAAAGACGATTTCTGCCAGTCTCGGGTGTGTGGCCTGCCATGCACCGGGCACAGACAAGCTAGTCGGCCCGGGATGGGGCAAGCTGCACGGAGCTCAGGTGAAGTTGGCCGACGGCTCCACTGTAACGGCTGACGATGCTTATCTGATCGAATCTATCCTAAAGCCGAATGAAAAAATAGTGGAGGGTTTCCCCCCCAGTGTCATGCCACCATACGAGGCTATCGTCTCCGAGGACGATGCCAAGGCCATCGTCGAATACATCAAAACTCTCAACTGATTCCTAACGAAGCTTTTTCATGAAAATCGAATATCAGACACAGCGTCTCAGCATGCGCTTCTTCATGCTGATGCTCTTTCTCTTCGTCCTCCAAATTATTTTTGGATTGATCGTCGGACTGCAGCAGGTGGACCCAACGCTGCTCGTGGGTAAACTCAACTTCAATGTAGCCCGCACGGAGCATATCAATCTAGGACTTCTCTGGATTCTCACGGGATTCATTGGAACGATTCTTTTCGTCGGACCTTCACTTTCCCGACGTGAACTCGCCCATCCGTGGCTTATTCACATTCTGTTTTATGCACTCATCGCTGCTGTATTGTGGAATGTTTATGCACAAGGGTTGGCGATGAAAGGTGTCGCTGGATGGTGGGCCGGACAGGCCTGGTTCCAGGAAGGCTTGGAGTACATTGAAGGCGGACGCATTTTCGACATCGTCGCACTGATCGGCTTTGGCATTCTCTGCTTCGTCGTGCTGAGAACCTTCCCCGCCATGAAGGAGTGGAATGAGATTCACTGGGGCTTGGCGATTGGAGTGGTAGCACTCACTGTGGTATGGGTCTTCGGACTCTTCTATGTCTCGCGTCTCGATCTACAGGAGTATTTCCGCTGGTTCGTCGTTCACTACTGGGTGGAAGGCGTGTGGGAAGTGATCCACATCAGCCTGATCGGCTTCCTGCTGGTGAAGATGTTCGATGCAGACGTGAAGTCAGTCGGATACGCTGTTTTCTGGGGTGTTATTCTCGTCTGGCTGTCCGGCCTGATCGGAAACGCTCACCACTACTTCTGGATCGGAACTCCTGAGTTCTGGCAATTCTGGGGATCGCTCTTCAGCGCCTTCGAGCCACTGCCGTTGATCTTCTGCTTCTGGCACATTTATCTGGACGCCCATCAAAACAACAAGCCGCTCAAAAACGCTCCGGCCTTCTATTTCATGGTCGGCTCTGTCGTTCTCGAGCAAGTGGGCGCTGGAATCCTCGGATTCACGATGACCTTCGCTCTCACGAACGTATGGTCTCACGGAACTTGGATTACCCCAGCCCATGGCCACTTGGCCCTGTTTGGAACTTTCGGAATGCTCGTGATTGGAGCCGCTTACTATGCGGTACCACTGCTTAGGGGAGCGACCGACTTCGATCAGAGACTCGGGAAGCTGGCTTTCTGGCTCCTGTTCCTCGGCATCAGTGGAATGGCTCTGGCCTTCGCTTGGGGAGGCACGGTCCAGATGTATGTATATCGTACGCTCGGACTAGAATGGTTCGGCGGGGATGTCTTCCCGGCTCTCGATGCATACAAAATCTTCGTTCCACTGTTTGGCTTCGTCACGGCGATCGGATGCGGAGTTCTCGTTTACGATCTAGTTACCATCGGACGGATTGGTGGACGCAAGCAGCCTGAGCTTACGTCTCGGCGCAGCTTTCAGCCCACACGCGGATGGAGTCGTCCTTTCTCAGGTTTCGAAGCTGGCATCTGGCTGGTGTTGATGTGGATCTTCGGATTCGTGATCACCTTCGGTATTCTGAGCTTTAACCTGTCACAAGTCAGAATCGAAGGAAATCCAACCGTCCCCTATACGATGGCAGCGATCGGTTATCCTGGACTGCTTCTCGTGACAGCTCTATTTGTCTGGCGATTCCTCGCCTCCATGGAATCACGGGTCGAGAGCAGTGAATCCAAATAGCGCGTTCTGATTCTCTACGATTCAAGACGCTCCATTGCCTTTCGAAGAGGTGGTGGAGCGTTTTTCGCGTACGGGACTTGAGCAGAACTGGAAAGAGTTATTTCCGCCGAGGCAAAGACCAACTTATGCCACGCGCGCCATCAGCCATAGGAGATCTGACAGCCGATTCAGATAGGTGAGGACGGCATCAGGCAGAGGGCCGTCCGTCTCATGCAGGTGCCAGACACGACGCTCAGCTCGGCGAGCCACTGCACGGGCAAAATCGAAACCTGCCTTGACCAGAGAATGCTCGGCACCGGGACGTGCCCAGTCAGTGAAGCGTCCCGTCTTCGCTTCGATCTCCTTTGCCAGAGTTTCGATCCAGTTCACATCCTGCGCACCAATCAGCGCGAAACCTTTCTCCTGATAGCGATTCCGATCCGAGGTCACGCAACTGAGCAATCCCATCAGCCCGATCAGATCTCCCTGAATGCGATCCACTGCTTGCTCGAACTCCGGGGATAATCCCGCTGCCCGCGCTAGTCCCAATGCGGAGGTCAGCTCATCCACCGTCCCGAGCGCTTCAATTCGCACATCGGTCTTACTGGTCCGATGACCGAACATCAGGCCCGTTTCTCCTCGATCTCCACCTCTCGTAATAATGCTCATTTGCGGACCTTAACAGCTTCTTCACTAGGATGCTTCCGGAATTTTAGCGGATGGATGAGGAAGAATTCGTAAAGCTGATTTGGCAGATGCCCATCTGCTTTTATTTTACGACGATGCCTTCGGATACTTCCTCGATTCGCCATGATACACGTCCACCTTGGTGGTTGTGGCCGGGACTACTCTGCGTCGTTGCTCCATCTGTCGCGATGGCTTGGCTCTATATCTTCGCCGACACTTGGCAGATTACTCCCCTCCGCTGGCCAAGCTACGTCGTCCTGGGCGGGGCTGTCTGGATGATCTATGTGACAGATCGGCTTCTGGATCACTATTCACGCGGAGAGGCGCATTCCACAGTCTCGGTGCGGCATCGCTTTTTGTGGCGTCACCGTCGGACGGCCATTGTCCTACTGATCCTGCTCATGGGGTTACTCGCCATCCTCCAGTGGACAAGACTCCCGATGCCCCTGATTCAATGGTATCTGTGGCCCGAGTTACTGATCGTGATTGTCTTCTTCACTCTATCTGCCATCGTGCCAAAGGAGGGCAGTGTGCCGTATTTTCGCAATGTGATCGCCGGTCTGGCTTTCGGCTACGGCACGGCGATGATGGCTCATGTATTTTCAGGAGGAAGCCACCCTGTTCTCACGCTGCTATGCTCGAAGGAAATGCTCGGCTTTTCCCTGCTCTGTGCTGCGAATATGACGGCGATCCACGTCTGGGAGCGAGAAACCGAAAGAGCCGATGAAGAGCGACTCAAGCAAGCAGGAAGAGTTCTCGTGCTCCCGCTTCTACTGCTTACGGTCGGAGCGCTCGGATTTTCACTCTGGGAAAACTGGGACTGGCTGAGGAGTTTCGCTCATGCGACAGGACTTCATCTCTTTTTCTTTTCGATCTTCCTCTCCACCGGACTTCTGCTCGTACTGAACCGAGCGCGAGAACGCTTCTCTCTGGAGGCCCTGCGCATGTTGGCCGACGTGGCGATGCTGATCCCACTGGCGATCTACCTGCTGGTCGATTCTGTCTGAAGTAGAGCCGTGGAAACTAAACTTCGCACGAGCGTTCATTTTCGCTCCCGATCCGACTTCTTGGAAAAAATTGTAAAATCAGAAAAAAAGTTCGACTTTTTCCTCGGTTTCTACGCAGACTCGAGCTGCTGAAAGCAGGGCCTTCATTGATCCGGCCTTGTCCATGTAAGAATAACGATGAGAACGTGCCACGATCATCCGTATGCCTGGTGGGATGCCCACAGGCAGCAGCGTGGGAACGACGTACTGGCAGCCCTGCCGTCCCGTGATGACGAGTCGCTCGTGGTACGGGTCCGCCAGGGGGAGCTAGTCCGAGACATCGTTGGTCCTGGTCACCTTCTGGCTCGGAATCTGAAAAGTTCGGGCGTGGACCTTGACGCCCGCCTCGATTTAGAAATCAACCCAGAACCAAGTCGAAATGAACCGTAGACATACTGATTTTCACTGGAAACAAGGATTCAATCATCTCATCGTCATGCTTAGAATCGGCTTGATCACGCTCGTATCAGGGGTGATGAGTTCTTGTATTCAGTTTGGACCCAACATGATCCGACCGGGGAGCTACCAGTACAATGACGCAGTAGCCTCCTCTAGCAATCAGCAGCTTCTCCTCAATATCGTCCGAATGCGTTATGACGAGCCACCCAGCTTTCTCCAGGTCACCAGTGTGACGACAGGATATGAGTTTAAAGGAGACATAAACGCCAATGCCAACATCGGAAAAATCGGTGGCCTTGGAAACACTCTTGCATCCGGAACCGGAGCCTCTTATCTGGAAAAGCCGACGATCTCCTATCAGCCTCTCACGGGTCAGGAATTCAGTCGACAACTACTGTCGCCGATTTCTGCCGAGAGCCTGATCCTCATGGCACGATCTGGATGGAGTATGAAATCCGTCGTTCTCGCACTGGTGGATGAAATCAATGGCCTTCCGAATCCCAAAATCGTGAACGCAGACGAGGCAGAATCTCATCCTTTCGTGCGTGTCGCTACGCTACTCGACGAGCTTCAGAGCAGCGGGGTATTGCGACTCCAGGTTGCCAGTCAAGGGAAAGGAGACTCCAAGCTCATCATATCGGGAACCCCCGCCGGGAAGCGGCGCGCCCAAGTAGAAGAGGTCTCCAAATTGCTCAAGCTCCCAAACAACAAGGAATTCGCGATCAAACGCATCCGAAAAAACAATAACGAAATCTCCATTGTGGGACGTTCTCTCCTCGATGCTCTCCGCTTTCTCTCCTATGGGATCGATACCCCGGACCGACCGGCGCTCCACCCGGCGAAGGATGTGTTCACGGTGCAGAGTTCGACGATCTATCCGCGAAAGGCCTTCGTTCGGATCGCACATGACGGACGCTACTACTACATCCCGAACGATGACTACCAGTCGAAGCGAGTCTTCGCCATGGTTAGTCAGCTCTTTTCGCTTCAAGCAGCCAGTGATAAAGGTCTCTCTCCTCTGCTTACGATCTCGCAGTAGATCGTTTCCCCATGAAAACCATACGCATCTTTATCTCCAGCCCCGGTGACGTTGCCGAGGAGCGAGAGAGGGCGCGTCAGGTGATCGATTCGCTGAAACGGCGTTACTTGGGAAAGTTCCAGCTCGTCACAGTGTTATGGGAAGATCTACCGCTACAGGCAGATCAGTCCTTTCAGGAAGGGATTGATCGAGTGGTGACGGATGAGCACGGGATCGACATTGCTGTCTTCATACTTTGGTCGCGACTGGGCTCGCCCTTAGGTGCCTCCGTTCGCAAGCCCGATGGCTCTCCGTATCGCAGTGGAACCGAGCGCGAATTTGATCTGATGTTACATGCGAGGGAGATCAGCCAAGGGGCACGACCATCCTTCCTCGTGTATACGCGACAGGATGAAGCGACTTTCGAGGAGCGTCTACGGGGAAAATCCACAGCAGAGAAACAAGAGATTCTAGAGCAGAAGGAGCTGATAGAACACTTTATCAAAGAAGAATTTCACGAGAGTGGGAGCGGACACAATAGACGGGCGTTTCATACTTTTCAGTACCCACAATCCTTTTCTCTTCGCTTTCGAACTCATCTGATCGCACTGCTCGACGAGATGGCGGGCGCTGACTCAGCAGGGGCGATCTGGGATGTGGCGACACAAGGGCCACCGTTCGTTGGTTTACAAAGTTTCGATAATCAGCATGCTCAGGTATTCTGCGGACGGGAGGCAGAGATCTTGGAGTCTCGTCAATTGCTCAGTGAACAGGCTAGGAAAGGTCGCCCTTTTCTTCTCATCAGCGGCGCTAGCGGCAGCGGGAAGTCATCTCTCGCACGAGCTGGATTATTGCCCACGATTGCAGAATTCGAGCTGGATGATCAAGTGGCAGAGTGGCGACAGCTCACTGTTTTGCCTTCTGCCTTAGGGGACGATCTTTTGGGTGCATTGATTGAGCAGCTCGCTAGGCCAACTGTCTTGCCGGAATTGCGGGAAGGAGGAATCCCACTGTCAGACGTCGTGGAGGCTTTTAAAAAGGATGCAGAGACAGCAACAAATCTCACCATCAAGCGGGCTCTCTATCAGGCTTCCAAGGATCGAGGCGGCGGCACGAGACTACTCATTCTGATCGATCAATTAGAGGAGATTTTCACGCTTTCGTCGGAGAGACGTGAGCCTTTCCTCACCGCCATTGAGGCTCTGGTCGGCACGGGGGATATATGGGTGGTGGCTACTGTACGGAGCGATTTTCTCGGGGGCGTTCAGCAATCCCCGAGCTTGGTACGGTTGATTTCCGGAGGTGGACTTTTCCCTTTGGCGGCACCGCAAGTCGACGACCTGCGACGAATTATCGAAGAGCCAGCCTATCTCGCTGGCTTGAGATACGAGAAAAAGAACGGTCGCTCGTTGAGCGATCAGATCCTAGCCGATGCCACCCAGCACACCGATCCCTTGCCGCTGCTACAGTACGTGCTGCGAGAACTGTATGACAGACGCAGCTCTGATGGACACTTGCTCACCAGCGTGTATGAGGAATTGGGGGGCGTCGAGGGAGCGCTCGTTCACCGTGCAGACGCTACTCTATCTGGACTCTCCTCCGAGGTCCAAGCCTCCTTGCCACTGGTCCTGCGACATTTGGTGAGCTTGGGCAAGGGCGACCAAAGTTCCGATAGCTTGGACGGCCAAGAGCAGCTGATTCGGCAGTATGTCCCCCTCGCTACCTTTCCCGAGGGAGGCCCCGCACGCGAGCTCGTAGACGCCCTCATTCGAGAGCGACTGCTTACGGCAGAAGGTGAAAATTCCCTGTCTGACACGAGCGAGCAGAATTCAGCCATTGTCACCTTGGCTCACGAAGCACTCCTGCGCGTTTGGCCCACTGCGATCACATGGGCGAACGAGAACCGTGACTTGCTTCGCATTCGTGGACGCATAGATAGCCGTCTGCGAGAAGATAGCCCACTCCTCTCGGGTGATCCGCTCTTGGATATGGCTAAGCACTTCCTGCACACCCATGCAGATGCCTTCTCGGATGAGCAAAGGGAGTTCATTCAGAACTCGGTCGCAGCAGAAGAGGGGAAGCTGCAACGATCGATTCGTATTCGCCGTGTCGTTATCGCGGTGCTAACAGTACTCACATTACTCGCTAGCTTGGCCGCTTATTGGGCATTTAAACGGGAACAGGATGCACGCACTGCTCGCGCCATCTCTGAACAGCGTCGAATAGCGGCGGAGGAAGCGCGTACGAAGGCGGAGAGAGCGCAGGAATTGGCCGAGCAGCGTCGCGTGGCCGCGATAGAATCAGAGCGACGAGAAAAGCTTGCGCGCGAGAAATCGGAAAAGGCCCAGGCCACGGCAGAAAAACTGATCAATTCCATGCTGTTCGATCTCCACGACAAGCTGAAGCCACTGGGGCGCATCGAATTGTTGGATGATGTGTCTCTAGAAGCAGAGAAGTATTTCGAGGAAAATCCACCTAGCACGGATGACGCGAAGTATAATCAATCCATCATGTGGGAAAGCCGAGCTAATGTTCTGTATGCTACCGGTGACCTAGGTGGGGCTAAAAAAGCGTATCAGGAATCGCTGAACATAGTTGGTCCGCTCGCCGACCACAATCCGAAGGACATCGCGATCCAATATGCACGAAGCAGCATCTTGAACAAATTGGCTCGTGTTACAAAGGATGAGGGTGATCTGGAAGCTTCACTGCAATTATATCAGAATTCCTTACACTATAGTGAGTCCCTAGCGAAGACCTATCCAGACAGCTCGCTGGCACAACGCGCCCTCTTCCTTTCTCTGAGTGAAATGGGCAGTATTTATCAAAGCCAGGGGGACTTATTGACTGCGCAAGAGCTCTACGAAAGAGCGCTCCTCATCGTTGAGGCACTGGCGAAGACAGAAACAGCGGATATCACGATAAGACAAAATTCGGGAGTTGTTCTGAGCTTACTCGGAGATGTCGTTTTGGAAACAGGAAAAGTCACGCAGGCTCACGACTACCTGAAGAAGGCTCTCGAAATCCGACAAAAAATGCTCGAGGACATGCCCTCGGATTCCGGAGCACAGCAGGATCTGGCGACATCCTACGAAAGAATGGCGCAGATCTCGGAGGTAATGGGTGATACAGCGGCAACCAAGGAGAACTACCAGCGAGAACACCAGATCATAGAGCGACTTGCAGAGACGGATCCCAAAAATGCTCTGGCTCAAAGAAACTGGAGCGTTTCTTTGGAGAACTTGGGAAGAGTTGCTCTGCTGGAAGACGATTTTCCCACTGCGAATCAGTTCTATACCAAAGCTCTACAAATCCGAAAGAAGCTTGGAGATTTTGATTCTGAAAACGCGGAAGCCCGACAAAATCTAGCGAGCGTAGTGGACAAAATAGGCGAAATCGAATTGCGACAAGGGAATCTGCAAGAAGCAGAGAAGCAGTTTCGGCTGTCTTTGCAAATTAGGGAAACACTGGCAAACGCTAACCCTAAAGATGCGATGGCACAGAAAAACTGGAACGTTTCACTCACGAATCTCAGCCGCATTGCTCAAGCGCGTGGAGACAGCGATACGGCGCTAAAGCTTCTAGAGCAAGCTCTGAAAATTAGCGAAGAGCAAGCCAAGAGCAATCCGGATAATCCCGGATTGCAACGAACATGGAGTATTTCTCTCGATCTGCTGGGGCATACCCTGCAGGAGAAAGGTGATAATGATGCGGCGAGACAGGCGTTTCAGAAAGCTTTGGAAATCAGCGAAAGGCTAGCCAGGGAGAATCCAAACCACATCGACTATCAGCAGAATTATAGTTCATCCCTATTCAATCTCGCCTCCTGGGCACGTTCGATCAATAATTTGACTAGCGCCGTTGACTACTTTCAAAAATCGCTAGCTATCAGTCAGGAGATTGCGCGATCTGCACCGGACGATCTCCAGATTCAACAAAATTCGGCAATCACATCATCCGCACTCGCCGATCTCGCGATGCGAAACAATGATCTTTCTGCCGCAAGGAAATACAGAGAGTTGACGATTGATATCTATGGAAAGATCCTCAAAAGCTCCCCTGACAACGCACAATTTCAGTCCTCGTTTGCACAGGCTCTCGTTGCTCTTGGGCGCCTGTCTCTCTCAGAATCCAAAATCGATGAAGCTGATCAATTGCTTCAAAAAGGAGAGGCCATTCTCCGGAATCTGACTGCCTCGAATCCCGATAATACGGCAACACTATACAACTGGATGGTCAGCCTAGACACGAGGGCGGATGTCTCCAGAGAAAAACAAGACTTTCTCACGGCGATCCAACTTCTCGAAAAGGTAGTCGAGGGAAAGGAGAAAATTGCGTCTAGCAAACCAGAAAGTCTGCTTAGCCAGAGAGATTGGACATTTAGCATCATCAAACTGGGAAAACTAATCGATGATAAGGGCGATGCCAACAGAGCAAAGCCCCGTTTTGAAAAAGCCATATCCATTCTGACAAAGCTCTTGGGATCCCATCCGGAGAATCTAGACGTGAAGAGCGACCTAGACTATGCTCTGAACATGCTCGCGAGCCTGTAT
This sequence comes from Verrucomicrobiales bacterium, assembly GCA_039806885.1. GTDB lineage: Bacteria > Verrucomicrobiota > Verrucomicrobiia > Verrucomicrobiales > DEV007 > Arctic95D-9. Next base: position 13,965 of record JBDHQE010000070.1, read on the forward strand.
GAGAAGAAAGGGGATCTCAAAGCGCAAGTAGCATTGTGTGAGCAATCCCTGAAGCTACGGAAGGAACTGATGGACAAAAAGCCGAATGACTTCCAATCGCTGTGGAACTGTAGCGTCACTCTGGATACACTGGGGAGAATCGCAGTCGCCGAGAAAGAGTTTCAGAAAGCGCACCGCTACTTTCAGGAGTCTCATGATATACAGAAGAAGTTGTCCGAAGAGCACAGAGAGAACGAGCAAGCACTTCGCCTACGATGAAGAACGCCGTGTGATCTGGGAGGCCATCGAAGGCGGCAGCAAGGTCTATTCCTTCAGCTACCATTTGAACCCCTCCGAACCCGGTTTCAGCCAACCCAATGTGTGGTATTCGCGCACGGTCGAAACGCGCCCCGATGGCTCCACTTTCACCGTGTATGCCAACCGCGCCAGCGGCACGCTTCTGACCAAGCTCGACGACGGTCAAGAGGGTTTGTGGTTCCGCTCTACCCGCTACAACAGCAGCGGACGCCGCATCTACACCGCCGAACCCTCTGCCATCGCCAGTGTGTCGGAGCCATCGGGCATGAGCACTTCCCTGAGCATCAACCTCAAGCCCGACAGTGGACTGTTGCATGTCAACGTCTGGTACGCCGCCACCGACCCTGAGATTGGATCCGTGAAGGGCTATCTCGAAAGCACCGGAATAAAGGAAGGCGATCAGGGCGACTACATCGAGTTGCGACGCTACACCTACGACACCCACACAGTGAACGGCGTCAGCATTCACCCGCGTGCCAGCGAGGAGACCTTCCCCGAAATCGGTCAGCCGGGAAATGTGACCCGCTACCGGCGCTGCTGGTACGACAGCGAAGATGAGGAAAAGGGATACTTTGGCGACATCAACCGCTACCCCGGCAACGAAGCCGAAGTGAACGACTTGATCGTGGTGGAGCAATGGCAAAACACCTGGAACGAAGCGTCGCAGATCATCCTGAACACGCACTGGCAACGCTTCGAGGATGCACCCGACGAGCAGACAGGTGCCTTGCAGGGACCGAATGACGAACAGCCCAAGGGCAGGCGTGCCTATACGGCGCAGTGGTACGACGGCATCGGGCGCGGAGTGGCAAGCGCCGACTACGGCACTAACGGAGGGGCACCCATAGAGCGTCCCGACCTTCCGCCCGCCAGCAGCGACACCGTGCTGGTGAGCCGCACTCGTTACGGAGTGGACGACCTGAGCGGCTGCACCGTGGACGCCGAAGGCATCGAAACACAATGGAAAAACAACGCCGCCGGACAGCGCATTCGTCTGATCGAGGGAATTAAGCCCTGCGACAAGAGCGAAGCAAACAAGCCGCGCATCACCGATTTCCTCTACGCACCCGATGGAGGCATCAGCCATCTTATCTTGCGAAACGACATCACCGGCGATCAGGTGACGCGCTTCCTTTACGGTGTAACACTAGCCGAGAGCGGAGTGGCGCGAAGTGATTTGCTTCGAGAAAAAATCTACCCCACCGGCGAATTAGGCAGCAACTATTACACCTACAACCGACAGGGGCAGATTCAAACCCACCGTGACGGGAACGGAACCATACATGCCTACGACTACGATAACTTGGGACGACCTACTCAAGACAGATTGATCGAAGTGGCAGAACACATCGACGCCACCATCCGCCGCATCGAAACACGCTACGACAACAAACGCCTGCTGCGCATCGCCGTGACCAGCTACGACGATCCCAATGTCGGTGAGGGCAGCATTCTTAACGAGATCGCATTCGGCTACGACAACTTCAGACAACTCATCGCCGACCATCAATCCC
>JBDHQE010000071.1:0-15640 GCA_039806885.1 Verrucomicrobiales bacterium
GCACCCAGCGCAAGCAGCGTGCGGATGAGGGGATCTGCCAAGCTTCTATCGTCGGATACACCAATGCAGGCAAGAGTTCGCTCCTCAATCTCCTGTCTGGAGCGGGAGTCCTAGCTGAGGACAAACTTTTCGCAACGCTCGATCCGACGACTCGGCGTATCGATCTACCCGACGGCCAGCCCTTGCTGCTCACAGATACCGTTGGTTTCGTCCGCAATCTACCACACAGGCTCGTCGAGGCCTTCAAAGCGACGCTCGAGGAGGCAGTGATCGCTGATTTTCTTATTCACATCCTCGATGCCAGTTCACCCGAGGTCGTGGCTTTCCACGAGACGACCATTCGCGTGCTTCAAGAACTCGGAGTCTCTGAGAAGCCGACGATAACGGTGCTGAACAAGATCGATCTACTGGAGGGAGATGCGCAGCGGCTGCACGAACTGAAGATGCATTTTGGTCCAGATACGGTCCTTGTATCTGTTGCGACGGGAGCGGGGATTCCGGCGCTGATTGATCGCTTCACCGACATGATGTTGGAGCGGGTGCGTCGGATGCTGCTGCGCCTGCCACAGGCAAGACAGGATCTGGTCTCCCGATTGCATCGGGAAGGAAAAATCCTGACGAAAGAATACGAGGAGAATGACATCCTCATGACGGCCATCGTGCCGCACAAGCTTTGCCATTTGTTCGAGGCCTATTCGCTCGATTTCGTAGAGAAGGAGGAGGGAACAGCGGTTTCGGATTGAGTGCTCCAGTCCCACGGAAGCGCAGGCGTCCCAGCTCGCCGATTTGCGACCGAACGTCGAGATTGGAAATCGACGGGGTATTGCTCTGACCCTTTGAATCCGATGGAAATATTTTCTCCCTCAAGCTTTCGAATCTGAGTGAATCATGACTTCTCCACATTTAGACTTAAACAGTATCTCCTCTTCTTTGCCATCTCGACAAAATGAGGAAATTGCTCTCTAAAGATGCAATTTCAGCTTCAAGACGACTTGACAAGTGCGGTGACCGTCCTACATTCCCCTCCCTCACGCCAGAGTTGTGATAATCTTTTATCACTCGGTTTCCGAATTCTATCGGGCTAACTTTATCGGGCTTAGCTTCTGTTTCTCAAACCGTCAAGGCAGCGTGATCGTTCATCTCATTTTGAAAATTTACCTATGAAGACTTTTTCTGCCAAAGCTGAAGAAATCGAGCGCCGGTGGCACATCATTGATGCCAACGATCAGATTTTGGGTGACGTGGCTGTCGCTGCTGCCAATCTTCTGCGTGGCAAAGGAAAACCGATCTTTACACCCCACGTCGACTGCGGTGACTTCGTCGTGATCGTAAACGCCGATAAGGTGCGTCTCTCTGGAGCAAAAGAGGAAAAGAAGATCTATTCTCGATTTTCTGGATTCATGGGCGGTCTGAAACAAGAGTCTGCTGCGAAATTGCGCTCACGTGCTCCTGAGCGACTCATTGAGCATGCCGTGCGTGGAATGATTCCGCACAATCGTCTTGGTCGTTCGATTTTCCGCAAACTCAAAGTTTACGCCGGTTCAGAGCACCCTCACGAGGCTCAACAGGCGACTCCCTACACACTCTAATTCCATTCTTTTCTAAATTTTTCGAAAATGAGCGCCACCTATTCTGCAACTGGACGTCGTAAAGCGGCAACGGCTCGGGTCAATCTGATTCCCGGCACCGGTCAGATCACGATTAACCAACGCCCTTTTGAAGATTACTTCGGTAATCTGACGCTTCAAAATAAGGTTCTCTACCCCCTACATACGACGAATCAAGTCAATCAATTCGACATCGTGATTCGCACGAGCGGCGGTGGTGTAAGCGGACAGATTGGAGCGATTCAACTCGGGATCGCGCGTGCCCTACTAAAGTCTGATCCAGAACTAAAAGGCGTTCTTCGCGAAAATAGTCTGCTCACTCGGGATTCTCGGAAGAAGGAGCGGAAGAAAGCTGGTCAGCCCGGCGCTCGCAAGCGCTTCCAGTTCTCCAAGCGCTGATCCGTTCGAAAGATTCTGTCAGCGGCAGTGCGCTGCTGCGGATCCTTCGCTTTAAAATTACGAAACCAGCCTCGGCTTTCAAAAAGCTGAGACTGGTTTTTTCGTAATCATCGTGAGCGATGTGAGCGATCCGCACCTCCGGCGACGAAGACCTCCGGTGACTCAGGAGCCTAGACAGCGAGGCATCACCCCAACTCTCTCTATCCATACCCCCCAGCGAGGATTGCTGGCAGCACTAGCAGTCAGATTAGCCTCGCTCGTGCGTATTCTTGATACGCTTGATTGCCCAGAGTGATCCTGCCGCAGAGAAATCCGTAACGACATACCGCGACGCCCTACCATCCGCCTCCTTTGATTGGGGGGCACGAATCGCAACTCCCCCATCTCGTGATGAGTTATTTCGCCAACTATCGTCGTTTGCGTCCTCCCGATGAAGGGGCGCTCGGACGTGGTGCCGAGGGGCGAGGAGACGCGGTAGGGCGCGAAGCGGGTCGAGGGGCAATCGAGGGGCCTCTGCCATAGTTCGCTGGACGCGAAGTCTGGGAATACGAGGCTCCGCCTCCGAGGCCACCAGACGGCCTCTGAGGGGCACGCGGTGGCGTAGCGACGGGACGACTGCCACTGTGGGGAGAAGATCCTGGAGAATGAGGTCGCCCTGCTACGTTATGTCCACCACCCCGAGAAGGCGGAGGCGAGACTCTTCCCGGAGGCCGCCCCGAGTGATGATAGCCGGGGCTGCCGTGGTAATTCGAATGATTGTAGTGATAGTTCGGGCGAGAGTGTCTCGGGTAATAGGAATAATTATAATAAACGGAGCTTCGTGGATACCCTCCCCAATACGGGCCGTAATCGTAATAAGTCGGGCCATAGTAGGCAGGTCCAGAGTAATACGCCGGACCATATCCACTGCCATAGTACGGGTAGTCGTCGTAGTAACAGGAACTCAACACCCACGCGGCTCCACAGAGTAGGATCGTGCGCACGAGAATCATCAGCCTGCGCGGCTTTCGATGAGGACAATTTACTGCTTCAGGCTCTGTCTTACCTTGGTTCAGAATGTTCATGCTCGTCTTCATAGACTTTTTTCCAAATGCGAAGAAACAGAATCGCTGTCGCTCGAGCGTCGCAGAGCGCTCGATGGTGACTTTCGAGTGGTATTTTAAAAGATTCACACACGGCGGCAAGCCCATAGTTTCCCAAACCGGGGAAAAAACGTTTTGCCTCTGCAAAAGTACAGATCACCGGAACTTCGAAGCTCAGACCAATTCGCTTAGATTCGGCCTGAAGCACTTCGTAATCCATGCGAGCACGGTGTGCGACTAAGATAGCATTGCCAAGAAACTCTCGGAGAGGCTGTATCACTCCATCGAAAGCAGGAGCCTTTCGAACCATTTTATCAGTGATGCCGGTAAGACGGGCGACAAATGGTGGAATCCCCTGCCCCGGATTGACCAGACTGGACCACTCACTCTCGATCTTGCCAGCGCGCACCTTTACGGCTCCGATTTCAGTGATTCGACTCTCACTGGGCCTTCCGCCTGTCGTTTCGAGATCAATTACTACGAACTCCTGCTGAAGCTCTCCTCTCGACAGTCGGCAAGCTGACTGAATTCCTAGTTTCACCGTAGAATAAAGTGCGAGATCATTCTTCGGACTCCGGTAGAAGCATCTCCACGAGACGAGTCCACTCTTCTTCGATCTGATCACGACGGATGGGAGGGCATCCCGCGTGATGATACCAATAAGCTGAGTTCCCCATGTCTCCCTCGATAGCGTGAAGCAGTCCATGGATCCGAGAGCCGATCACCGTGGGAATGCTCTGAGCGATATCGTGCGCTCGCTCCCAGTTTCCGGCTTTGACATGCCAGAGCGAAGCTAACTGAGGCGATAAATCTGCTGGGGGAGAGTCTCCCTGCGTCGCGCCGGAAAGAAATTCAGGGTATGTCATTCCCAGAACCTAGAATCCATCGATCACGGCTGCAAGTCACCTGTCATAACTCTGCGGATAAACTTCTACCGCCCCTTGCTCTCGCGGAGGATAAAATCATCCGAGTGATCCAGCGCTGACTCTACGATCCGGAAGATAAAATCTTCGCTGACTGGGTTCTCGAAAAAGTTACCTCTGAGGCAGAACTTCATTCGCAGTGGCGGAAGGAACAAGTCGCTCAGTCTGCACGAGCGGCTGAATAATTCCCGCTGGCTCGAAGATGGTCTCATTCCACCATGCATCGGCACGATCCTGTCCAATGATGATGTTGGAGGCGGTTTCCGCGAGTCCCAGAACGCAGAGAGCCGCCAGTAGGTGCGTCAGCAGAATGAGATGTCCTTTCCAGTAGCTACAGGCATAAATCGCTGAGATCAACATGGGGGTGACGCCGAGTGACACGGCCCCACCGACCAAAAGAATCCCCGTGCCCCCATTAATCCGAGCACGGAGAAAAGCGTAGCAGAACATGAGGATGGCCATCATGACCCACGATCCTAGGCAAGCCCCACCAGCGAAGAGGAGATTCCATTTCCGAGCGAACAATCCCCCGACTAGCCAGAAGCCGACACAAGTGACTGCGATCCCGATCAGAGCTGCGGTCCACAGCGCCCCCCGCCGGTCGCGGACCTCGCGTGTATAAACATCGTCCTCGTCCTCGTAGCCAGCATCATCGTCACTGGCACGACGGAACTCAACAGAGTCGATCAGTAGCCTCTGGCGACTGCCCAAAGACAGATCTCGAGGCGAGACGGGCATGACTTTTTTCGAAATCGGATCGCGAAAAACAGCGAGTCTTTGGTCACGGTCAAAGTTGACTAACTCTCCGGCAATGCGACCGCCATCATCGTGCGCCCAAATCGTAAGCGAACGCAAGGTCCGGATCGAGCAGATGCTGATCAGGAACAATAGAAGGATCGTAGCCCATTTTCTGTGACGCTTTGGCACCATAGATGATTCATCGTCTCGACCGAAGCAGTCGGAAATGAAAAGTCATGCGATTTCGGAAAATCTCATCAAAAATTCATCACCTGATCACGCAGATTGAGACAAATCGAAGAGCCGCAAATATATTCCAAATCTCTTCAATGCGCTATCTCTCTCTTCTCGCCACAGCTCTCGTGCTACTCCCTGCGATTCCATCCTTCTCCCAGAACGGCGAGAGTCCACGGCGAAAGGCAGTCGAAGTTCACTCGCGCAAAGGACTGCCGAATGTGCTACGCAAGGCGACCGCTGCGGATGGTCGAGAGATTCGGGTCGGCTATCTGGGCGGCAGCATCACGGCGGCTGAAGGTTGGCGAGTTCAATCACTGGCGAAGCTTCAGGAACTCTACCCCAGTGTGAAGTGGACGCAGATCAATGCAGCCATCGGCGGAACGGGGTCGGATCTTGGAGTGTTCCGCGTCGGAGCACAGGTGCTCGCTCATCAGCCGGACTTGCTGTTTGTCGAATTCGCCGTGAATGATGGAGCGACAGATCCCTCGCAAATCCAGCGCTGTATGGAGGGAATCGTACGCCAGACTTGGGCAGCCAATCCCGAGACTGACATCGTTTTTGTTTATACCATTAGCGCCCCGCATCTCGCAGATGCACAAGCAGGGAAGTGCTCACGCTCTGCGGATGCGATGGAGGCGGTGGCCGATCACTATGGAATCCCGAGCGTAGATTTCGGCGTAGATGTGGCTCGTCGAATCACCGAAGGAAGTCTCATTTTCCAAGGAACTCGGCCCGAGGGAAAGACCGCTGACTCTCCTGCTGATTCAGGGCATTCGAAAGCGAATCCGATGATTTTTTCCGGCGACGGCGTCCATCCCTTTCCCGATACAGGCCATATTCTCTACACGGAAGCTCTATTCCGGGCATGGGACGCGATCAAAGCGATTACACCTGCTTCGAAGACGCCGATAAAGCATGAGCGCATCGCTCCCCTGCGCTCCGACAACTGGGAGGCAGCAAAAATCGTGCCGATTCGGCAAAAAATGCTCTCGGGGCAGTGGAAAAATCTGAGCAATACAGACGACCCCGCCCAAAAGCGCTTCGGCGAGCGCCTGCCTGAAATCTGGCGAGCCACGACACCAGGAGACTCCCTCACTTTTCGCTTTCGCGGCCATGTGATTGGATTTTTTGACCTGTTGGGACCAGATTCGGGGCAGCTCTTGGTCTCTCTCGACGGAGACGAATCCAAGCTCACGAAACGCATCGACGGCTACTGCACCTATCAGCGACTCGCGAGTTTCTTCCCCAGCCGAGAACTCGCACCGGAGACCGTTCATACCGTCACCGTAACACTCGATCAAGACACGCCGGACAAGAGGCAGATATTATTTGAAAAAAACCGTCCTGATTTCGACAAGAATCCGCAGAAATACGCTCCGAATCTGTGGAATGTCGGAGGCATCTTGCTGCTCGGCGAAGCCGTCGAGTGATCGCATCGATTCTGGAAAAGCAACGCGTTCTGGCCGTGAGCCGTGCGCACCTCTGATGACTGATCGGCTGGATGGAATGAAGGATGCGGGGAATCTCGCGATTGACTCTTCTCGCCGACCATCCCCAGCGAATCGACTGATACGCAGATGAAGCGTTGCGAAAAGATCTAGTCCCGTCATGGGAAGAGATCCGCAAGACACCTGAAGAAGAGCTTGCATTGACCTCGACTCGATTTGACCCTGTTGACTCTTCCACTCTACCCTGTCACATGCCTTCCTCCCTGCATTCTCTCTGTATTTTTTGCGGTGCTCACGACGGTCCCGATCCAGCGTTTATCGCGATCGCCCGCGATCTGGGGCACAAACTTGCCGAGGAGAAGATTCGTCTGGTATACGGTGGCGGCAGCTTGGGTATGATGGGAGCCGTGGCTGATGGCTGCCTAGAAAAGGGTGGTGAAGTAATCGGCGTGATTCCGGAGCTCCTGATGAATCGCGAGCTCGGCCACCGAGGGATCGCTCGGCTGGAACTCGTTCCCGACATGGCGACCCGAAAGCAGAAAATGGCCGACCTCAGCGATGCTTTCATCGCTCTTCCCGGAGGATTCGGAACTCTCGATGAAATCTTCGAGATGATCGCTTGGAATCGACTGCACATTCAGGCAAAGCCGATAGGATTGCTCAATGTGAATGGCTTCTATGACGATCTGATTTCCTTCTGTCGCCGACTCCAACAGGAGGGGAACTATGGTCGCCCCGTGGACGGAACCTGCCCCGATTTTCTCGTGTCCGACAGCATCCCCGATCTGCTGGATCAACTGGATCGCACCGCTTCAACCGACTTTCCGCAACTTACGCGTCCCTCCTGACACGCTCCTGTGATGAAAACCTATCTCGATCTGCTGCAACATGTCCTAGACCACGGTTCGGAGCGCGAAGATCGCACCGGCGTCGGTACGATCGGCGTCTTTGGGGCGCAGGCCCGCTTTGATCTCCGAGAAGGCTTCCCCTGTCTCACCACAAAAAAGCTCCACCTACGCTCCATTATCCACGAGCTGCTCTGGTTTTTAAAAGGGGACACGAATATCGCGTATCTTCACGAAAACGGCGTCACGATCTGGGATGAATGGGCGGATGAAAACGGAGACCTCGGTCCCGTGTATGGCTATCAATGGAGGTCCTGGTCTACTCCATCAGGCGAAGCCATCGACCAGATCGCTCGCGTGATCGACGCCATTCGCACCCAACCCGAGAGCCGACGCCTGATCGTCAGTGCGTGGAATCCCGCCGACGTGGAGAAGATGGCACTGCCCCCCTGTCATGCTCTGTTCCAGTTCTACGTGAACACCAGCACCAGAGAGCTGAGCTGCCAGCTCTATCAGCGCAGCGCCGACCTCTTTCTCGGAGTCCCTTTTAACATCGCCTCCTACGCCTTGCTCACCATGATGGTGGCTCAAGTCTGCGGACTGAAAGCCGGAGAATTCGTTCACACCTTCGGCGATCTGCATCTGTATAAAAATCATCTCGATCAGGCTCGCGAACAGCTCACGCGCACTCCACGACCACTGCCAACGATGCGCATCAATCCCGACGTGACCGAGATCGACGCCTTCCGTTACGAGGACTTCGAGCTGAGCAACTATGATCCCTGGCCCGCCATCAAGGCCCCTATCGCGGTATGAGCAGACCGAAACTGAAAGCGGTCGTGGCGATGGCCTCGAACCGCGTCATCGGGAAGGACGGAGGACTTCCCTGGCAGCTATCTGCCGATCTGCGCTGGTTTAAAAAGCTGACGATCAGACATCCGGTGATCATGGGGCGGAAAACGATGGAGTCGCTGGGCCGTCCCTTGCCAGGACGGAGGAATATCGTGATTTCATCGAGTCTAACCACCGCTCCCGATGGCTTTGAATTGACTCCGACCTGCGACGCTGCCCTCGCCCTCGTCACGGAGGAGACAGAGGTCTCGATCATCGGTGGAGCACAGATCTATCGTGAGTTATTACCTCACTGTGACGAAGTGTTGCTGAGCTATGTCTTTCATCCCTACGCTGGCGATACGATTCTACCGGAATTTGAAGCAGACTTCGAGCTCATCGAGATTTTGTACCGCGACGACGATTTCGAGTTGAGGCGGCTGAAAGCTAAACACTGAGGCAGAGTCGAGATGCTAGAGTTCTCCTTTTTCATCGCGACGAGAACTCCCACGGCGTCTATTTCGAAGCCTTCATGAGCTCTTCAAAGCCTCTTCTGTTTCCTCTTCCTCCGTTGGTCCCGAAAAGGGAAGACGAAGCTTCCGAGTCGATCTCATCCACTTATTCACCGAGGCTCCGCACGAGCTCTCGCAACTGCGGATCGCCAGGCACGAGGGCCAGCGCCTCTCGCGCATACTTCAAGGCCAAATCGATTTTTCCCGCATCACGACAAATAGTCGCGAGTCCGGTGAGATATTCCAGACTGCGCGGCTCCAATTGATGCGCTCTTTCCAGATAGGGCAAGGCCTCGGGAAAACGTCCCATCGAATTCAGTGCGACTCCGTAAAAAAACTGCGTCTGAGCGCTTTCAGGCTGGAGCTTCGTCGCTGCTTCCATCTCGGAGAGTCCCTCATCATATCGTTTCAGCCGAATGAGGAATCGTGATAAACTCTCGTGAGCGATTCCGCGATCACTGTCTGTCATCATCGCGGGAATTGCTGCGCGGAACTGCTCCTCGGCTTCCTTGATCCGATTTTCTCCCTCGAGAGTTTCGGCATAGCGAATCCGGGCGGGAAGGAACTCAGGCTCGACCTTCTGGGCGATATGAAACTCGCTCTCTGCTTTTTCCTTCTCCCCCAGATCGAGATAAAAATTTGCCCGCATGAGATGCCCTGCCCCGCGATCTGCAATCGCAGTCTCTCTCGCAAGAAACTCCGCTGAGGCTTTTTCAAAAGCCTCTCTCTGCGCTTGATTCAAATCAGAATGAGCTGCCGCCAGAACGCGAGCCGCTTCTGTCCGAACAGATCGCATCGGGTCGGACAGAAGAGTCCCCGCCATCTCCAGCCTCTGATGCGCCGGATAGTCGAGCAGAGCCGTCAGCGCCTCGACGCGCACGCGTGCATTGGGATCGGAAAGCCGTCCCTGTATCACCTGAGTCAGTTCTGGGGAAGGTCCGCGATGGGCAGCCGTCTCGACTGCAGCAGCTCTGGCGAGAGCTGGACGTTCCAAGTCCGCAGCCAAGGCGGCGAGAGGAGCGAAGGAATCAGCCTCACCTCGTCGTGCTGCAGCAAGAATCTCACCATAGTGGGCATTGCGAGGACCACGCCCCCACCATTGAAAGAAATTTTCTGTGGCCCACTCCTGATTCTTCTCTGTATGGCACTTCGTACAGGCGTCCGGAGAACCGATCTTCTCTGAGATGTCTGGCCGGGGAATGCGAATGCTGTGATCGCGACGAGCATCCACGCCCATATACGTTTGAGTCGGCATGTGACATTCCACGCAACTCGCCCCCGTACTCCCGACGGGATGAAAGTGGTGTTTCGGCGTATCGTAGCGATCTGGCAGGTGACAGCGGATGCAAAGCGCATTGCCCGGAGCTACCAGCTTCATGGAGTGCGGATTGTGACAATCGCTGCAGCGGACTCCGGAATGGTACATCTTGCTCTGCTCGAAGGAACCATAGACGTAAGTTTCTTCCTTCAATTGCCCATCGGCATGGTAGAGCTGCTCTCTCAGAATCGACGGGATATGTGTATCGGCATAGGGCTGTCCTTGTTTCAAGACTGGTTCCAGCAATTCACGGTGAGAATGGCAGGGGGCACAGGTCTCCACCTGCACATTCGAATGTAGCTGCCGCCGACGTTCTGGCTGTCCTGTCGTTTCATTCCTCGTCCACATCCACGAGCCGTCTTCATCCGGCTCTTTCAGACTGACAACCAATCCCTTTGACGAGAGGTAGTCTTTCAGTTCAGCGAAATCACCCTCATTCGGATCTGTCGCCTTTCCGGATCGAGCAGTCATCGCATTTGCCCACTTTACATGCTCAGAAGCCGGGCCGTGACAGGCCTCACAGCTCACATTGATCTCCGACCAGAGGGTGTGATAGCTCATCGTATTTTCATCGAAGCCCTTGTCCAAGTGCGTCGAATGACAATCAGCGCACATATAGTTCCAATTGAAATGGCGACGAGTCCAATGCAGGGGATCCTCCGGCGGAACCGCCTCCTCTGGATACAGGTGATACCATCTCTGCCCGCCTTCCTCCTTCGGACGGCTGTCCCAGCACACTTGCAACGCCTGAAGACGACCACCGGGGAAAGGAATCAGATACTGCTGCAAGGGGTAGTGACCGAAAGTGTATTCGACCTTCATATCCTGCGGTTTTCCTTCCGCATCCAGCGCATTGATCCAGTATTCTTCTCCCTTTCTAAAAAAGCGAAATTTCTGACCGAAGTGCTCGAATTCCACGTCGTTGAAATCGCCCAGAACATTCTCCGGAGTCGCTGCTGCCATCGCACGATGGTGATCGCTGAGCAGCCAGTCTCGATACTCTGGCTCGTGACAGCTCTTGCAACTCTCGTGTCCGATAAAGGTCGCTTTTAGGTTCTCATGATAGACCCCGACGGGCGGAAGATCCGGTCCCGCCGTCGATCCGTGAACTTCACGATCTTCTTCGCGGCGGCAGGAGCACAAGACCAGCGCGACTAGGAGCAAGAGATGGGGGATACGAAACTTCACAGGCAGTCGAAATGATAGCCCTGATCGAATCGCCTGCCCATCGTTTTTCTGTTCGTGGAAAGGAGATACCTTCCCACCGAATCGATCACGTCTTCGACACATACCCAATGCTCAGCGGTGCTCTCACGATGATCTTTTGCCCCACCGGTTGACTCTTTCCCTCGACTGCGCCACCTTACCGACCGCCTTTTTCCCGGCGTATCATCTCTTCTTATCACCTCCTGACTTCGTATTTCACATCTACTCCAGCTTCGCGCTGCTCTCCTGTCTTCCTCCTCTCTCCTTCGTATGAAGCTTGATCGTTCGACCCTCGATTTCTTAAACTCTTTCTCTGATGATGAAAAAAACGAGGGGCAGAAACTTCAGCGAGATGGAGCGGTCACTCAGATTCACGGGAATCACCTGTTCTTCGAAGGTCTCGTCAAAGACGATGACTGGACCTGTCGCGCCCGCATTCGCCTTCAGGGTAATGACTGGGTCGGCCAGGCAGACGATAAGAGCGACTCTGGACGAGCCGCCCTGTATGCGACCATGCTGGAGCGCATCGCACGGAATGGGAACCTCCCTGAAACTCCCCAGAATAGTCACGAGGAAAAAACACTGACCGAGATCATCGAGGAGCGACTCGGTCGCGGTCTCACCGGAGAGGAAGATGAGTATCTCAGCAAGATCGAGCGCCGCTTTCGCCGTTTCGAAATCGAACGCGAAATCTTTGATTCCGATCTCGTCCGACTCAATCCACGCTGGCCCGTGCAGTCCTTTGATCCACTGACCCTTTGGCCGACACCTCCAAAGGATCTCATCGAATTTTGGAACTATATCGCGCATGTTTTCGAACGTGAGAACTATCCCATTCCAGCCTTTCTGGAGGCCATCACCGACCGTGAAGGCACGCAGCAGAAGATGGCCCAGTGGGAACGACGACGTGAGGAGAGTGAATGGCGCTATCAGATCGAGACTTTCGAAAAAAGACCTTCCGAAGATCCCGTCGAAAACTTGGAATGCCGACTGCGGATCAGCACTCGCGAGGCTCGTCTTCTCATCCGGAGAGGAGATTCTCCCGGCTTCGAAAAGATTGCGGATGCGGATCAGTTCCGCCAGCTAGCGGAAACATACGACAGAGGTGGATTCCGCCTGTCCGCCGCTTCTGAGATCCTCTGGGGCGAATTCCGACATCTGGCCTCGCGCGCAGATGATCCTCATGATGGATCGATGAGTCTCGATGACATCGATAACTGCCGCATTCTCAATCGTCTCTTTCACCAGAATGAGCTCCTAGGCCAGATCGTGAATCTCGATGATCAGGTCATTCGCTTCGCCTCTGAGAGTTTACACTGGACCTGTCGTGTGGACCCGATGGGATCGGGGGACTACTCTCTGCAGCTCATGATGGGGACCGAACAGGAAATCTCCCATACACTCCATATCCTACCGGGCGAAGAAATCCTTTATCTTAGCGACGAGTGGGTACTCCGAGGTCCCGAATACTGGCGAAGTGACGAGGCGCTGATTAATCCCCAGCTCCTCGTTCCACGCAGCGTGATCGAAAGCGAATCCGGTGTTGCCTTTCTCTCGCGTATCGGAGCCGAACTCCCCGCGACTCTTTCAGGAAAAATCCGCGAGGAGGCTCTGCAGATTACATTCGAGCTTGGCATATCCTCCTCTGCGACAGCGACCAGCACTGAGCACATGTTGCTGAAAATCATCGCCGCCAATGAAAGTGCCACCCACGAGGAAGTGCTCGGCAGAGCGGGATGGGAAGTCGTGCGTCACGAGAAGGCCAGTTCTGATCAGATCGTCCGCTATGAGCGCAGCCTACAGCGCCGCGTCCTGCGCCTAATCGCACCGATGCAGCCGGTTTTCGATGGAAATCTCGGCTGCTATCGCGCTCGGGTGACCAAGAACTTTCCAGAGCGCTACGCTGAGTGGCTTTCCACGCTGCCAGAAGAAATCCAGATCATCGCCGATGCCGATCTGGCCACTCTACAGGCCGATCCGGTCGAAGCGCATGTCAGCTTCGAAATCACCGGGCAGGAGATCGACTGGTTCGACTTGAAGGTCGTCCTAAAGGTGGAGGGGATGGATTTGAGTCAGGCAGAGATTCGTTCTTTAGTTCAGGCTCGCGGTGAATTCGTGCGTATGGAGCGGGGTGGCTGGCTGCGGTTAAAAATGAGCCTCAGCGATCAGCAGAAAGAAGCGATCGCCCGAATCGGTCTCGATCCTTTCGATCTCACGGGGGAAACGCATCGCCTGCACGCCCTACAGTTGGCCGAAGGGGGAGCGAAGGAGATTTTCGATTCGTCCGCATGGGAGAAAATTTCGACCCAAGCGATGAATGTGACGCTGCAGGTTCGTCCAGAAATCCCCTCGGAGCTGAATGTGCATTTGCGCCCCTATCAGATCGAGGGTTTTCACTTCCTCTCCTACCTATCAGTCAATCGTTTCGGCGGGATTCTCGCCGACGACATGGGGTTAGGGAAAACGATCCAAGCCCTCACTTGGCTACTCTGGATGCGTGAGAATGCTGGAGGAAACCGTAATCAGCCAAGCCTCGTCGTCTGCCCGAAGTCGGTTCTAGACGTCTGGGGAGATGAGGTTAAAAAAGCAGCTCCGTCAATTCGCGTCCAAGTGTTGCGAAATAAAGTCGAGCTTGAGGTCGAGCGACTTGGAAAAGACATCGACTTATTAGTGGTCAATTACAGCCAGCTCCGCACCTGTGCCGACGAGCTAAAAGGGATTCAGTGGCTGGGTATCATTCTCGATGAAGGACAGCAGATCAAAAACCCTGACTCAAAAGCAGCCAAGGCCGCTCGTTCGCTGCAGGGAGAGAACCGGCTCGTCCTGACCGGAACCCCCATCGAAAACCGCCTTCTCGATGTCTGGAGCTTGATGAGCTTTGCAATGCCGGGAATTCTCGGGGATAAAAAATACTTCCGAGAGCAATTTGATCGACGAAAGGACAATCTTTCACAAACGCGTCTGACGGCTCGACTTCGCCCCTTCCTTCTCCGTCGGACGAAGGGTGAGGTGGCTCTCGATCTCCCAGCGAAAATCGAAGAAGATGTCTTCAGCCAGATGGAAGGCGTCCAAATCGCCAGCTATCAGGCTGAACTCGAACGCATTCAGAAAATCTTACTTGGAATCGAGAGCGACGAAAGTCTGCGGAAAAACAGCTTCGTCATTCTCCAAGGCCTGATGCGACTGCGACAGATCTGTTGTCATCCGGGGCTGCTCGATCCGAAGCTTCGATTCGAGGAGAGTGCGAAGCTCCACACTCTCTTTTATCTGCTCGATCAACTGCACGAAGAAGGGCACAAGGTTCTGGTATTCAGCCAATTCGTTTCCATGCTCGACATTATCAAAGAGGAGTTGGAAGAACGAGACCGTCCCTTCAGCTATCTCACTGGACAGACGAAAAATCGTCACGAAGTGATCAGCGACTTCCAAGAATCAAAGGATCCGAAGACCTTCCTTCTCTCCCTCAAGGCGGGCGGGAGTGGACTCAACCTGACGGCGGCGAGCTACGTCATCCTCTATGATCCTTGGTGGAACCCCGCCGTCGAGAGCCAAGCCATCGATCGCTGCCATCGAATCGGACAAACGAGCCGTGTCAATGCCTACCGCTTACTCGTTCGAGATTCTGTCGAGGAAAAAATCCGCCTTCTTCAGCGTCAGAAGAGCGAGATGATGACGAGCGTTCTCGGTGAGGAGGGATTCACACGGAATCTGGAACTCGAAGATTTAAAGTTCTTGTTCAGCATGGGACGGACTGGAGAGACAAATCCCTGATGGTGACTGAGCCAAGGTTCTTCGGGATTCACCAGCCCTTGAAATCCTCGAGTCAGATCTTGCCGTTTTTATAGGCTTCCTCCAGCTTTTTCAGCCATGCCTGAATTTCCTCCCAAGAGTAGCCAGCTCGATAGGCGGCTTCGGGAGAACTATAGTCATCGATCGCCTTCTTGCCGTCATTTTCAGAACTTTTGCTCGAACTGTCGTTCGTGTCATTCGTGCCATTTGCCGCCTTCGATCCTGCACCAGATGAAGTGGTGTCGGAAGCAGATACTTCGCCATTCCCGGACTGTAAATACGGGGAGAATCCCCCACCCGAGGAGCTGCTTGAATTTTGCATGGCTTCTTGTGCAGTAGAGGAGGTATTACCAGTTCTATTTTCGTCGGTTCTAGATGGAGCAGTTTCTCCACCATTACTCGCTTTCGCTCCAGCACTGCCTCCCGCAAAATTTTCGCCTGTGGTTGGCTTACCCACCACTTCGGAAGCAGACGATGCACCTGGGTCCTGACTGATCTCTTCTCCAGTAGGAAGAACACTCGGTGCTGAGGAATTATTCGCGTCAACAAATCCCCCTCCGGACGGCGTGGGGAGATACCCGAATACTTTGACCTGTTGACCACTGGAAAGCATTCCCAGAGTCTTGGCTAGGCTTCGTGCGTAACCCTCATAGTCATAATATGATGCAGTCGAATACCCGGAACTGACCGCACACTGAACAGCCA
>JBDHQE010000072.1:0-15606 GCA_039806885.1 Verrucomicrobiales bacterium
TTTGCGTAATTAACTTTCCTTAACCTGTTCTCAGGCGCGTTGCCACTCCTTTTGCGCTTTTATCTCACGGATTCAGGTGTAACCCTTTACTCCTTTAGCTGTTCGCGATATCATAGCTTAAGTTAGCCATGTATCTGGCCAGAGTCTTGGGAGCGGCTCATTCTGAGAGTCTTCGCTCTTGGGGTATTCGCCCACTCAGCTTCTTGCCACTCTCACGATATGCAAGGCAGAACGAGCTGACGTAAGCGCCCGATACTCCTTCGGTGCCTGATTCTTGGACGATTCAGTAATCAGTGATTAGTTTCGATCACTTGATCCGCCAGATTCGAATGTCGTCCACGACTGCATTGTGAGGAACGGCTAAGCGAAGAAGCTTCTTCACGGGATGGGCAATTCCGGAAGAATGAAAGGATCCAATTTCTTTCCCGTCGATGCTGATGGATAGTTCATCCCCCCTGATCTTTACGAGTAGATCGTGCCAGTTACCGATGTCAGTTTTTGTCCGAACGATCTTTTGCGTGCTGCGGATCACCTCCTTTTGCTCGTCCGAGAGAGGCTTTTTAGCATGACGTAATTCCTGAATATCGAGACGCATCGATCCTGTTTTTAGATCTTG
The DNA here is from genome assembly GCA_039806885.1 of Verrucomicrobiales bacterium. Classification (GTDB taxonomy): domain Bacteria; phylum Verrucomicrobiota; class Verrucomicrobiia; order Verrucomicrobiales; family DEV007; genus Arctic95D-9. Next base: position 617 of record JBDHQE010000072.1, read on the forward strand.
GAAAATCACTTTATCCGTATCGACGCGAGCTGCTAGGATATGCCCGGCGTGAACGCTCTTTTCCGTCGGATCGGCAAAGTCGAGCCCGAGTCCATCTCCCGGAGCTTCAAGCAGGAAACGCAGCTTCACAACTCCGTCGGTAAATACGGCGTCATGGACGACGACAACGGCATGGTCAGCTTCTGGATGGATGAAAACTCGCATCGTTCCGTCTTTCAAATCCACTTGCTTGTGACCTTTAGCTCGAGATTGGCTGTTCGTCGTCCAACCATTTCCGGGTTCATCCGTAATCTCCTGTGATTCACTTCGCTCAAAGTCATCGGAGAAAATAAGTTCTCCCTCCGGATCGGCTGCGATTATGCACGACGGTAATCCCTGGCTCAGGAATATCGCAGTGCAGAGAACGGGGAGGGTAGGAAGAAGTCCAGGAGTTGAAGTTTTCATATCCCTCAAATATCGACGCGAGATTTTATGAAAAAAGGAGTTTTTCTTCTGTCGATGGTCCGCGTATCCGTAAGTCACCGAGGGAGAATGAGATCGATAGGGTCGGCAGTGTTCATCGGGATGGGATCGGGACGATTCAGTAAATGACGGTTTCGCGCATTTTTTAATCCATAAAGAGCCGAATATCCGATGATTCGCGGAAGATTGCTAAGGCGCCATGGTAGCACGATGTGACGCATCACGGAGTATGTGGAGGTGGGCCAGCGGAATTTGTAGGACTCTTCGCCACAGAGCATATCTAGGTGCAGGATTTCCGTATTGATTCGTTGATGGTGATGGCGAAGGAGATCGATCAATAGCCATCGACCTGCTGAGAGATTGGCGTGCTGCCCCGCGTAAGCTGTGAGGTAATCGTAAAAGGTGTCTGTGCCCCAAAAGCCAAGATGAAAGGATAGCAGGGGACCGTCGGGGTGCTCTCTTAGAAGAGAAAGACTGAGAGGGAAATTGGAGGCTCCCAGAATCGATAAAAATGATTGATACCGCAAATCGGCGAAGATAGAGACTCCGGATTTTCGATATTGATTTTCCTGATGCAGGTTCGCAGCTGCTTCTAAGGCATGTGCTGGGATCTGGCCGGGACCAAAATGTTCGACTTGATGATCCGGAAAGGCTTCCGCAATCCGTCGTGAGGCATTGCGATAGTCTTTGCGCTGTCGGATCGGGATCGCTGCGAGAAAATCATCTTTCGCTTGTAAATGAATCGTGGAGACAGGACACTGGCTCCAGAAGCGGTTTTCCAGACGACTTTCCTCGTGCTGACGGAGTGTCGATAGAGCGCGGGCCAGTCGACTGTCTGACCTGACCTTCGGGAACACGAGCACTCCGCTACGATCTCTTTCTGTTGTGACGAGTGCTGAGAGAGCTTCTGCGGCGTCGGTGTCGCTTTGGGCCGCGATATCTTGGTAGTCGAGATGAGGCCCTGAGGCCATCTCTAGATGATTTTTGCGGCGAAACAGGGGAATGATCGCTCGGAGTTCCCCGCCCTTATACCATTCATACACAGACGGCTCGATATCATCGAAAGCATAGAGCCATGCGGTCCATACGCGAGCCCCACAGAAGGGAGCTGCGAGCTGACAAGCGTCGGAGAATGCGATCCACTCCGAAGATTTCTCCCGGATTTCGTCGGATTTATTGAAGATCTTGAGATCAAAAGACACGAAGAAAAGTTACATGTAGTTATAAAAATTACAATTAATTAAATACTCTGGAATTTTAATCTTCTGACGAAATGGAGCCTGATTCAAGAAGGTTTATGCCTAGGGGGGGGCTTCTCACAGGCGCGTGATCAGGGTTTTCCGAGGTGTTTCTCCAGAAATTGAAAAGATCCTTCTCCTCGAATGGAGTGACCACCGAGAAAGAACTCGATCCCTGTTCGATCACTAAGTCCGAAAGTATCGTAGAGACGGCGTACCTTGGCGTACTCATAGGCCACCCAGGAGTCGTCAGAGACTCCGTCGTAGTGACCTCGCTCAACGAAAAACGGGCGGGGAAAGATCAGGGCAGCCATTTCGGAATGGTCGTAGGTATTGCCGAGATTCCAGCGTACGGCCATCCACTCAGGCGTTAGAATAGTAGGGGATTTCGGGAATTCAGGGTCGGCTACTTTGCGCGTCCACTGATTGAAGTCGCCGGAGCAGATCGACAGGCAGTAGTCCGGAATGACAGCGGGAATTCGCTCTGCTGTACGACCTCCATAGCTGAGTCCATACAATGCGATACGCTTCGCATCTACCTGCGGCAGAGACTTCAGCCAAGCGATATGCTGGCGATGGGAAGCGACAAAAAAACTGTAGTGCGAGGCTCCGATCAGTCCGGCTTTGCGATCAAGTATTCGATAGCGATCTTCCTTACCTCGCAGATTCAGAGGTACCCATGTGATGTAGCCAAGGTCGGCAAGCTGAGCGGCGAAGCCATTGTAAGCGGGATTTTCTCTGTCGACTAGATCGTGCGGGACCCCTGTGCGACCATGCTGACAGACGACAGCCGCCCGTTTCTCTCCTGGCTGAATTCCTTTGGGAATCAGGAGCAAGCCCCAAGCGTTGAATTCCGGATACACATCCAGCCCCACCTCCCACATCGTCCAGTGATCATTTTCCTGTAATCTTCTGCTGCGGGGATGGATCGGTAGCAAGGCCTCGTCGAACACCCCGAGGTAGTTTTGTTCGAAATCTTCGCGCCATCTTTTCGAGTTCGCAATGAATTCAGTTGGATCGAGTGGGGGAATGCTCTTTTCCTCCTTGCCCTTGATCTCTCTCAATTTGGGTTCTGCTGCGAAGAGAAAATACTCATCCCGTACGTGATCAGATTCCTCGATCAGTCGATGGATGTGGCGCTGAATGCTCAGGAAAATACGAGCATGCCGGGCTTCAGGATCAAAGTTCCGGCGAAGATCGGCGAGAGGTGAGGATGTCTCGGATATTGACGGTGAGGATTCCCAGGCAAGTGCCTTCACAAACTCTGCTATAGCAGCGCGATCACCTCGAACCCCGTCCACGGCTTCGCTCAAATGGAAGGTAGGGGGGAGCTTCGCTTCGCCTGTCACGACTGCAATCTTTCGCCATTCTTTCTGCACTTCAGAAAAAGACGGAGTTGTTAATTCTCCCTTTCGATCCCGGACCTCCGGAAACTTGGTGTGTTCGACGAAGAGCGTTCGATCTGCGATTAGGGCCGCTACAGCAGAGTCTCCGTGCTCGGGAATCAGGCGAAAAATGTGGCGATCGATTGGTTCTGTCCAGTTCCTGTCGCGTGAGGCGAAAGCTCCGCTGACAAAGGCTTGTGCAATGCGGGTGTCCAGTGCGGCTGCATAGAGTGCTGCGCGTCCTCCCTCTCCGTAACCTGCTACGGTCACGGCGTGCCCAGGGAAGGAAGTGATCAACCAGTCCACGCCGGCAAGCATCGTCTGGATGTCATATCCCAGCGGATGTCGTCCCATTTGAAAGGCCTGGCGGTATATCCATTCGCGATGACTTTGATGAGATTTTTTAATCTGAATTTGATCGGGAGGTAGGCCGGTGAAGATTCTGCGGTTGATGGGAGCGGGGATCAGGATACGGAATCCCGCCTGTGCGAAGTGCCGTGCCATCTGCTGCGCTTCTCCCAGATGATCCGACAGGCCGATCAGATCTTCCGGAGTTTCATCAGCATCAGGCATCAGGACCATCAAAGGCGTGGCAGAGGAAGTCGTGGAATTACCGATGGGATTTACATAGAGACCTTCCGCAAGGAATTCTGGTAGAACCTGCCATCGAACCTGATGGATCTCGAATCCTTCACCTTTGGCCACGAGAGTCGATCCAGGGATTCCCTGAGCTGATACGGAATCGTCCGATACGAATTCTAGTCGAGGCTTCGAGCGCGTATCGACCACACCCAGCTTGAAAGCCAGCGAGCTTCTCGAGGATGCAGCCAGCTCTGCTGAGTCCTGTGCATGAAGTGGCAAGCGTGGAGTTTTTGCGAGCGCCTCCTGAATTTTCCTATCTACGAACGCATCGGCACCGCTCAGCAGGCGGGAGGTCATTTCCTCACCGTCTTTTTCCGACCAGTCGAGTGGTTCTGTGCCCGGCAGAACGAGAGTCACATCATCTTTCTCCTGCGCTAAAAGTACGGCAGCCGACAGAAAGAAAGCCGACAGAAGGATTTTCGAAAAGTTGCGCATGCTTCACACTCGTATCACCGGATCGGATTCGAGCAAGGAGTGGACTTACGTCGAATTAGTCGGGATTTTCGAATTTTCCAATTTCAGTCAGAAAGGTGGCGAGATAGCGCTCGGCTTTCACTTTTCCAATTCCTGAAATCTGCATTGCCTCTTCCATCGAATGTGGTCGGAATCGAGCGAGGCTCTCGAGCACGCGATTGCTGAATACCGCGTAGGGCGGGAGGCCTGCTTCTGTGGCTAGACGCGAGCGCAGAGATTTTAGGGTCTCGAGGAGTTCTAGATCAATCGGCAGGTCTTGGTTGGACTCTGAACCTACTTCTGCCTCGGATGAGGCTTGACTCTCCTTGGATCGGCTGGGCCAAGTCAGACGAAATTTCCGATCTCCTTTCATCACCGCTGCACCCCGTCGTGTCAAAGCAAGAAGGGGATAGGGCGTTTTTTGAACTACGATGAGCCCTGCTCGCTCGAACTCCTGAATCAGCTTCTGGAGATAGGCAGTCCCTTCCTCACGTAGGATTCCGTAGGTAGTGAGTCGGTTCAGTCGAGAAGTCGTCATCTCTTCTGAGCGTGATCCTGTCAGCATGGAAATGATTTTCGTCTTTCCAAAACGCCCCTCCCATGAGCCGTCCATCCGTCGATCACAGGTGCGGGCGATTCCGCTAAGAGCCTTTTGAACGATCAAAAACTCTTCGTCCGTCGGGTCTCGCTGATTTCGATGTTGGTCAGTCTCACAAAAATCGCATGAGCCACAGGGCGACGAATCGCTCTCGCCGAAGTATTCCAATATCCACTGCTGACGACAGCAATTGCGGTCAAAGCAGAACTGCACCATGGCCTCCAGCTTGGAGCGGTCGCGACGATCTTTCTCTTCGAGCGCTCGGAGGTCAATTTTCAGCTTCTCTGCCGGAATTGCCGGATCGACCAGACGAGTTCCCCGAACTCGCTCACCGGGTACGTCATAGCGCTCGATGCTCCCATTGCGAACCATGTGAGAGATGGCACTGCTCACCTGCATCGAGTTTTTCAGATTTAGGCCGTCGGATAGCTCCTGGATACTCAACAGGACACCCTCGTTAGCTGGTCCGTTGTAGCGGCGGAGTAGTGCATATAGATCGCGGATCAGTTCGGCGCTGGGGTTATTGCCCTCGATAAAAAATTCCTGTGTTCCTGTGTCGGCGAAGTTGAAGAGCAGTTCGCACACAGCAGGTTCTCCATCCCGCCCGGCACGCCCGGCCTCCTGGTAATAGGCCTCGATACTGCCAGGTACGTCAAAATGAGCGACGAATCTGACATCAGGGCGGTCGATCCCCATCCCGAAAGCGTTCGTCGCTACCACCACATCATAACTCTTGTCTAGGAACACGTTCTGCGCCCATTCGCGATCCTGATCGCTCATGCCTCCGTGATAGGCTACCAGCTTGATTCCCTTCGCCGATAGGGAGGCGCTGACTTCTTCCACCTTTTTCCGCGTGGAGCAATATACGATCCCCGTCCGATATTTCTGCACGAGCCTCTGCAGCCTCTCGTATTTTTCTCGGTGAGTATCGCACTGAATTACCCGTAGGCTAAGATTCGGGCGCTCGAATCCACTGATGGAGACTAGGGGGTCACGTAGTTGTAGCACTTTCAGGATGTCGTCACGCACCTCGCCGGTCGCGGTGGCGGTGAAGGCTGCTGTCTGTGGATGGCCTAGCGCGTCTAGAGCCTGAGTCAGGCGCAGATAATCCGGTCGGAAATCATGTCCCCACTGGCTCAGGCAGTGGGCCTCATCCACGGCCACCAAGGCGACGGGGACGCGACTGAGCGCACGTAGGAAGGATGTGCTGCGAAAGCGTTCAGGCGCGATATATACGATCTTGTGCTGGCCGCTGCCGATTTCGCGCAAGCGATCACTTTGTTCATTCGGTGTAAGGGTGCTGTTGAGAACGGTCGCAGAGATTCCTTTGCGATGGAGGCTGTCCACTTGGTCCTTCATCAGGGCGATCAAAGGACTGATTACCAGAGAGACCCCTTCCTTCATCAGTGCCGGGAGTTGATAACAGAGAGACTTTCCGCCTCCTGTTGGCATCACGGCTAAAGCATCGCGCCCTGCCAGTAGCGCGGAGATGACTGGTTCTTGTCCAGACAGGAATTCGTCGAATCCGAAATGATGCGCGAGCGCCTCGCGGGCGCTGTCGAGCAGTTCCGAATCGATAGGAGAGGGGGACATGAATGCTGTTACTATGAACAAAAATTGAATTTTTGCATCGGAATTTACTCACAAAAAACTTTCTTTGCGACGACGATGAGGCTATTGCCGAAGAATGTCCTCTGTATTTTCCAAAAATGAACTTCGAATCGCACTCATTGGCCATCGTTTTATGGGGCGCGCCCATTCCAATGCTTGGAATCAGGTGACGAAGTTTTTCGATCCAGCCCTGAAACCCGTTCTTCAGGTCGTCTGTGGTCGGGATGAGGAAAGTCTCCGGGCCTTCGCTGATCGATGGGGCTGGAAGGAGATCGCCACTGACTGGCGTTCGGTTCTCCAGCGTGATGATATCGATGCAGTGGACATTGCCACGCCCACACATCTGCACGCTGAGATGGCCATCGCTGCTGCCGAGGCTGGAAAACACGTCTTTTGCGAAAAACCGTTTGCCCGCTCCGTATCCGAAGGGCAGGCCATGCTGGCGGCTGCGGAAAAGGCGGGGATCGTCCACTATCTGAACCACAACTACCGTCGTTGCCCAGCGGTGCTGATGGCAAAGCGACTGATCGATGATGGTGAGATCGGGGAGATTTATCACTGGCGTGGAGCCTACCAGCAGAGCTGGCTGGTCAATCCACAGCATCCACTCGACTGGAAACTACGCAAGGCGACTGCTCAGGCCGGTCCCCTCTGGGATCTGGGATCGCATGCTGTCGATCTGGCGCGATTCCTCGTCGGCGAGTTCCGAGAAATCGATTGTCGGGGGAAACAGTTTCGATCTGAGCGTCCTCTGGCAGAGGATTCGTCGAAATCGGGGCAGGTAGAGGTCGAGTGTGCCGCCCTAATGACGGGTGAGTTCACCAATGGTGCGCTGGCCAGCATCGAAACCACGCGCTACGCAACTGGGCGACTGAATCATCACACCTTCGAAATATATGGGCGGAAGGGATCGATTACTTGGGATATGGAGGATATGAATCGCTTGCAGTTTTATTCCGGGAAGGATCTTCCGGATCGCTGTGGTTTCCGAGACATCATCGTCACAGATCGTCTGCATGATTATGTGGGAGCCTGGTGGCCCCCAGGTCACATCATCGGCTACGAGCACGGCTTCGTCCACGCTGCTGTCGATTTCCTTAATGCCTGCGCGACAGGAGGAGTCGTGTCGCCAGACTTTCACGATGGAATCGCCGGACTCAAAGTTCTAGAAGCTGCTGCCGAGTCGATGAAGAGCGGGCGGCGGGTATCCTTAGCTTCCGGAACCTATGCTTCATGAGCTAGGACGAAGCGAAACTTACCAGAGGCTATGAGAGCCATAAAATATTTCGGGAAGCTAGACTAGCTTGGCGAATTTCTGGACAATCACGCCTAAAACCAGTATCAGCAGACAGAGCAGGCGTCCCTCGTTGAGCTTCAGACGCGGCTTGAATTGCTGAGAAAGTTCCTCTAGAATGACTTTGATGGCTCGTTAGTATCGGTTTCTGTGTTTTCCTATTCAATCTCTTACATCACGAGTCGTTAATTGTTTAGTGGTTTTAAGTTTTCGTCGTCTAGTGTGATTTAAAATGAAATTTCGAGAGTTCTTATCGCTTTTGAAGGGGGACAAGCGAGTCTCCCCTGCGAGTTTTGTCACCTGTAACCGATCCGTAAACTTCGAATTAGAGAGCATTTTTGTGGCAATTCCTAAAAATGGAACAACTTCTGTCTCGTCACAGCTCAGTCCGACAGGTAGAGCGATGATTTCCACCTATCATTTGAACATTTGCCAAGTTCGAGATTGCATTTATCCCTATCTTCTAATCCGCAATATTGGAGTAAATAAGCAGTTTCCTACCACTCAAGTGCCATCAGATGCTGAACTGCGCTTCGAGGCAACGAGGCTGTTTGAGAGCTTTTTCAAATTTGCAGCCGTTCGAAATCCGTGGGCACGAGCTGTCTCCCTATATTACAGGCGTGAAGGTGTCATGATGAATCACAAGATGTCGTTCCGAGAGTTCTGCGAAGGCCATCTCTATGCGAGTGATACCAGTAGGCATCCCACTCTACATAAAAATCAACTAGATTGGCTAACGGACGAAGAGGGAAACTCTCTTATGGATTACGTATACAAAGTAGAGGAATATGATCAAGCAATTGAGGAGATTGCTGAAAGGACGAATGGCAGGATCCGGCTCATTCCACGAGAGAAAAATGTGAATCCGAGTTCCCAGAGTACGCGATACCGAGACTTGTATGACGATCACACTCGGAAGTTGATTGAAACTCGCTTTCAAAGAGATATTGATATGTTTCAATACGCCTTCTAGGTTTTTGTTTCCACGAAGACGTGCCTTGACACGACGTATAAGGTCGGGCGATTCTGGCCAGCGATGGATCAGTTTACTTCTTACCTGTCTGTGAATCCTTTACAAGCAATGATTCGTGTGCTGTTTGGGCGCGGGGGGCTGGAAAGGCGATTCATGACAATCAGGCGATTAACCGCCGTCAGGGAAGGCGCGGAGACGCTGCGCTTCACGGTCCTCACCCTACTATTACTTCTCGTGGGTGGCCTTGCGTCGGCACAGGATGCTGTCCGGGAGTGGACGGATGCGGAGGGTCGAAAAGTTCGTGCGGCCTTGGTAGGATTCAAGGACGAAGCCACCGTAAAGCTACAGCTCGAAGACGGTCGCATTGTGGACTATCCGGTTGGAAAGCTCAGCGCCGCCGATGCCGCTTACGCTCGCGAGCAGGGAGGGAAGGCATCTGGCAGTTCTGCGGTGGACTGGCAGAATCCAAAAGTTTCTCCCGATTTTGTGGTCCGGGGGCTACGCCGCCAAAACGTCCCCGGCTTCATCTCGACAAGTAACGGGTGGAAATGGCAACTCAAGAGTGTTGAAGCCACGTTGGAATACAAGGGTTCTGCCGATCGCACTTCTGCCAGCGTTAAAGCCTATTTCTATGACCGGACAGGCAAGCTGATCGAGCAATTCGATACTCCGCCCAAAAGACAGGACAAGGATCGGAACTACGTCACGACTCCTGAGTTTTTTCTAAAGGGGAAAACTGTCGAAGTGTATTATCCGATCACCGACTTTCACGAGACCAGCGGTTTGGCGACAGTTCTCGTGGTCTTTGGCTCTGACAATGAATTCACTGCCGCGACGATGCCGAAAACTAGCTTCGAGTTTTTGGACTTTGCGGAGAAGGCGAAGCTTTTTCCGGATTGGAATCCGCAAGAGGGAGGCGCAGCAATCGTCTCCGATGGGAGCGGTGGAAGCAAGTCCGATGCTGCCTCCTCGAGCGTTGACAGTCTTGAGATTCGGCGCTTGCGCGAGGTAACACATCCGTATGCCATCGTCTTCGACGGACGCTATCGCAGTCGAATGCTCTGCCTGACCGCCGAGGTCCGCGCCAAGGGACCGATTTCTCCCGCTCCCAGCACTGTGAAGCTGTACGCCTTCGATGATCAGGGGCATCAGACAGCTTTCCGCGCCAGACCTTCGACCGCTTCCCTTGGCGGAAACAATTACGTTGGGTTACCAAACATCGCCGATGAGAGCTGGCACCCGGTCTTTTTCGCGCTCGACGGAGATCTACAAGTTAAATATCCGACCTACCTCCTTGTCTTTCAATTCGGCGGAAAAACAACGGCGATGGTGAAGAGTTCCACCGGAATGACGATCGAATCTTTAGACTTTCCGGAAAAAGCGGAGCTGAAGAGTGCCCCGTGAGGGTAATTTGTTTGTTGCGGTCATATAACATTGCTTGACGGTACGAACCTAGACTAGAAACGAGTGAACGTTTTGTTAAGAAATGTTTCCTGACTCCGTGACCGGGCAACGCACTTTACGCCTCTTCGTCGCCTAAGCGGCGGGTCGCGGATGAGAAAATATCTCGTCGGCAGCCTTTAACTCAGTAGCTCAGGGAATCAGGTCTTTGAGAAATATTCGGGAGCGCCACAGATTATTTGCACTGATATGGCCCGTAGATCTCTTTGATTTTGTATTCATTCACATCCTCCGCATCCAAGACCAGAACATGATAAACATCTCCTCCGGGAGCGACGCGAACGACAATATGACCCTGTCCTTTGATGTCATTTGAACTTTTACCGATGATGGTCTGATTAATTTCAGTGATGTTCGTCGCGAAGATGTCTCTGGCACCATTGTAGAGCTTTTGCGATTGCAGTCTCTGAAAGACTGCAGGCCCTGGCTGGCTGACCACCCAAGTTTGGAGAATATGAACTTGAGGCTGAAGATCCTGTAGGAACTCCAGATTCGCTGAATCAATATACCCGTGATGGTTCACAACATGCACTTCGACAGCCCCCACGGCTTTCCCGACAGGTTTCTCTACATTCATCCATTCCGGATCTCCCGGATAAGGATACCCTGGTATGTCCCCACCCGTATAGTAATCAAATTTTCCATAGGATAATTTGATGACGGTCGAGCACATGTTTTCCGAAGGATATTCACTTTTCTCGAGAGTTTCCAATTCGGGAAAGTGATTTTTCGAGCCATCTCCGGTTCGTGTCCAGACTTCCCCATTTGCGGCGATATTTCTTATTTGAAAATTTGAATATTGATCACGCTTGTTCTTCAAAGTCACTTGCTCTTTCGTTCCCACAATGAACTTCTCGACTTTGGTGGCATTTTTTGACTTCGTCCACTTTAGAAAATCGAGATAGTTCTTCACATCCTTCCCTTTCAGTTCGCTAGGCCAATTGTAATTCGGGCAATCTCTGTCAATAATACAATGAATTTTTTTACGGAATCCAACCTCTGTCATTCCGCTCAAGATAAAACCATTTTCAAAGGAACGAGGTCTGCTCTTTTTGGCTGATCCCATATGATCCGAGTGAAAATGTGTCAGTAGAAAATAGTCAATTGCCTTATTGTCTAAATTACGAGTTACATAATCGATATATCGAACGATCCAGCCCCCAGCGGATAAATTTTCATTTGGGACCATACTCAGTTCTCGTGGACCTGGAGCGCGATCATGCTCACCTGCATCGACCATCATCGTCGTGCCATCAGGCAAGATCATAAATGTGCAATCTCCTTGTCCTGTATTAATATGATGGATGTCGAGCTGCCCTTCTTTCCATGCAGGCAGGGATTCTCCCGCCTTTTGACCCTTGGCAGTGAACAGGAAAACAAAGCAAAGTGCAGTAAAGATGCTGATATAAGCTCTCATATATTATGGAATTGATATCATGGAAGATGAGGCATGGAAGACCAGATGCAAATACGCGATTGAGGTCTAGTAGGATAAAGGGCGCCTCTGGAAACAAGCGGCAAAGCCCTGGTGCTCAAGACGCTGCCTGTCGTAGACCTGTCCTTTGGACCTTAGGACGAAGTCGTAAGCTTATCAGATCCTTTCCCTAGGCGGCGCGCTCGCGAAGGTTTTCGGGTTGACCGCCGGGCTTGCGTCCGCTCTCGTTATTGCGTAACGAACTCTTGCGCTTGAGTCCGTCGCTGGACGGGGGCTTGCTGTTGTTAGTGAAATTTTAACTGGGTCGCTTCTCCAATTCGGCGATGCGTTCGCAGGCGGCATCATCCCCGCCGACCTCTAGCGCGGCTTGAACGGTAGGGCGGAGGGCTGTGCCCGATCAGTCAAGGCTTGGAAAGTTTCGTTGATTTCTGAAGTGATTTAACAACTCTTAGCCACCAGAATGGTTACCTTTGATTTCTTCCAGCAAAGCGTTTAGGCGTTCGTGAGATACATATATTGGAAAGTAGATGGAGGGCTTTCTTCTACCATAGATGTTTTTCAAAATTGCTTCCAGTCCAGCTTCTATCCCTCGGGCATATTCTTTTTTATCGAAGCTCCAATAATATTCCCTGCCATACGAGTCTGGCACATGCCAGTAGATACGGTCGAGATCATGTTCGACCTCTATCTCTTCGTATCCTCCGCACCCCGCAGAACCGCAACCGCAAACAAATAACTCGAATAACCCTGGGGCAAAAGCTGATCTCACAAGACTGAAGATGCAGAGACAACCAGTATCGCGTATTTCAGAGCCGTCGACACACAGAACTGCACTTTCTTTGGTAACCTTAAAGTGAATATAACTCATCTTTCTGTGCAGTACTTATGTTGGATCAGGCATAAATCAAAATCATTTGGCACCTCTCCTTCTCGAATTATCGTCCAGTTTCAAAGCGATCTCGATTACGCTCGGAATTTTAGTCGATTCTGCTTGTCGGAGTCAGTATGCTGCTACTTGCTACGATCAACAAACTTTTCTAGCCTGTCACACGAGATTTTTTCAATAGCTCTAATGAAACCAACTTCCCACTCGCCTTTGTCTCTTGCTCTACTGTTATCTGTGCTCGCGATGGTTCCCGCAATCGCTCAGCTCGCACTTCATGACAGCGCGTATGAGGAATCGGTGCTTCATAGTCCCGACGTTCTCGCCGCCTGGCATTTCGACGGGAATGGGGCGGATGCTTCAGGCAAGGGACGTGACCTCGCGATCCGGGGAGCCGATACGCTTTTCGTCGATGAGGGGAAATTCGGCGGTGCTCTGTCGATGACAGACGGCGAGGGAAAAGGGGACTCACGCCAGGGAGCGAGCCTCGGCGGGGGGAAAACCATCAACCCCGAGGGCCCTTTCACGATCGAAATGTGGATTTCTCCCAGTGAGCAACTCGCCGGGAAAAAATACGCCTTCCTGATCGACAACAAGAACCTCTACTATGCGCGAGACACTCCCAAAGCGAACCAAGGATATTTGCTGTGCCTGATGCCATCCGGCGGAACTCAGTATTCTCTCTTTGCCAGTCTCGGCTTTGGCAGCGATTCGGCCTTCCTGCGCTCCATGCCCGTCAATCTGGAACCTCGGCAGTGGTATCACGTCGCCTTCACCTACGATGGAAAAGGTCTCTGCACTTTTTATCTGAACGCAAAGCGTGTCGGACAGACCCAATTGGAGAATAGGGGTTCCATCGCACCCAGTTCTCAGCCGCTCGTCATCGGAGACAGAGTGGGTAGCTTGGGGCACCGGTTTCCCGGTAAAATCGACGAGGTACGGATTCTGAACCGTGCCGAGCGCTTCGTCTCTGGAGAGGTAATCGCGAGCGCGGAGGCTTCGCGAACGAGCTTTTATCGTATGGAGAAAGAGGCCCGAGTGAACATCGACATCTTGAATGATACCGCCCGTCCGCTCGAAGAATCCTCGGTCACCCTCCACATCACTGGTGGCGACGAGCAGACAATCACGATTCCGACGCTCGCCTCTGGTGAGAAGACCACGATATCTCACCCTCTCGACACGAGCCTGCGTCCCGGAGTCTATGAGCTAGTCATCCAGCCTGCGTCGGGTGCGCCCCCCTTCAGCCAGTCTCGATTTTCTTGCACCATCCTGCCGCGCCCCCTGCCGCATCAGATGCCCATCGTCCTGTGGGGGACCGGCTCCCTCCATGCGACGACGAGCTATCAGGACATCACGGATATCGGCTACACCGATGAGCTGATCAACCTAGCAGATTATCGACATATTTGGTCAGATCGAGAAGGCCTCTCACTGCAGCGGGAAACTGTCAATCTGACGCGAGCGAAAGTCGATGAGATGATGGCTGCAGAGCTAGGAGCGCTGGGCAAACTCAATATGGGACGACTCTTCTCCGGCATCAGCGAGGAATACAATCGTGTCCGACGGGATGGGAGCGCTCCAAAGCATGTTGCCACGGATCTACTGAGCCTGAACATGGCTCGTCCCGAGGTCGTATCGTTCGCCCACGAGGTCGGGGCCTCGCTCGCTCGCACCTTTGGCGACCTGCCGAACTGGCATGGAGTGCTGCAAGAGTCCGAGGGACGTGACCAAGCCTACCCCAGCTTCACTGATTTTGATAAGAAGCTCTATCGTGACTTCAGCGGAGAAGAAATACCCGCAGAAGTGAACCGTCCACGAGGAGTCAATTATAAGGAACTGCCCGACTTCCCCGCAGACCGCGTCGTGCCAGACGCACATCCGATACTGCGATACTACCGCTGGTATTGGCAACAGGGAGACGGCTGGAACGAAGTCAATACTCAAGCCCATACCGGACTGAAATCAACGGGTCGGAAGGACATCTTTACCTGGGTCGATCCCGCCGTGCGCGTGCCTGCCCTGTGGGGCAGCGGTGGCGGAGTGGACATGCTGAACCAGTGGACCTACACCTACCCGAATCCTCTCGTGAACGAGCTAGCCACGAATGAGCTCTTTGCGATGGCCGACGGTCGCCCTGGTCAGAAAGTGATGAATATGATTCAGATCATCTGGAAACGTTGGGAGGTCACGAACGCCAAGCGCGGAGAAAAGGACAAAATCGAGAGTCCCACCAAAGCGGCGGATCAGAAAGAGTGGGAGAAAGTGACACCCGAGGCTCCTTACATTTCTATCGCACCAGATCACATTAGCATCGCGACCTGGCTGGAACTAACTCATCCCGTGAGCGCCATCGCCAATCACGGTTGGGGATCCCTCGGCGACGAACTCGGCTTCCGGCAAGGTGGCTACTTCACCACCAATGTCGATTCTCGAAAGCGGATGACTGAGGTGTTTCATACAGTCGTGAAACCACTCGCCCCCACTCTACTCCAGATTCCGGATCGCCCCGCCGACACCGCCTTCTTGCAAAGTTTTACCTCGCAGATATTCGC
>JBDHQE010000073.1:0-15436 GCA_039806885.1 Verrucomicrobiales bacterium
TTTCTCGACGCGGTCATGTCCGATTTTATCGCTAAGTTGGAAGCGATGCGCGACAGCAGCGACATCACACAACGGCAGGGATTCTCCTTCATGAAACGGGCCTACGACTTCGCCGTGAGCAATCGTGCGCTGGGACTGGGGGCCTTCGGGTGGCACTCGTATCTCCAGTCAAAGATGCTTCCCTTCGCCAGCCGAGAGGCCGCACGTCTGAATGTCCAAGCGTTCAAGACGATTCAGACTCAGGCTCTAGAGGCATCAAAAGACCTCGCCCAGCGTTTCGGAGAACCGGAGATTCTGAAAGGATACGGGCGGCGGAATACCACCCTCACAGCGGTCGCTCCCACCACCTCCTCTGCCTTTATCATTGGACAGGCTTCTCAGAGTATCGAACCAATCTGGTCCAATTGCTACGTGAAAGATCTGGCGAAAGCGAAGGTCAGCATCCGTAATTCAAAACTGCAGGAAGTTCTGAATTCCTACGGTCGTGATACTCCGAGTGTGTGGAATTCGATACGGGATCACGATGGGAGCGTCCAGCACCTAGATTTCCTCAGTGAGAACGAGCGCGAAGTGTTCAAAACCTTTTCAGAAATCGATCCTGCCGCAATCATCGAGCAGGCAGGTGCTCGCCAGGCATTCATCGACCAGGGACAATCGCTCAATCTGATGATCAACCCACAGACGAAAGCTCGTGATATTAACGCCCTGATTATTTACGCCTGGCAACTCGGAGTGAAGTCGCTCTACTACCAGCACAGCACGAACGCAGCACAGGATTTCAGTCGATCGAAGATGTGCGTGGGAGCCTGCGAAGCATAGATTCCGAGTTCTACAGAGGTGATTTCACCTCAAAGGATCGAGTCCCTCAAAATTTTCCTCGTTTTTCGTTGCCTCTTTTCGAAGAAATTTGGCAAGATAGAAAAAGAATCCCGTGAGGGAAACGAGTCGAAATGAGGGATCTGCTCAAAGCCTTCCCCCGAGTGATGGGAATCGTCAATATTAATGACGACTCCTTTTCTGGTGATGGGACGCTGGATGTGCAATCTGCCCTGGCAACCGCCCGGCGGATGATCACCGCCGGAGCAGATCTGATCGACGTCGGGGCTGAGAGCGCCCGCACCAATCGCTCTGCCATCGGGGTCCGGGAGGAGATCGCCCGACTTCTGCCTTTTCTCGACAGTTTCGGCACTCTGTGCGAGGAGTTGCGTCCGAGGGATTCCCTCCAGATCTGGCCTCCTCTGCTGTCTGTCAATACCTGGCGTCCAGAAGTGGCAGAAGCGGTGCTACGAACCGGGCAGGTGCATCTGCTCAACGACATCGGTGGCTTAGTGGACGACGCCAACGCTCGCCTGTGCTTTGAATACGGAGCCTCCCTCTTGCTCATGCACACGGTCGGGCAGCCGAAGGAAGCTCATACACATCAGCGATACCCTGACATCTGGAGTGAGTTGGAAGCCTTTTTCGACGACCGAATCCGCCGTGCCCGCCGCGCTGGCTTGGGAGAGAACAGTCTCATCCTTGATCCCGGCATCGACTTCGCCAAACAGTGCGATGACAATCTCGCGATCTACCGAGATCTCGAACGTCTGCAGCACTATGGGCTGCCGGTACTTTTACCTATCTCCCGCAAAACTGTGGTGGGTGACGTCCTCGATCTCCCCGAGCCGAAGGATCGCGATGCAGGGACGATCGCCTGCCTCGTCCGCGGACTGGTGGCACGAGTGGATATTTTTCGTGTTCACAATGTCCGCGCGACCGCTGACAGTGTCCGCGCAATCGCCGCGATCCAAGGGATGGCCGCTGGAGAGATGCCCTGACAATCCTATGGCGGATTCGAGTTCTCGCTCGCAATCGGCGCATCCGGTCGCAGTGCTCTGTTTTCCAGAAGAGCGACTTTCAGCCTTTCCGTCTTAGATTCCCGATAGAGGAACGCGAGATAATGAATGGACTTCTCCGCTCTCCATATCTCAAGAATCTGATTCTGAACGCTGACACGAATCTCTTCCCCGTCGATCGCGGGGACTTGATACTCCTGTTGCGGCGAGAGTGTGACGAGATGCCCTGACACATTCACCTGAACTGGAGGAGATTTCAAAAAGGAGACTAGGGACAGACGAGACTCAGAATCAGACTTCGTCGCTTCCTCGGACATGAGATGACACCGAATGGGCGATGAACCCGATTCCCCTGCCGACTGATCCGTAGCAGCATTGTAGCTGGTTACTGTGAGCACTTTCCCGGACTCAACCGTCAACTCCATACGAAACACCTTCGGAGTAGCAGTCGCATTCCGAATCTCGAGCGAATGATTCCCAGGAAAAATGGCTATGATTCCAGAATTATCACCGATAGGAAGCGGTTCGCCGTCGTTCAGGATCAATTCTCCCATAGCAAAATAGCTGGGTTCAGAGAGGGTGATGAGATTCAGTATTCTGACATACCCAACTTCCGGGTGAGATGACTGAGCCAAAGCATTGCAAGAATAAAGAAGGCAGAGTGAGAGCAGGATCAATGAAATGCGGGGAGACATCGTAGTTTCAGGGTTCGCGTGTAGAAAAAACCTCCATCTGGACGCGCTCGATCCGTCCTGTAGAATCCCGAATCGGGCGTGCAAACACATCGCGGATACGGCCTTGGCGGGCAACGACCTCTCCTGTGCTCCGATGGAATACTTCGGCAGCCGTGTGAATCCGGAAATGACGGCTCGAGAGTGTGGTCGCGTGAAAGAGTCGGGCGAAAGGCTCCTCAGCTTCGGCGTCATTGTGGTGTTCGGGCAGGGCCTCATGTCGTCGAAGAAGTTCAGAAAATACTCGTGCGAGATGAGACGGACTATAAAACGGGCGAGCAGCGAACAAATCGTCTGCGATTTCCGGAATTGCTTCCTCTCGGATGGCACTGCGCACGAATTCACGCGATCCCTCGCGCTCGTATTCGGGTGTATCGAAACGGTTCTTTTTTATCCTGAGATCACTGGAAACCGACGGTCCTCGGAGAAGTGTTTCGACTTCAAACCGTGTCGGAACTGTGTTCAGATTCATCTGTCCGTAGATGAGAGCATAGGCTCCTTGGGCATTGAGTTCGGTATCATAGATGAGTGAATAGGGTTCCATCGCCGACCTTACAGGGTCAAATGCTGAAGGCGGCGGGCGGTGGATGTCGGGATCGTAGTGAAGATAGAGCGCTGCATCATTTCCCGCTGCTGATCGCAGATTGGTACCTGTATATCCAGTGTGAAACAGATCGAGCCACTGACTCGCTCGCATCCCCGGCTTGTCAAAGAGGGCATGCTCGGGGCGTCCGATGCGTAGCGTATTTCCCCCACCCCAGCTCTTGCCCGGCTGTGCGGTGATCGGGAGGCTCTTCAACGAAGTTTCTCGCAAGGCGTCGTAGTGGTGAGTTAGCGGCTGGGTAACTGAAAAATCGCTCTCGATATTCTCTGGTTTCGGAATCCACATCACGGGATCATGAATATGTCCCAGCTCAGTCACTGAATAGAATCGCCCGAGCTGAGAGAGCCGCCACGGAGCAAAGGCTGCCTCCTCCGGATTGACTGGACGCCGGAAGAGTTCAGGAGTTTCCTCGTCACTTTTTGGAGACTGTCGAGGATGGGGCGAATCGTATCCTCGGTCCGGCCAGTCACGGACACGAACCTGGTCTTTCAGTAGATCGGGTCTGGAAGAGGTAACTTTGTCCGAGTCAAAATTCCTGTATCCTGGCGATGCTCGGAGCCGATAGAGCGAGCTCTCGGCTGTGGTACGGGAAAACCAAGGCATCCACGGATCACCCAAATGAGAACCAAGCGGCGTCGGGGCGGCTCCAAATTCTTCGGCGGATAGGTTCGGTATCGCCAAACGCATGAATGATTCTCCCGACTTCATCACCGACGGCTGGCGGGCAAAGAAAAATCCATGGTGTGGCTTACTCGGGACATCCCCAGGATCGGCGCGGCCACATCGATCCACGAGATCATCGCCAAGAAACAACTCATACTGCGCCCGCACCGACGCATTCGTAACCCCTCGCAGATCCTGGATCACTGGAAAAGCCACAAGAGGCGGGCGAGGAATGAGAATCTCCCATCGAATCGCGCCGAACTGCACGATCTCATAGTGACCCGGAGGAACAGAGATCGAAATTCCGCCAGAGGTAGGAAAGGCCTCGTCCGAGACTCGAGTCGAGTCCGGGATTTCGTACCACTTGGAATTTGCCTGAAATTTCAGCGACTCTAGGAAACGAAATCGGAGCCGAACATTCGACATCTCTACCCCCTGATCGAATGGATTCCAGAATTCTGCATACGGAGTCGCTTCGAAAATAATGAGATCCGACTTATCCTGCACCTTGTAGCCGATGTATCGGAATCGAACAAAAAACTCGTTTACCGGGCAGTAGGCGTCTACACCTCGAAATTTTCGATCCTTGGCATTTTTCGTATTTGATGGCAACGAGGGCTTTCCATCCTCGTCTACGTAATCGATCACGTTCGCTGCGAGTGTCCCCAGATAGCTCTCATCCGGCGGGAAGCCTCCCTTTCTGTCTTCATATCTCGGAAGGTTTCTCGAAATCAGGTCGGCGATCTTGAGATCCCTCTCCGCCACCAGCGTATTCAGATTGTATCGAGATTTCCCCTCATCTTCATACCCATGACCATAAGGAATCATGGGAATCGCTCGATAGGGAGATAAACCATATGCGAAACGACTGCGATTCGCATCAGGAGAGCTGCTCGCGAAATCAAATGGATGCTTTCCCTTCTCATCCGCAGGAAGCGGCCATGACTGAAGAACGATCTCGCGAGTCGATAATCCCGGAGCGCTCTGATTCGTAAAACTTTGTCCTCGTAGGACTGACGGGAAGCGATACAAAGTCCCCGATGTAGACGATAGTGGAAATGCCTTCGAATTTCCCACACGAGAATCTCTCGCTCGATATCCGGTCATGATCGCAGCCGTGGGAGCCTCGTTCGAAGCGATAGAGACGGCATCTCGATTTGGATAGCCTTCGAGATCCTCGATCCAATAGGTAAAACGAGCGCCCCAGGGAGAGTGCGAATCCGATGGAGGAGACAGCTCTTCGATTCCCAGTTCCGGAGTGGACAATTCGGTGATGACAGCTCCTTGGGCATCCAGTCCACTGAGTGGCGGCAGTTCAATCAAATCCCGGCGCGTACTCCCTTGGAACTCCACCACCGGCGCTGCCGGAGACTGATCAGCGAGGGCGCTCGTTTCGATTGCGTCGAGATTGGGCATAGCACTTGTCTGAGTATTACCTCCGGCAAATAGCGGCGTGTGAGTGAGGGTCTCATGCGAAGGCGTCGTTAGAAAGGTGTAGCGATCCTTTCCCATCGCTCCCGGGCCGCCCCGTACCATGGTCACGAAGTAATGATCATTTGTGACCAAAGGACTTAGCCGAGCCAGTGCGGTGGCAAAGGCAGCTTCCTCCGCTAGCTTAGCTCGCACAGATGCACTGACAGGTCTCGTGATCTCCACCTCATTGCGAGAGAGGGAGAGCAGGAAAATCACGATCAGAGCGAGCGCTGACACGAGAATGAGAGTCAGGAGCAGCGCTACGCCGGAGCGAGAAGATGGAGAAGTTCTACGAGCCTTTCTCATCGAATCCTTTTCGGTAAGGTGAGACGCATCCTCTTTTCGCGACAGTTTCGTACAATGCGTTCCTCTGTCGGGTTGAGACCTCCTGCATCTGCCTTTGCCCAATCGACGATCCAGTCTTCGTATCGCGTTAGACTTGCAGCGATTTCCTCAGAGATCGTGCCGATCACCAGGTCAATGACATCTGGAGCGATAAGAGCCGGCCACTCATCTCCCTGCGAGCCCACTACATTTCGATTCAGTTCCCG
This sequence comes from Verrucomicrobiales bacterium, assembly GCA_039806885.1. Taxonomy (GTDB): domain Bacteria; phylum Verrucomicrobiota; class Verrucomicrobiia; order Verrucomicrobiales; family DEV007; genus Arctic95D-9. The sequence goes on from JBDHQE010000073.1 coordinate 5,858, forward strand.
CGCGCTGATCAGACGAGTCCTCCCGTTCGGCAATTCCACCCGTCGATAGGGGGTCAGTTCAAATCGTACAACACGCTCACACACCACGTCATCCGGAAATACAGTTTCATGAATCGGATTTGCTAGGTCAGACCAGTTCTGAGTCGAGCCATGCGAAGGATGAAAGTCGGGCGGTGGGGCGATCAATCTTTCCGAAATCGCTCCATTAGGCCATGGATGAACGATGGAGCGGACCCGATCTGTCTTCGATTTTCGGGCATCCTCAACCGGAACCAAACGACGAGAGAATAGAAATGGGAATTCCCCATTTCCAAAATGGCCGTTTCGCACTGCTGCTGGATTTATTCCATCAAGAGGTAGCCCTTCCTTCATCGAGTTTTCCGCCCATCCATCATTGATTTGTCCCGACACAAATCGAAGAATCCCATCTGCATACCCCTCTGCAGATGGATGTCCGCCGGGCCGAAAGTGGCGAAACAGCTTCATGCCAGCCGCGCTCTGCGGATGAATTGGATCATTCTTCGCATACGCCACGTAGTAGCCCACGAGAGCAGTAGACCCCGCCGCTGAGGTCGTATTCCCACCGGCTTCTCTCGCAAAAGCGAGCGAACTAAACTCCGGAGCCGCATTTGCAAAGCTGCGCTTGTTCAGAGAGCCTGTTCCTTCCCTGCGATTCACTTCGAAGGGAAGAAAAAAGCGGTTTTCAAAAAACTCCCGCTGTACCGGACTACTTCTTGGTGGTAGCCTCGCGGTTCCGACGGTGCGCACAGAGCAATGGGCGCTGAGATCCCGCTCCATGCACTCCAGAATCAACCTCACACCCGAAGAAGACTCGCTCCCATCTGTCCCGTTGCGAAAGGACGCTAGGGCAACTGAAAGCATGGCCGAAAGAGCGTAGATAAGGATCGAGAGAACTCCCATGGCTGCCAGTAGTTCGACGAGACTCGTCCCTTTCTGCCCTGCCACAGACTCGCATGAACGCTTCGTCCCCTTCATCGCACCGGAATCCTAGTTACGAATTGCTCCTCAGTTCTCACGCTTTCAGCGGCTTGCGCTGGTTGGGCCACGCTGAGATTGACATCCATCAGAGAATTCGTCGATTCCGATATGCTCAGTTCGATCTGCAGCAGGTAAAAAGCCTCACGAGGGAGACCACTTCCCGATTCCCAGGCGGATACGTCGACCTGATTCAAAAAGTAACCGTCTGCATCGAAGGAAAAATAGGCCCTGGAGTCTCTCTGCGTCGGATTTGTCAGCAATATGAAAGTCTCTTCCGCAAACCCGATCTCGAGCGTCCCATCTTTCCCGACGACGATCCCCTCGACTGCCTTCATCGCGATCCGGGCTGCGTTGTCCTGATCGCGAGCAAGAGACTGCATCGAATGACTACTCGCCAACAGAGCCAAGAGAGGCAATGCCACTGCCGAAACAATCCCTGTGGCAATCGCGACCTCCACGAGAGAGTAGCCCCTGCAGCGATAACCGAGATTCTTTGATCGCGCCCGATAGTTCATCCCTCGTTGAGAACACGAATGAATCCAGTGTGCCAAAGCACCTCCACCCACGTCACGACTGCCAACTGTCGCCCATCGGCTCCTATCCGATTCCCCGTGAAGAACCGCTCTCCCGTCCTCGAATCGCAATAGCCTTCCGCGATACCAATCAACAACGCATCCGCATCAGCGAAAGCCGGAGTCTTCACGCCTCCGTCCGCTCCGAAAATTAGACAATGCGTAGGAATTGTCTCGCGCTCCCCTCCGTCTCCCGCTGCGACTGAAAAACCATCTGGCCACGGGAAATCGTGAACCGTCTTGATCTCCTCTCCGGGGCTGAGATCATGATCCCTCCCCTTCGCGAAGATCGTTCCTTCTGGAAGTCGTCGCCATGTTGAAGAACGGCGGAACTCGGCGGGCTTTTCGATCCCATCGTCCGACTCTTCCGCGCCTTGGAGACGAAAAAGCGCATAGGCTCGGAAAGCCAAGCTAGTCGATGTCTCACCAGTGAAGCCAACAGCGCGCTCCTCTCCCATCGCGACTGCCTCGGCTCGTGCCCGAATGAGAAATGATGTCAGTTCATGGGCGGAGGCCCTCCGCGAAGGAGCTAGCGGGACAATATTCGGCACTGCCAAAGCCAGCAGCATCGATATCACCGCGATGACTGCCAGTAACTCCAGTAAGGAGAATGCGGATCGGCCAATGCATTGACGACTGATTCTCAGCACTGGATTCCGAGCCCGCATGAACGCAGGGTGTCAAAATCCGTCGATCCGGTCAAGCACCTTGCCTCGGATTTTTCAGAAATCTATCCAATCAGTCATCTCCGCTGCTCAGAGCCGCCTCCACTCATGCCCGTGGCGACGGAGTAGCTCATCGGCTTCGCGGGGACCCCACGATCCGGCGGGATACTCGGCCATCTTGGGTGGATTCGTCGACTTCTGCCAAGCATTTTCAATTTGGTCGATGTAACGCCATGCATATTCGACCTCGTCCTTGCGAGCAAAGAGCGTCGCATCGCCCGCCATCGCGTCGAGCAGCAGTCTCTCATAGGCCTCCGGACTATTCGCGCCGAAACTGGTCTGGTAGAGAAAGTCCATCTTCACCGGCTGAAGCATCGCCGCCGGACCGGGGCGTTTGGAGCGTATCCCGAGCGAGATTCCCTCATTCGGTTGAATGCGGATGACGAGAACATTGCCAGGCAATTCCTCTGCCCCAGGCGAGGCATTGAACAGTACGCGAGGAGCCTGTTTGAAGTGGATGGAAATCTCCGTCCCCTTGCGTGCGAGCCGCTTTCCCATGCGAACATAAAAGGGAACACCCGCCCAGCGCCAGTTGTCGATCATCACACGCAGAGCGACGAAGCTCTCAGTCATGGAGCCGGGATTCACTCTGTCCTCACGCCTATAGCCGGGCACCTCCACTCCGTTCACTGTCCCGGCGGTATACTGCGCACGCACCACATTCTCCGCCACATCCTCCACGTTGCGAAAGCCACGCAAGCACTTCAGTACTTTTACCTTTTCGTCGCGCACTCCGTCGGCGGACAAATCGGCAGGTGGCTCCATCGCCACTAGGCTGAGGAGTTGCAGCAAGTGATTCTGCACCATGTCGCGCAAAGCACCGGCCTTGTCATAGTAGCCACCGCGTCCCCCCTCCATCCCCAAGTGCTCTGCACAGGTAATCTGGACGTGATCGATGAAGCGATTGCTCCACAGAACCTCGAACAGGTGATTCGCGAAGCGCAGCACCATGATGTTCTGTGCCGTTTCCTTGCCTAGGTAGTGATCGATGCGGTAAGTGTGTGCCTCAGCGAAGGTATCATTCACCACCTGGTTCAACTGCTGAGCCGTCGCCAGATCCGTGCCGAAAGGCTTTTCTACGACCGCTCGCGCCCATCCGTTCTTCGAGTGATTCAGGCCTGACTGACGTAAGTGAAGCAGGATATCGTCAAAAAATTCCGGAGCAGAGGCGAGGTAAAACAAGCGATTCGGGCTGGCTCCAGCCTTCTCCATCGCATCAAGTTTCTTCTTTAAACTGAGATAGCCCGCCTGATCGCCGAACTCGCTCTGGTGGTAGCTAATGCTTTGAGAAAACTGCGCCCACAGGTCATCATTGTGTCCCTGGCGTGAGACCTCGCGATTCAGTTTTTCCAAATCTGCGCGAAATTCCTCGTCTGTTTTCTCCCTGCGAGCAAAGCCCACCACGCGCAATCCGGCAGGCAGATCGCCCGTCGCCGCGAGATTGTACAGAGCGGGGACGAGTTTACGGTGCGTCAGATCGCCCGTCGCTCCGAAGATGACGAGGATGCAGGGTTCAGGATAATTGCGAATGCTCAGATCAGCTTCGCGAAAGGGGTTTTCTTCCATCGGTGGGAAATGAACCCGCAGATTGGTGGGCATTGCAAATGAATTGATGGGTGCTCAGAAAATCTTCTCACCACAGAACTTAGGAATTTTCGGGACGAGCTTTCATCTTCTGTTTACAGGACGCGGTTCGGTCTTACCGTTACGCCTTATGGAATTCGTAAAGGCGGTTCTCACTCATTGGTTTTTCTGGGGCTTTATTCTCGGATTCGTTTTCTGTGTTCTGTCGATGCAGTCACACTGGAAGACGAAGCGTGAACTGAAAAAGCTGAAGGGACATATCTCCGACAAACTGGAGATCGAAGCAGATAATCTTGCCGACCTGAAGAAGGAAAAAGAATCTTTAAAGCAGCAGAACGAGAACCTGCGGATCAAAGTCAAAGAACTTCAGGCGGTGAGCGGAAGCCCTGCGGCACTCACGAGAGAATTGGAAATCTATGCTCGGGCTGAAAAATCGATGATGATCGCTGCTCCGGGTTTTGCTCCTGCGTGGGAAAAGGCGAAGTCCGAAGCTCTCGCCGGAATCGAATCCGAGGAAGCAGGCAAGACGCTGGGAGGAAAGATTCTCGGACTCTTCACTTCACACAAGAGCGGCGGTGAAAGCGGTAGCGTGATCGAAGCACTGCCTGCGGAATCCTCCAATAAGGCGACTTCGACGAGCGCGAACTAGAGCTCACTGAATCGTTTCATGCAACTTCGTCTCCCCGAGCGGGAATTCGGTGGCTATATTTTTGACTGCGACGGTACGCTAGTGGATTCGATGCCACTGCATTTCCGCGCATGGATGGCGAGTTTTGCTCATCACAAAACTCCATGGCAGTGGACAGAGGATGAATTCTATGCCAGCGCTGGAGTTCCTGATCGGGTGACAGTGCAGAGCCTGAATGAACGCTACGGAGCCTCCATCGATCCCGATTCGGTTCATGCGTTCAAGCTGGAGTGGTACATGCGTCATTTGAGTGAGTTGGAACCCGTCGCGGCAGTCGCGAATATCGCTCGACGCTTTCATGCAGAGAGTCGCCCCATCTCCGTGGCATCGGGTAGCGATCTCGCGATCGTGCTTCCATCGCTGGAAGTGACCGGATTGCTCTCGCTCTTCGACATAGTGATTACCCCAGCGGATGTGCAGCAAGGGAAGCCCGCGCCGGATATGTTCCTGCTGGCAGCAGAGCGAATGAAGGTGGACGCAAATCAATGTCTCGTATTCGAAGATGGTCGACCGGGAATCGAAGCCGCTGAGGCGGCCGGAATGGAATGGGTCTTCGTACCCAGTCGCACCGTGTGAGCTGCCTCGACCGACTGACACCTCACCGCTCAGGCAAAAACCTCTATCAGTTTTCTGTACGAGAGCTCGTCGGAGTATCTTTTGAGTTTCGCCCTACGATGGGCAAAAATCCTGCATTACCCTCCGATCAACCATTCCACGCGTCCAGCGCGGATGGCGCTGGCAGGGAATGCGGGATCGCCCGCGAGGACTTCTTTTGCTCGATCATGCTTCGCAGCGCCGTTGACGAGGAACAGCACTTCTTTCGCCGCTGCGATCAGTGGATAGGTGAAGGTGATGCGTTGGGTATTCAATTGCGGCACCTCATTCGCCACGACCCAGCGTTCGGTTTCCTGCAGCGCCTGCGTGCCTGGAAAGAGCGATGCAGTGTGTCCGTCGTCTCCCATCCCCAACAGGATCAAGTCGTGGACGAACACCGACTCGCCCGCGATTTTCGCCAGCTTGCGGAGATGAGTCTCACAGCGCGTCGCCGCATCGTCGGGCTTCAACTCGCCTAGGATGCGCAGCACATTCGTCGTGGGGATTCCAGAGGCGTCGAGCAGATTCTCCTTCACCATGCGGTAATTGCTCTGCGGATCTTCAGGTCCTACGGTTCGCTCATCGCCAAAAGTCAGCATGACGCGCTCCCAGTCGATCCCAGACCAAGTCGCCAGCGCCCGATAAACAGGAGCGGGAGTCGATCCACCACACAGAGACAGGCGGAATACACCCCCGCTCGCCTGCTTTGCCAGAATCCGACTCGCGATGGCTTCCGTCGCCGTCGCGACGAAATCTTCCGGATACGACACTGCAGCATTCATTTTTTCACTCATTGGGATCGAGAGATACGGCTGAAAAGTCAACTCACCCAGCGACTCACATCACCATGCCGCCGTCCACCACCAGCACTTGCCCGGTAATGTAGCGTCCACCAGGACCGGCGAGGAAGAGCACTGTCTGCGCAATGTCATCGGCTTCGCCAAAATGGCCCAAAGGAATCGTCGCCCGAATTCCCTCCTGCATTTCCTCTGTCAGATCACCCGTCATGTCGGTGATGATGAAACCGGGGGCCACGGCATTGACGCAGACTTTCCTCGAAGCGAACTCCTTGGCCAGCGCCTTGGTCAGACCGATCAGGCCCGCCTTGCTCGCCGCATAGTTGCATTGTCCAGCATTGCCCATCAGGCCGATCACAGAAGCGATGTTGATAATACGTGCGTCCGCAGCTTTTAGCAGAGATCGCTGAAAGGCTTTCACCGCATTGAAGGCACCCTTCAGATTCGTGTCGAGCACTGTGTCCCAATCTTCTTCTCCCATCCGGAGGGCCAGCCCGTCGCGTGTCACACCTGCATTATTCACCAGAATGCTGACCGCACCGAGATCCGATGCGACCTGCTTTCCGAATTCTAGCATCGCTGCATGGTCAGCCACATCCACCGCGTATCCTTTCGCCAAACCCGGCCCCATCGCGGAAAGCTCGGCCGCTGTTGCCATCGCGTTCGCTTCCGTTCGACTGGCGACGGCGACCTTCGCTCCACGCTCGACGAAGCCTTTGGCAATCGCCTTCCCGATTCCCCGCCCCGCACCAGTCACCACGACGACTCGATCTTGAAATTCACTCATGCTCGCTGCATCGCACAAGCCAGCACCACTCGCAACGGGAAACTGCCTGCTTTTTCTGCTCATATAGGTTTTTTATGCCTTTTTACGAAAACTTTCTCCCATCCGTGGTAGCGTGATCTCAGTCGAAATCATGAATAGCTCTGCCCCCGGAAACGGTTCTGACATTGACTCTGAGAATCGCCAAGGGGTTCCCGTCGCGACGATCCAACTCGCAGTCAGTGAAATGAGTTGCGCCTCCTGTGTCGCTCATGTCGAGAAGGCTCTGCGAGCAGTGCCGGGAGTTATCGAAGCGTCGGTTAATCTGGCAACTGAACGAGCGACCGTGACTAGCACCGCCACACCAGAAAGTCTGATCGCAGCCGTCAGCAGAGCAGGCTATCCGGCTCGCTTGATCGACTCTGCTCCCCGCGCCTGCGAGATCGAGCTGGCCGTCAGTGGTATGAGCTGCGCCTCCTGTGTCGGACACGTCGAAAAAGCGCTGCTATCTGTGGACGGCGTAAGCGAAGTCTCTGTCAATCTGGCGACGGAAAAAGCGACGATCAAGGGACATGCAAAGGCCGAGGCCTTAGTCGCTGCCGTGCACAAGGCGGGATACGAAGCCCGAGCGCTCACGACAGAAAGAGCGACGATCATTGGCGAAGCTGAACAGCGACGAGGAGCGGAGGAGGCCCAACTCAAGCGAGATCTGTGGCTGGCGCTCGCTCTCGCCTTCCCCGTATTTTTCCTCGAAATGGGCTCGCATCTCATCCCGGGTTTTCACGGCCTGATTGAGAGCACAATAGGCACGCACAATAGCTGGCTCTTGCAGTTTGTCCTCACCACACTGGTGCTGGCCCTCCCCGGACGCCGCTTTTACCAAAAAGGTTTTCCTGCCCTGCTGCGACTGGCACCCGACATGAATTCTCTGGTGGCAGTGGGCACAGCGGCAGCGTGGCTGTATTCCATAGCCGCCCTGTTCACTCCGCAAATCCTGCCAGAAGGGACAGTCCACGTCTATTTCGAGGCAGCAGCCGTGATCGTCGCGCTGATTCTGCTCGGACGCTATTTGGAAGCTCGTGCAAAAGGCCGCACCTCGGGCGCCATCCGTCGTCTGATGGGTTTGCAAGTGCGTGTCGCCCATGTCCTACGCGACGGAAAACGCATCGATCTGCCTGTGGAAGATCTCGCCCTAGGTGACGTGATCGAGGTGCGCCCCGGCGAGCGCGTTCCCTTGGACGGCCAGATCGTCGAAGGACGGAGCTACGTCGATGAATCCATGATCACCGGCGAATCCGTACCGGGTAAAAAGGAGATCGGTGATCGGGTCGTGGGCGGCACGGTGAACCAGCAGGGATCCTTCCAAGTAAGAGTGACAGCCGTGGGGGACCAGACCGTGCTCGCGCAGATTATTCGTCTAGTAGAAGAGGCTCAGTCCGGGAAACTACCCATCCAAGCGGCGGTGGATCGAGTGACCCTGTGGTTCGTCCCTGCCGTGATGCTGATCGCGCTGGTGACATTTTCCCTCTGGATCATCCTCAGTCCATCCTCCGGCCTCAGCCTCGCTCTAGTCAACGCCGTAGCCGTTCTCATCATCGCCTGCCCTTGCGCCATGGGTTTGGCGACACCGACCTCTATCATGGTCGGCACAGGACGAGGAGCAGAAATGGGCGTGCTGTTCCGAAAAGGAGAGGCCCTGCAGCGATTGCGAGACGCCAAAGTGATCGCACTGGACAAAACGGGAACCCTGACCGTAGGACGACCGACTCTGACCGATCTGGAACTGGCCCCTGGATTCGAAAGGCGAAAGGTACTCGCGCTCGTCGCCGCAGTCGAAGCTCGCTCAGAGCACCCCATCGCCCGAGCTGTCGTGGAGGCAGCCGAGCACGAGAGCCTGACCATCTCCACTGCCCACGAGTTCGAGTCCATCACTGGCATGGGGGTGCAGGGGACCGTGGACGGCGCCCGCGTAGCTGTGGGGAATGATCGGCTCATGAGTCAAGAGGGTACCTCCGACGACTCAACCCTCTTGAATTCGGAAGTCTTTGCGGAATCTAGGAAACGTCTATCGCTCGAAGGAAAATCACCGTTTTTTGCCTTCATCGATGGTCAGATGGCGGCTCTCCTGGCAGTTTCTGATCCGCCAAAGCCGGAGGCGCGAAATGTCATCGACTTCTTGCACAGCAGACAGTTCAAGGTGGCCATGATCACCGGAGACCACGAAACGACGGCCCGAAGCATCGCAGAGCAGCTCGGGATCGACGATGTCGCCGCCCAAGTGCTACCGTGGGAGAAGGCGAAAGCAGTGAGACGTCTACAGAAGACACACGGGCCCGTCGCCTTCGTCGGAGACGGAATCAACGACGCCCCAGCCTTGGCATCCGCCGATGTCGGCATCGCGATCGGCACCGGCACCGATATCGCCATGGAATCTGCGGACATCGTGCTCATGTCCGGCAGGCTCGGCGGCATCGCAGACGCGATCACCCTGTCTCGATCCACTATTTCCAACATCCATCAGAACCTCTTCTGGGCCTTTGCATACAATACCATACTGATCCCCGTAGCCGCCGGGGCGCTGTATCCCGTCTGGGGCATTTTGATTTCGCCCGTCTTCGCCGCCGGAGCCATGGCACTATCGAGCGTTTTCGTCGTGCTAAATGCACTGAGCCTGAGGAAAATCAAGCCCATCCCGATGGCACACGATTGAGCGAGCGGCCCCCTCTCTTTTCCTCTTGCTTTCCCGAAGCAATTTCATCATCCTATTGCCCATGTCCAGCATGTGGGAACCACCTTTACCAGAGGAGCTTCAGGCACTCCTGCCCCAGTACGAGATCACAGGCATCCTCGGACGAGG
>JBDHQE010000074.1:0-14757 GCA_039806885.1 Verrucomicrobiales bacterium
TTGGCACGTGGAGCTGTTGGGACTGGCTGAGTCGGCCCCATCGGATCAACCTTGCTGAGCGGTATCGTCTTGGTGCTCGCCGGAGCCATCGGAGAGGGTGGTGCTGGAGCATTCGCTGGCGGAGCAGGTGCTCTCCCGACGGAGGGAGCCGAAGGAGGGGCCGGTGGCACTGGCGCCGAAGGCGGGGGTGGAACAGTCGCGACGGGAGCCGTCACGCTCCTAGGGGCCACTGGACCTGCGTCGGCAGGGTTCGCACGCAAACTAATCCGAACCGTTTCCTTTTTTAGAGGAACAGTTGATGTCGCATGGGACGGCTTCGGAAGATCTGAATCACTCATCGGCAAAATGGACTTTTTAAAAAATTCTTTCCTGATTAAGGACTCGGATCGACCTTGATGTCAAATCTAATCATCAGTTTTGAGAGAATTTTATCAGATTTTTTTTCATTCTCAAATTGCGTGAGACTCGTATCGCGGTCATAAAACTTCTCAAGGCTTGAATCCGGAACGGCTTCTCTCGCTTTTGGCTTGCGTTGCCGCTTGTAATTTGGCACTTTCGGCACCTTCTCAAAAGCTTCTTCTGATTATGCGTCTCATCATTCTTCTCGCTGTCATTTTTTCTCTAAGCAGTCATTCTGACGCTCAGGAGTGGACTCGTTTTCGCGGCCCCGATGGGAGCGGAATTGGAAAGCTGACGGGATTCAAGACGGAACTGAGCGAGGCCGACTATGCCTGGTCGGTAAAGCTCGACGGTATTGGGCATTCTTCACCCGTTCTGTGGGGAAAAAAGATTTTTCTCACTCTGGCCGCCGAGGATGGCTCAGATCGCCGGGTGCAATGCTTCGATGCGACGAATGGATCGACTCTCTGGACCTGGACAGTGCCAGGAGAGACTCTCCACATCCACAAGTTCAACACTTTTGCGTCCGCTTCGCCGACGGTGGATGCGGATCGTGTCTATGTGGCCTGGGCCTCCGGAACGAAGACCGAGGCGGTGGCTCTGGGGCACGATGGGAAACTGCAGTGGCGACGTGAATGGCCAGATTTCACAGCTGATCATGGATTTGGAGCATCGCCGATTCTGGTCGAGGGAGTATTAATCCTACACACTGATTCCGTAGCCAAAAAGATGAGTCAGGTGTTCGGGCTCGATCCTGCGACGGGCAAGACTCTGTGGGAATTGGATCGCGTGGACAAAGAAAGCCCGGCAGCGCACATTACTGCATACAGCACACCCGTAACGATGCAGATGGAGGGGAAGCCGGTGGTAGTTTTGTCCCAGACCAATGACGGGTGGAAGGGACTCGATCCGAAGACGGGAAAGGTGCTATGGGCTTTTAATGGGGAGTATAAATTTCGCAGTGTAGGTTCCATGGCATCGGGCGGTGGGCTGCTCTTCGCGTGCTACGGCTCCGGATCGCAAGGGAAGGAGGCGACCGCCTTGCGACCGAAGGCGAATGGGGAACCGGAAATCCTGTATAGTCTGGGGAAGGCCGACGGATTGAGCTATGTCCCGACGCCACTTTACTATGAGGGGAAACTCTACATGATGATCGATTCGGGGATCTTCACCTGTTTGGACGCATCCACAGGAAAGGAAATCTATCGGGAGCGAGTCGGGGGAAACTTTTTCGCCTCGCTCATTCTGGCAGATGGGAAAATCTTCTCGATGAGTCGGGAAGGGGAGTTGGTCGTGCTGAAACCGGGTGATAAATTCGAGATCCTCGGTCGCAGTAAGCTCGGTGATGGGGACAGCGCGACGCCTGCGGTGGCAAATAACTCCCTCTACGTGCGGACAGACACGAATCTGATCTGCATTCCCGGATCGTGATCGCCGTCTTCTTGGCGAAGCTCTGCTGTGATGGAACTCCTCCGATCCAAAGCTGATCTGCGTGCGTGGGCTGCCTCGCGTGACGAGTCGCCTTGTGCGCTCGTTCCCACTATGGGGGCCCTACATCGAGGGCATACAACCCTGTTCGATGTTGCACGCAAGAGGGTTCGATCAGGTGAAGGCACTGTGGTGGCGACGATTTTCGTTAATCCCATCCAATTTGGTCCTTCAGAGGATCTCGACTCTTACCCACGCACACTGGATGCCGATTTGGCACAGTGTCAGGAACATGGAGTGGACGCGGTATTCGTGCCGAATGTCGCTGAAATGTATGCGCCGGATCGTTCGGTAATCGTATCTGAGAACCGCCTATCGAACCGGCTCTGCGGAGCGAGTCGTCCTGGCCACTTCGACGGGGTCTGTACTGTCGTGGCTAAGCTGTTCCTTTTGGTACAGCCAGACTTGGCGGTGTTCGGAGAAAAGGACTATCAGCAGCTCGCCGTGATACGGCGCATGGTTCGCGATCTGGATTTCCCGATTAGGATCGTCGGCGTTCCCACAGTTCGTGAGGCGGACGGGCTGGCGCTCAGTTCGCGCAATGTCTATCTCTCGTCTGCAGAACGCGCCCAGGCTCTGCTTTTACATCAGTCGCTGATTACGACGGCGGAGGGGATCTCTTCTGGCAGGATTACGACGGCTGAGGAGGCGAAACGAGTGTTTGGGGATGCGTTTTCCGCAGCCACGCTCGCACGGCTCGACTATTTCGAGGTAGTCGATGCTGAGTCGCTAGAGCCACTGGATACGCTTTCTGAAACGAATCCTCGCCTGATTAGCGCAGCCTTTTTTGGTAAGACGCGTCTGATCGATAATACAGGAATCGATTGATCGGCCTATTTCAGTTTCAGAATACCCGTCCTACCACTATCACGCCAAGTTCCCCATTTGATCTGGGGGCCTTCCACGAAAATCGGGGCGCTCTCATCCATCTCGACTCCTTCGGCGACGATGGACCAGGCTTTTCCAGCAGCCTCCGCATCATCAGGAGCGAACTTTTCTAAAAATCGACAATCGGTGACGCGAGTGTAGCGAAACAGAGCCTGAAACTCGTGCTCTTTCAGTCCGCCGTATCGGTGGGTGATGGTGGACCCTTCTAGGATGACTGGGTTCTTTTCGTCCTTGCCGTTGCTGATCCACAGACTGCGCAGCTCATGCGCGACGAAGTTACAATCGCGAATCGCGAGATTCCCCAGATGCCCGTTGACTTGCAGTAAGTAGCCACGCCGATACACTGAGCCGTCCGTCCACGGTCTGTCCTCGAACTCACATCGCGTCCACTGCGTGGCCAAGTCGGGATTCGCTGAACCGACTCCATGAACTGCACTCCCATAGATTTTGCAGTCGAAAAACTTCAGTCCAGGCTTGTTCGGCCAGATACTCCAGTTCGTCGTTCCCTGAAAAGTGCAGTTCTTAAACGTCGTGTAACCTCCATCGCCTGAGTCCGCTACCATTCCGCATCCTGTATTGTCGATGAACTCGCAGTCCTCGAATCGCCCGTCACGGATGACAGAGACCTCGGCTTCGATATCGAGACCGGCAGCGGGGGCCGAGGACAGGGGCGCATCGTCACCTTTGTTGATCGCTTTTCCTGTGTGGTTAAAGCTAGATCGATACACTTTGAGACCGATTCCACCCACCCAGGAGAATCCCTGACGGCCATTGTAATCGAAGCGACAGTCCTCGATGGTGCAGGGAGTTGGATCGTCTCCCTCCTTCAGTCCGCTGAATCCGAAGGCGATTCCATCGAGCGCATTATGGTGCGAATAAACGCCATGGATCACGACATTGCGACTTTTCAGTAATAAGATTCCCGTCGCTTGGATCTGTCGCCCTTTGTCACCCCAAGTCCCTCCGAGAATTAGATTCGGAGAGTTACCGTCGATTTCTAGATCGCGAATTTCGATGTTTTGGCTCTCCCGGATATTAAAAATCGGCATGTCGCCCACTCTGTACTGACGATCGGTAAAAGGCATTTTGGGATGAAAAGTCTCACCTGTTGCCTTGTCGAAAGTTCCGTAGCGAAGTCCGTCTGCGAGGCGAATCACAGCTCCTTTCCCGTAGATTTTGAGTCCATTGATATTGGTGACACTGAAGATCGGGTCGGATTTGTAATAGGGAGTTTCCCCGTCAACGTGTGACTGGCGACCGACGAGATAGGTGCCTTCGGGGATAAAAAGAGTCCCCCCTCCAGCTTCCTGCAGCAGTTGGGAGGCTTTCTGGAACGCATCGGTGTCGTTGCTCAGCCCATCGCCGCTCGCTCCGCAATCGACTTTCAGATCGAGGTGCAAGTCGGGTTTGATTGAGTCACTGCGATTATCAGCGACGGTGTTTGCGGCAAGCAAGGCGCATAAAGCAGGCAGCCATAAGGAAGATTTCATTGCTGATTTATTGATCAATTTTCGGACGAGAGTAGCGGAGTAGAATTGCTCCGAGAACTGCTCCGCTGATCATGATGACCCAGAACATACGCTGCAGAAAAGGAGGGATATCTACGTTCATTCCGAGGAGTCCGCTCATGGCGACGATGGGAAGAAAGAATCCGGCAATGATGTTTAGGCGTTCCGCCGTGTCCTGGTGCTCCTCGCCTCTCTTTGCCTGCCAGATTTCGAGTGCTAGTCGTACGTCCTGACTCAGGATTTCCCCGGCACGAACGATTTCATGACTGCGGTCGAGTGCCACAATGAGCGCTCGGTTATGCTGAGATAGCAAGACGGCTTCCTGGATGGCTGCATTCAGGCTACGTGCAGCGCGAGCAATGGCACCGGCTTGACGAATCAGCTCGAAAATGCGTGCGGCAGATTCTGCATCGTCGATTTCTTCATCGCAGCGATCAATCGTGGTCTGATAACGATCCAGTAGTTCGGCGAGCGCTGAGAGACCGCTCCCTGATTCATTCACCCATTCGCCGTTTTGCAGGCGTAGGAAATATCGTGGGATTCGGGTATGGACCTCGGCATCTGGAACTTCGTGGACGATCAGCAGGATCTGGTCGCCTGCAGAAAGACAGCGCTGTCGACCGGAATGGGCTGTGGTAAGGGCTGCTAGCTCAGGAGACAGAGTTAGCCAATCAGGGAGTGAAGCAGGCGGATCGGTAAACATGGGAGTTCTGACCACTCGTCAAAGTATGACGAAACTCTTATCAGGCAAGAAAAGAACGGCTCTTTGGGTGGGCTGTATCAATAAAAAAGCGGACCAGGATTCCTGGCCCGCTCGAGTGAGAATATCGGACTTTTTACCGGAGATGCTCCGCAGAATTATTTCGCTTTTGCAGCGGCGTAGCGTGCAGCGACAGCATCCCAGTTGACGACGTTCCAGAAGGCTCCGATATAATCGGCGCGGCGATTCTGATAATTGAGGTAATAGGCGTGTTCCCAGACGTCGATTCCGAGAATCGGGGTGCAACCTTCACATCCCTGATCGGTGACGTGACCCATGAGCGGATTGTCCTGATTCGCGGTACTCGTGACAGCGACGGAACCATCGGACTTGACTACGAGCCAAGCCCATCCGGAACCGAAACGAGTCAGCGCGGCTGCTTTGAATGCATCTTGAAATGCCGAAAACGATCCGAAGGCGGCGTCAATCGCTGCTGCGAGATCGCCCGAGGGTGCCCCTCCCGCATTTGGCCCCATGATGCTCCAGAAGAGAGAGTGATTCGCATGGCCGCCTCCATTATTGCGAACGGCTCCACGAACGTTCTCTGGCACGGTATCCAAGTTCGAGATCAGGTCTTCCACTGACTGGGCAGCCAGCGCCTCTTGACCTTCGAGCGCCTTGTTCAAGTTCGCCACATATCCGGCGTGGTGTTTCCCGTGATGGATTTCCATCGTTTTCGCGTCGATGTGAGGCTCAAGCGCGTTATTTGCGTAGGGAAGAGAGGGGAGTTCGTATGCCATAAAAGTAGTAATTGGTTAGAGATTGTATGAATTCGACCGAAAAACGGTAAGCATGGGTCGCTCTTATACCAGAACTCCTTACAGGCGAATTGTCAAAAAGCGATCCCACTCTCCCGACAAAAGTTGCCAGCAGAGGCCGATACATCTCTGGGCACAGAACGACGTGGGATTGTCGTGTCAGGCAATGGCGGGAACCAGTAAAAGAGTTAATTCGATGATAAGTTCAGATGATTTTTTTAAAATTTGATTTAAGTTTTTGTGAATTTTATCAGAAGATATCGCCCGTTCTTCTTCATTCATGGGTTCCGAAGCAGCTTTTACTAAACATTTTGATCAGAAGCGAAGGCTTCGACGGTCGCATTTTCTGCTTGGCTCCGTCGGAAATTGGCTGCATCATTCCGATGGGAGCGCAACAGTGTGCCCCGACAAGAAACACGACAGATTCATGAAACCCAGAGACGGCCTTCGAAAGAGTCCGTGCGCGTTTATGTTCGCGCATGTCGTCTGGGTGCTTCTATTTTCCTTCCTCGCATCTTTTGATCGCATTCGAGCGCAGGAGGAGTTGAACCCGAACGATATGTGGTATCGTGGCTATATTTTGGTCCAAGCTGCCGGAGAGTTGGAGCAAAAGGGAAAGCTCTTGGAATCGCTGAATAAGTACACCGAAGCGAAGCCGCTCTTTGATCATTTGGCTCAGCGTTATCCTGACTTCCAGCCGGAGATCGTTCGCTATCGCCGCGAGTTGATCGAGGAGAAGCGAGTGGAGATTAAACGAGTGATGTCAGCCAGATCTGCCCCGGCTGGCTCGGCGGCTCCAGCGATTGCTGGCTCGGCGGCTCCAGCGCAGAATCGGCCTGTGGTATCCACTGCGACGAATCGGATCAGCCCACCTCCGTTCTCGGAATCAGAGCCGAGTTTTGCTTCCAATCCTGAGTCGGAGACGCTGAGCGGTACGGATACCGAATTCGGTCTACCCAGCTGGGGAGATGAGGTGCAGGCGAATTCGATATCGCCCACGCCGCCAGGAATGCCGCGTGTGGAAATCTCTGGAGGATCTACGGTGGGAGCGATCGCTAGTTCGCTCCATGAAGAGCTGACGAATAAGGACTCTCTGATCGCTTGGCTCAATGGGGAGAATCAGAAGTTGCGGAATAGTCTACAGCAGCGCGAGCAGAGTCTGCAACAGGTGACGGCGGAGCTTGTGCTGGCGAAGTCGAATCGCGACGAGCTACTGAGGCAGAAGACTGCTTGGGAAAATTCTCCAGAGAGCGAAGATGCCCAAGAAAAGATCGCACAACTCAAGGGGCTGTTGGGAGACGCCACTGCACAGCTCGAGGAGGCAACCAAGCGCAATGAAAAGCTGGTCTCCTCGCTAGAGCAGTCTCAACAGGAGATGACTAAGTTGCGGAGTCGGATCGCCGAAGTGGAGCGCGAGCGAGATAACTTGGTGGAAGTCGTTCAGGGCGAAGGTGGATCTGGTAAGGCGCTGAAGGAACTGATGGATCGCAATCGCGCCCTTACCGAGCAATTGGATCGGGCAGAGCAGCTCGCCACGAGTCTGTCCGAACTGAACAAGGGCAAGGATCAAGATATCGCGTTGCTCAAGAGTGAGATTACACGGATCAAGCTGGAGCGCGATCAACTCGTCACCGAGAACGCTCGCCACCAGCAGAGCATCGACGATCTTCAGCGCAAGCTGGAACTGCTGTCTGACGGTCTTTCTGCAGAAGACAAGGCCGCTCTGGCCAATGCGACACCTGCTGAGCGTCAAGAGAACGAATTGCTGCGATCCATCGTGATGAAGCAACTGCGTCGCCAGGCGCAGATGAAGCAGGCGAAGGAGTTGCTTTTGGCTCAGCTTGATCGCGTCGGGGCACGTTCAGATGCTCTGTTGAATCTGGTGGATGACCTTGCGAAAGGATCCCAGCTGAGTCCCGAAGAGAAAGCTCTTTTTCGTAATCCTCAGTTCGAGGAAATCATTGCCGCCGCCGAGGGAGCAACGGATACGAAGAGCGATGAGTCTGCGAAGACTCCACGCAGCGCGGCTGCGGTCGGTGCCGCTGCTTTCATGAGCGCCACTCTGGTCGCCGCCGGGAAAAAGCCGGGAGATCGCACCGCCGCCCAGGATGGCTTTGTCGAGCGAAAGAAACTATCGGTCGAGCTGACTCAGCTCGAAAAGGCAGCACGTCTCGATTTCAATGAAGGCCGCTATGCAGAAGCTGAGGCGGGATTCTTGGATTATTTGCACTACATGCCTCAGAGTGTTCCCTGTCTGTGCAATCTGGGTGTTCTGAAGCTGGCAATGAAGAATTATTCCGAAGCAGAACATTATCTGGAGAAGGCGCTCGCCATTGATGAGAAATCAGGGCTGGCAAACTACCTGCTAGGGAGGGCGTATTTTTTGCAAGACAAGATGGATCAGGCGCTTGAGAAGCTAGAGCGCGGCCTGAATTTCGATCCGCAGAATGCGAAGGCTCACAATTGCATCGGCGTTATTTCCAGTCGCAAGGGATGGGTCGATCGTGCAGAACGGGCCTTCGTCAATGCGGTATCCATCGATCCGCAATATGGAGATGCCCACTTTAATCTGGCGGTTCTCTATGCGCGGAAGGATCAGCCCAACGTGCCGGAGGTGAGTAAGCACTACCATAGAGCTGTCGATCTGGGGATTCCCAGAGATCAAACGATTGAGAACTTCCTCAAAGAGGCGGATGAAAATGGAGTCGCCGTAGGAATGCGGTGACGGTGAAGGAGGGTGGAGATTCTGCGCATTGAGTTGACGAAAGTCTCTCGGACCGCTCCCTTTCTCCCGCGCTCATTTTTCTACTGATGAAAGAATCGTCTATCTCTCTCTCGGAATCCGGCCTCCTCACTGGCTGGTACTGTGTGCGAACCCGCCCCAAGGGTGAGCACATCGCTGCCCGCAGTGTGCAGCAGTTTGCGCATGTCGAGCAGGTGTTCTGTCCACGCATTCGCTTCGAGAAACCGACGCTTCGAGGGAAGGTCTGGTTCGTAGAGGCTCTCTTCCCTGGGTATTTCTTCGCATATTTCGATCTGGAGAGGGATTTACGTGCTGTGAATGCCTCACCTAGCGTTTCAGGTGTTCTACGATTCGCGAATTTCTATCCTCAGATTCATTCCGATTACATCTCCGAACTGCGAGAGGAGTTTCCCGACGAAGATGGGTCAGTCCGCGTGATCCGCCCGGAGATCTCACCAGGAGACGAGGTCGTGGTCACGGAAGGTGCAATGAAAGGTTTAAAAACTGTGGTGACTCGACTCTTGTCGAGCGGAGATCGGATCGCTATTCTGCTCGATTGGTTGGGTCAGGAGCGCGAGGCAGAGGTGCAACTGCGTTCTGTATCCCGACCGGTAGATATCCGACAGGAGATTCGCTGAAATTCATGCAGACTTCCGATTTCGATTACGATCTGCCTGCGGAGCTCATTGCGCAGCATCCCCCGGAGACGAGAGGTAAGTCTCGGATGATGGTGCTAGACCGCGCTTCGAGATCGATCCAGCACAGAATGTTTTGCGATCTGCCGGAGTACCTCGCTGCGGATGATCTCCTCGTGCTCAATAACACGCGAGTGGTCGCCGCGCGATTTTTCCCGGAAGAGGGAGGACGTGAAATTCTGAGAGTAGAAGCCCTGAATGAACGAACATGGAAATGTCTCGTGCGTCCGGGAAAACGATTTAAGCGAGGGCATGTCGTGAAAGTAGGCGGTTGCCTCGGTACGGTGATCTCGGTGTGTCCAGAGAGCGGAGAGCGGATCATCGAGTTCGACCGTGCGCCTGATGAATCCACGTATGGTCATCTGGCACTGCCACCCTATATTGATCGACCAGACGATGCCTCGGATGCGGAGCGCTACCAGACGGTGTTCGCACAGGAGCGCGGCGCGATCGCGGCTCCGACTGCCGGGTTACATTTCTCACAGGAGATGCTGAACTCGCTGTCGCACACTTTCGTCACGCTCCATGTCGGAGTCGGGACATTTCGTCCGGTTTCCACTGAGAAACTGGAGGATCACCCGATGCATACCGAGCACTATGCACTCGGGGCGGAGGCTGTCGATCAGATCGCGACTGCCAATCGAGTCATTGCGGTCGGGACTACCGTGGTGCGTGTGCTGGAAGCGTCAGCCAAGGATGGAGGCGGCTCTCTCTGGCCCCATACGGGAGAAACGAACATTTTCATATATCCGCCCTATCGTTTTCAGATGGTCGACGCGCTCCTGACGAATTTTCACCTCCCTTGCTCGACGCTGATCATGCTGGTGAGTGCCTTCGCGGATCGGGAGTTCGTTCTGCATGCCTATCAGGAGGCGGTGCGACAGAAATACCGATTTTATAGCTATGGGGATTGTATGCTGATTCTATGAACAGTTGGAACTGTCGATTTTGCTTGTCGGAAATGAAATTCAGGTGACAATAGAGCGAGGTAGACCTCGCCTTCGTTAGACCTTTGAGGAATACGCCGTTGGTAAAGCCATGTTTCACTTTCTTTCACAGAAACGCCTTCAAAGCCGCGGATTTTCCAGCGGCCAGAAGAGGCGTAAATTGAGCGATGCTGCGTGGCAGGAAATGCTACGGACGGGAGGAAGAATCAGTGCGCTCCTTTTCGTGAGCTTTGCGGCCATCTTATCCGGGTGGATCGTCTTTTCGTCCAGCCCAGGATCGGTTTTTTCTGGGAAGCCTCTTCAGACAACTGTCGTCGTAGTCGTCGTATCCTTAATTCTCGCCGTTCATTGGCATGTGAGCCTGTCGAAGAGCTTTCACCAGAATTCGCGAATTCTGCTCGTCCTAATGGTGATCGTCATTCAGCTAATGCTGATGAAGTTGAGTGAGCACATCGCGATGACCTTTGCCCCGGCGGGTGGGTTCCGTTTTCTCGTAGAGCCATATATCTTCGCTCCGATTCTGATCTCACTGTTGGTAGGACGTCAGCTCGGAACCTTTGCGGTGGTGTATGCGAGCCTGTTTGGAGCGATGACGGTGGAAAAGGGTGAAGCTTTTCATTTCGTAATTTTTTCGATGTTGTGCGGCTTTGTTGCGGTATTTCTTACGGATCGAGTGTGTCGCCGAAGCCGTCTGGTGATGGCCGGCGTGTATTCAGGACTCGCCTGTGCCATTTTGGCCTCGGCTCTTGGGTTGATTCAATGGGTTTCGTTCGATGCGGGGCTCGAGCAGTGGACTATGCTGATCCGACAAGTTCTCTCAGCGATTCTTTTGTCCACTCTGACCGCAGTTTTAGTCAGTGGTCTGCTCCCCTTAGCGGAGGGGGCGTTCCGGATTACAACCAATGTCTCATGGATCGAGTTGGCAGACTTGAGTCATCCGCTTCTCCAGCAACTGACCATGGAGGCTCCGGGAACTTTTCATCACAGCGTAACTGTCGCTACTATAGCAGAAACGGCAGCGAAGGCGGTGGGAGCCAATGCGATCATGTGTCGAGTGTGCTCTTACTTTCACGACATCGGAAAGTTGAAAAAGCCGGGCTACTTTATTGAAAATATCGGCGAAGGTCATAATCCGCATGATGATCTGACTCCGACGATGAGCGCCTTGGTGGTCATGTCTCATGTGAAGGATGGTGAGGATTTAGCGATTAAGTACAAGTTGAATTCCGAGATCGTAAACGTCATTCGTGAGCATCACGGGACTTCTCTCGTGCGCGTGTTTTACCATCGGGCGATTAAATTGCGGGAAGAGGCAGAAAAGCAGGCTGAAGAGGGAATCGCGCACGAGGATGATATCCCCGAGGTAAAAGAGGACAGTTTCCGTTACGCCGGGCCGAAGCCTCGAACGCGAGAGAGCGCGATCATTAGTCTGGCGGACTCTGTGGAGAGTGCCTCGCGCAGCCTGCAGAAGCCGACACCGAAGAAAATCGATGAACTGATTGATTCAATTTTTCGGGATCGACTGAATGATGGTCAGCTCGACGATGCGGCTCTGACGCTCGCAGACTTGGCGACGATCAGGAACAGCTTCGCTTCGACTCTGCGGAGTATGATGCACGCCCGCATCGCCTATCCGAAGATCGAGGAATTAAGTGGAGATACAGCAAAGCTGAAGGCGAAAAAAGCTTCCATCGCGGAAGGGGGCGGCACTACGGTGCTCAGTCGTGGTTCTATCGAGAACGCTACGAATCGCGGATGAGTGCTCTACCCCAGATTCTTCTCTACGTTCACGAGGAAGATACCGAAATCGACGAGGATCGACTGCGGGGCTTTGTTGAAATGGCGTTTCCTCTTTGTCTCATTGCGATCGGGGCAGGGGATGCGCCTCTGGCGGAGTTGACGTGTGTAGAAATCAGCTTGGTAAATGATGCGGAGATTGCTCGAATTCACGACGAATTTATGGGTGATCCGACGCCGACGGATGTGATCACCTTTCAGCATGGAGAGATTCTAGTGAGTGTAGAGACTGCTCGAAGAGAGGGATTGGCACACGGAAATTCTGTCGAGCGCGAAACTTTGCTTTACATTTTGCACGGATTACTGCATCTCAACGGACACACAGATGCTGATGAGTCAGATCGTGAGGTGATGCATCGGGAGCAGAACGCCATTCTGAACCAGATCCATCCCCTGCACGGGGCTTAAGGCAGCGCGAAATGTCAAACTCAGAAATACAAACTCTCACGATCCCCAATTCTCTCCATCATGGACTGGTATTACTCGGAAAATAATCAACAGCACGGCCCCGTCTCAGAGGATCAGCTCGCCAATCTCTATCGCACCGGAACAGTGAAGGGATCAGATCTCGTCTGGTGTGAGTCTATGAGCGAGTGGACACCGATTTTAAAAGTCGCCGCTTTTGCATCCATCATGTCAGGCCCAGACATCTCGGCTACTTCTGGGCCGAGCACGCCGAGTGCTACTCCGACTCTAGTCGATGATTTTCCCCCGGCGACATCGCCATCTACCCCATCGTCGACACCGCCTTCTTATTCTCCTCCGATTTCATCAGAACCGCAGTACACTCCGCCGACGTCCTACGCGCCTCCTTCTGGATATTCTTCTCCTTCCACGATTCCGGGGGGCACTCCTCCGCCGAATTATCTCTGGCAGTCGATTGTCGTAACGCTCCTTTGCTGTTTGCCTCTTGGAATCCCTGCGATCATTTTTAGTACCAAAGTGAATTCCACCTTCGCTTTGGGTGACCTTGCAGGAGCTGAGGCATATTCGAAGAAAGCGAAATTATGGTGCATCATAGCACTTGCTCTTGGACTAGTGATCAATCTGATTATCATCACACTTCAGATTATCGCTGTTTCGAGTGGTGTAATGCAGGGAATACAAGAAGGCATCGGAACAACTGTTCAGTGATGACTTTTAGGCGGGGACGAGTGATCGTCTCGTTGGTGGCGCTTGTCGCGCTCGCCAGTCTGGCGCTCGCCTTACGGGGCAGCGATCTCGGGCATCCCCCGATTTGGCTGCCTCACTGCATGTTTCACGAACTCACCGGGCTTCACTGCCCGGGCTGTGGCAATACGCGAGCGGCGTATGCACTATTGCACGCGGACCTGGCCGGAGCATTGCGACAGAACGCTCTCTTCGTACTTTCTCTACCTTTTCTGGGAATCCTCTTCGCCCGTACCTGGCTCCATTGGGCTGCCCCTGGTTGGCTTCGTCCACTGCGGTTTCACTGGAGAGAGCGTGACACTTGGATCATTATTGCCGTGCTGATGTCCTACTGGGTAGTCCGCAACCTGCCTTGGGCACCTTTTCAACTTCTTGCTCCGAAACCGATTGTTTCGCTCAGGGAGAATCCGGATTCGCTAAGGCTCGCATCGCCTGCCCCAGGGATTCAGCAAGCACAGGAGCGCTGATCGACTCGGGTGCTATACCGTTCAGCAGGGCGAGTTCTGCGGCTCGCCCGAGAAGCCAACTGCCCAAGCATCCTGCATCGTGTAGACTACATCCCTGACCGACGAGCGCTCCACACAATCCGGAGAGAACATCGCCCATCCCGCCGGATGCCATGCCAGGATGGCCGGTCGTATTGTATTCGACATCTTTCCCCGGCGACATGATTAGAGTGCGAGCACCTTTCAGTAGAAGGGTGAACTGGTGCTCGCTCAGGAGCGCTTCCGCCCAAGTTGCTCGATCCCAATCGCAGGACTTGCGGGGAAAGAGTCGAGCCATTTCGCCAGGATGAGGAGTCAGGAGACGCTGTAGCGGCAGTCGTGCCAATAAAGACGGATTTCGAGACAGAAAATTCAGAGCATCAGCGTCGATGATCGTCGGGGTCTTACACTGTGTGAGAAAATCTCCTAGCCCGGGCAGAGGAGAGCCTCCCAGCCCTGGCCCGACGACATAGGCATCAGCGACTGTATCGGAGATTTCTCTAAAGTCGCGATAGGAGCGCACCATGACTTCCGCAGGGACTTTCATCGCGACAATTGACCGAATCTCCTCTGGCGTAAATATTGTCACAAGTCCACTGCCTCCCCGCGAGGCTCCAAGAGCTGTCAGAATCGCAGCTCCCTCCATTCCGACAGAACCTGCGGCGATCACGACTCTTCCGGCGGAACCCTTGTGGGTATCGAAGAGACGCCGTGGAAGGCGTGAGCGAAGATTCGACGGGAAAAGAAAGCGTCGCCCTGGAATCCCCGTGAGCGGAATATCAAGCGGGATTTCAATCAGTCGTCCCAGATGGTTCTCCGCACCGTCTTGCACGAAGCCGATCTTCGGTAGAGTAATGGAGAGCGTGTAATCGGCGATCACGGCATCTTGTCCAGCAATTCCCGCATCGGCATCGAATCCGGAGGGTAAGTCGACAGCGAAGGTTGTTCCTCTTCCTTCCGTCCGCATCCGATTGAGTTCGATGGCCATCGTGTGAGTTAGGCTGCGGAGATCACCTTTGGCCCCGATTCCGAGCAGACCATCCACTAGGATGAGTGGACGTTCTGACGGCGAGGTGAGAGATGGACTGATGACGCGCGCTGACTCCAACTCCCTCAACT
>JBDHQE010000075.1:0-14720 GCA_039806885.1 Verrucomicrobiales bacterium
TTCTCGACACGCTTGGCCAGATCGAAGATGCCGCGATACTTCATCGAGACGGGATGATCGGAGAACGCCGTCGTGAAGTGCGGGGGATCGGAGTGAGCGGTCAACAGCACGGGCTAGTCGTGCTGGATGAGCAGGATCAGATAATCCGCCCGGCTAAGCTCTGGTGTGATACGTCAACGACGGCTCAGTGTGCTCGCATAGAGAACGCGTTCGGGGGAGCAGCGAGCCTGATCGCGAAGGTGGGGAATGCGATCTTGCCCGGCTACACCTTGCCCAAGCTCCTTTGGCTGAAAGAGAATGAACCCGATCACTTTCGCCGCATTCGCACGGTCTTACTGCCGCACGATTATCTCAATTTTCGCCTCACCGGAGTCCGGCGGATGGAGTATGGCGATGCTTCCGGGACAGGGCTGCTGAATATTCACACACGGGAGTGGGATCGTGACTTGGGTGACTTCGTCGATGCGGACCTGCGATCATGGCTACCTCCGCTCGGGTCATCTCTGGCCGTTCACGGGACTCTGTTGCCTGATCTGGCTCAACGATGGAGATTGGCCCCCGATCTGATTGTCAGTGCTGGCGGTGGGGATAATATGCTGGGAGCCATCGGGACAGGAAATGTCGGCGATGGTGTCGTGACGGCGAGTTTTGGCACATCGGGTACGCTCTATGCCTGCGCGGAATCGCCGATCATCGATCCGACGGGAGAGGTGGCGGCCTTTTGTGACAGTACTGATCGATGGCTACCCTTGGCATGTACGATGAATGTCACCGTGGTGACGGAGCGCGTGAGGTCTTGGTTCGGCTGGAGCTTGGAGGAGTTTGAAAAACAGGCGGCTTCGGTAGAGCCTGGATCCGATGGGATCACTTTTCTTCCGTATCTGAACGGCGAGCGAATGCCGAATCTGCCTTCTGGTGTGGGTGTCATCCATGGGCTGGCTGCGACGGCGTCCAGCCCCGCTCATTTGGCGCGCGCAGCGATGGAGGGCGCGACTCTGGGGCTGGCCTACGGACTACGTCGTTTCGTGGAACTCGGTTTTGCTCCGACAGAGATCCGACTCACGGGCGGTGGAAGTAAAAGCCGATTATGGCGGCAGATTGCAGCCGATGTGTTCGGCATGCCTGTGGTGACGCTGGCTACGGCGGAGGCGGCCGGACTCGGGGCAGCGATTCAGGCAGCATATGCGGACGGACGCGGCAGTTACCAGGATTTGACTCGCCGTCTAGTGAAAATTGATGATTCAACAGGGTGTAATCCGGAACCAGAGAGGGTAGAGCTCTATCGTGAACGGCTCGATCGTCAGATCGCTCTGACTCGATTGCTCAGTCGCGAAGGATGGCTTTAAACAGAGAGATGTCAGACTTTCCCCAGAGTAAAGAAGTCATTCGCAATCTTTCGGGCAAAGCTCGTCTGATCGGTTGGGCGGGTGCTTGGTTTATCCGGATGATTTCGTTGACCTATCGATGGAGACTTCACGATCCGGAGGGAATCGCGTATTCTGAACCAGGCCAGTCTCTCATCTGGATTTTCTGGCACAATCGCATCTTCGTGGTGCCTCCGCTCTATCGGAAATATTTGCGCAAGCACCGAGGCGCTGTTCTCTCCAGCGCTAGCAAGGATGGGGAGATTATCGCCTCCATCGTGGCTCGATTTGGTTGTGCTTCTGTGCGTGGATCGTCCTCGAGGCGGGGAGCTACGGCCATGCTCGGATTGATCGATTGGGTGAAAGAGGGATACGATGTCGCGATCGTCCCTGATGGACCGCGTGGACCGCGCTATCGGCTCGGATCTGGAGTCGTCAAACTGGCATCGATCACAGGAGCGCTGATTCTCCCGATTCGCGTAGAATACGGCTCATGGTGGACGTTCCGTAGCTGGGATCGATTTCGTCTGCCGAAACCTTTTACCACTGTGGACGTCTGGCTGGGGCCCTGCGCATCAGTGTCTCAGGAACTTGAAGAAGCAGACTTCGAGAGTGAACGTGTCCGAATCGAAACTTTATTAAATCCCGACCATGAAACTGATTGAAGGTGCTCCGATCGCTGAAATTGTTTATCGTGAATGTTTGGCTTCTTTGGCTGAGCTAAAAGAAGCTGGCCATCAGCCAGGCTTGGCTGTGGTTCTGGTAGGAGATGACCCGGCATCGAAAGCCTACGTGGGCGCAAAGGATCGCAAGAGCCGAGAGCTGGGATTGCATTCAGTGAAAATCGAGAGACCCTCCTCGATCAGCCAGGAAGAGCTGTTGGCGGTGATCGATCAACTCAATGCCGATCCAGCGATCCATGGAATTCTCGTCCAGATGCCCCTCCCACGTCATCTTTCCTCCGACGAAGTCATTCGTCGCATCGATCCAGCAAAGGATGTGGACGGTCTTCACCCTGTGAACCTAGGAAAACTCGTCATGGGTGATCCGAGTGGTTTCGTTCCCTGCACGCCCGCCGGATGTCAGCGGATGCTGATCGAAAGCGGGATCGA
Source organism: Verrucomicrobiales bacterium (assembly GCA_039806885.1). Lineage (GTDB taxonomy): Bacteria > Verrucomicrobiota > Verrucomicrobiia > Verrucomicrobiales > DEV007 > Arctic95D-9. The sequence goes on from JBDHQE010000075.1 coordinate 2,477, forward strand.
GACGGCTGGAAAGCACGTAGTGATCGTAGGGCGCAGTCTTCTGGTGGGGAAGAGTCTGGCGCTTCTGATGGCGAACAAGGGAAAAGGCGGAGACGCCACCGTGACGATCGCGCATTCCAGAACTGTCGATCTACCAGCGATCACGCGGACGGCGGATATTTTGGTCGGGGCGGTCGGGATTCCCCACTATCTAGGAAGAGATCATGTCCGAGAAGGTGCTGTGGTGATCGACGTGGGGATCAACCGGATCGTCGATGCGTCGGCGAAAAAGGGAACGCGACTCGTGGGCGATGTCGATTTCGATGCCGTGAGTGAGCGCTGCGCCGCGATTACTCCCGTGCCTGGTGGCGTCGGGAAGATGACCATCGCCATGCTCATGGCGAACACTGTGAGAGCGTGCCGTCAGCGAGCGAAAATCTGATTCAGATTGATCCATCTGCGATTCTGAGAGCAAGTGAGGGTGGGGATTTTTCCCTCGCAAGTTCCTCAATCAGCACGACCTTCCCCTGTCATTATTTTGTTTGTTTAGCTACGATATCAGCCTGTTTTTGATGAGCCACACGATTGCCACCCGGCCCAATGCCGATTTGATCGATCAGAAATACTCGGATTGGAAAAAAGCCCCGGACTCCGTAGATGCGTCCTGGGCCATGTTTTTCGAGGGATTTGAACTCGGATTAGTTCAGCCCGTGAAGCATGGAAAATCGGATCCAGCGACGACTACTCCGGTGGGTGATCCTTCCAGCCTGATCAGCAGTGATGCTCGAATCGTGACCTTGATCCGGGCATTCCGGTCCTTGGGGCATACCGCTGCTTGGTTGGACCCCTTGGATGATGCCCCGCCGATCCAGCCTGAGCTGAGTCTGGAGTACCTCGGCATCCATCCCTCTGAAATGGAGCAGCAGGTCGCGACACCTCTGTTTGGAAAGGGCGAGCCGATCAAGCTCGGAGATTTGGTAGATCGTTTGCGCCGGATTTATTGTGGAAAAATTGGTTATGAGTTCATGCATATTCAGGTTCCTGAAATGCGGAACTGGCTGATGCGTAAAATTGAGGCGTCTGTGGATCGGATTTATCCTTCGATTGAGGAAAAGAAGCTAGCGTTTAAGTGGTTGGCTCAGGCTGATCTATTTGAAAAATTTCTTCATAAAAAGTTTGTCGGACAGAAGCGCTTTTCACTCGAAGGAGGCGATGCTCTAATCGTAGCCTTGAGAGGACTCGTTCAGCTTTTCCCACGGCATGATATTGACGAAATGGTCATGGGGATGGCGCATCGTGGGCGACTGAACGTTCTCGCGAATCATCTGGGAAAGCCCCTGTCGATGCTGTTCTACGAGTTTTCTGACAATTACGTGCCCAATCTCGTGGCCGGAGATGGAGATGTGAAATATCATCTAGGCTTTGCCTCGGAACAAGAGGTGGAGGGGCGCACGATCCAGATTCAGCTCGCGGCGAATCCGAGCCACCTAGAGGCAGTGAATTCAGTGGTGGAGGGTGCCGCACGGGCTTCTCAACGCAGTCGCGACTCGAAGAAGCGTGACTCTTTCATCGATCGATCTTCTGTTCTGCCGGTGCTGATCCATGGCGACGCAGCCTTCGCAGGGCAGGGGAGTGTGATGGAAACGCTCAATCTATCACAGCTCAAAGGATATCGAACGGGAGGGACTGTCCACATCGTTGTGAACAATCAGGTCGGCTTCACCACTACCACCAAAGACGCTCGTTCGACCGCTTACTGTACGGACATTGCCAAAATGGTGGATGCTCCGATTTTTCACGTCAATGGAGATTATCCGTTAGAGGTGCTTTATGTGACAGGGATGGCCTTGGAGTTTCGCCAACGCTATGGACGCGATGTCGTGGTGGATATCGTCTGCTACCGACGTCATGGTCACAATGAAGGGGATGAGCCGGCCTTCACACTGCCCGACACTTATCGGGAGATCCGACAGCATCCCACGCCACGAGAGATTTTCCGGCGTCGGCTCATCGAGGCAGGAGACATCACTGATCAAGAGGCTGACGAGATCGAAGGTGAGTATCAGACGAGGCTTCAAGCCGAGGTCGCAGAGCTGGAGCGTGCGATTGCCGATGGCACAGATCACCTGATCGGAAAGCCAACAGAAGATCCTCAGCCGGAGTATTCGCATGTTCCTGTCGAGACAGGCGTGGACAAGGAAGTTCTAAGAAAGATAGGTACTCGCATCTCAGAGATTCGTGGAGCAGTTCGAGTCGATCCTAAGCTGGAGACTAGATTTTTAAAATATCGACATGATGCCATCCTCGCGGGAGAGGGGATCAACTGGGCCTTTGGCGAAGCGCTGGCATTCGGTGCACTTCTGCAGGAAGGAATCGCCGTTCGCCTCTCGGGGCAGGATTGCCGGCGAGGGACCTTCAGTCAGCGTCACGCCGTTCTCTATGATCCGGAGACTCGACAGCGATACACGCCTCTCAACCATTTGTCCGCCCGACAAAAGGCGAAGCTCTGGGTGTTCAATAGCCATCTTTCCGAGTTCGCGGTACTCGGGTACGAATACGGCTACACGCAGTATGCCCGAGACATTCTTGTGCTCTGGGAGGCTCAGTTTGGCGACTTCGCCAACGGAGCCCAAGTGATCATCGATCAATTTATCGCCTCCGCCGAATCGAAATGGGGGAAAACGAGCAGCCTAGTGATGTTGTTGCCGCATGGATACGAGGGCCAAGGGCCGGAGCACAGCAGTGCCCGCCTGGAGCGATATCTCCAGCTCTGCGCTGATGATAATATTCAGGTTTGTAACACATCCACCCCAGCGCAGTATTTTCATGTGCTGCGACGGCAAATGAAGCGTGATTTCGTCAAGCCGCTGATCCTCATGACTCCGAAGAGCCTGCTGACACATCCTGAGTGCGTATCGAAGCTTGACGATTTTGATACAGGGACGCGCTTTGAGGAAATTCTCGACGATTCCAGTACTGATCGTGGAGCGCCGGATCGAATCGCGCGATTAATCTTCTGTTCCGGAAAGGTGTACTACGACCTGCTAGATTATCGGCGAAAGAACGAGATTACGAATGTGGCTCTTATTCGTCTAGAGCAGCTCTATCCATTTCATGCAGAAAAGTTGGTCGAAATTGCTGCTCGCTATCCAAATGCGAAGAAATGGGTTTGGTGTCAGGAAGAGCCTCAGAATATGGGGGTTTGGACCTTTATCAGTCCTCGCCTACAGAGCCTGTCCGAGACCCATGTCCGTTACGCGGGGCGCGACTGCGCTGCCAGTCCGGCAACTGGAGCGAAGGCGATTCACAAAACGGAACAGCATCGCCTGATTGAAGAGGCTTTCAGTAACTGACTTTCCACTCTAGTATTTTTCTTATGATGACGCACGAGATCAAAATTCCCTCAGTCGGTGAATCCATCGTATCCGCTACCATTGCCACTTGGCACAAGGCAGATGGTGAGTATGTGAAGTCGGGTGAAGTGATTCTGACGATCGATACCGACAAGATTTCGACAGAACTGGAAGCCGATCATTCTGGAATACTGCATCACTTGGCCGTTGCAGGTGATGAGGTGGCGATTGGCGCGGTGGTTGCCCAGATCGAAGAAAGCGAGGCTCCTGCGGCCAAAGCTCCGGCACCGAAGACATCGACACCGATCAAAGAAGAGCAGAAAGAGGCAATTCAATCTGATTCAGGAAGCGAGCCTGGATTATCTGCGGCACCGAAAGCAACACCGGCAGCGAAGAAGGCTGCGAGCAGCGAAGGCATCGATCTAGCACGAGTTCTCGGCACCGGACCCGGAGGGAAAATCACCAAAGCCGACGTCTTTAGTGCGACTGCATCGACGAGTGAGGAGATCGACGAGGAAGAAGCGGTGGCGGAGGAAGATGCGGCCCCTAGTGTCGAATCCTCAGTTCAATCAGCTGCTCCGATGTCTTCTTCCGGCGAGAAGCGCACCACTCGGCGCAAAATGTCCGCGCTGCGACGGAAGATCGCGACCCATCTCGTCAACGCTCAGCAGGAAGCTGCGATCCTCACGACTTTTAACGAGTGTGATATGAGCGCAGTCATCGAACTGAGAAAGCGATTGCAAGACGACTTTGTCGCACGCAATGGCGTGAAGCTCGGATTCATGTCCTTTTTCATCAAGGCCGTCGTCGATGCCTTGAAAGCCGTGCCTTCGGTCAATGGTCAGATCGAAGGAGACGAGATCATCGAGAATCATTTCTACGACATCGGCGTAGCTGTGGGTACGGAACGCGGTTTGTTTGTTCCCGTGGTGCGCGATTGTGATCAGAAGAGTTTTGCCCAGATCGAGAAGGACATCACCGAGTATGCAAAGAAGGCTCGCGATGGCAAGATTACGCTGAACGATCTTCAGGGAGGTGTGTTCACCGTGACGAATGGCGGTATCTATGGTTCTCTGCTCAGCACCCCGATTATCAATCCGCCTCAGTCGGGAATTCTGGGGATGCACAGCATCCAGCAGCGCCCGGTGGCGATTGACGGAAAGGTTGAAATTCGTCCCATGATGTATCTGGCGTTGAGCTATGATCACCGTCTGGTCGATGGGAAAGAGGCGGTGACCTTCCTCGTGCGAGTGAAACAATGCATCGAAAGCCCCGAACGCATGTTATTGGGAGCGTAAAATTCCAATAAAATTCTCAAAATTGAGAGCTAAAGTTAAGAAATTTAAAATTTTTAACTTTCGCACGTTCTGTGAGGTGATACATTTTGCTATGCTTATTGCCAGACAGTCGCTTGGGTTCTCTTTAGCTGCCTCTTACCTGTTCCTCACCGGTTGCTCGATCTTCCCCACCAAAACTGCGGAAGTCGTCGGAGATGCTCCGGCCCCACCGCCCGCTGCTTATCCGGATTCTTCACCGAATCTGATGGCTGATGCACCTGCGGGGAGTACCCCATCATCCGCATACCCATCAGCGCCTTCCTCGACGCAGCCCTCCGCGATCCATAGCGCGACGGCGGGAAGTGTCGCTTCTACTCCAGCTGCAGCACCGTTCTCACTTCGCACGGGAGAGCAATTGGTACCCTATCAGGTGCAACTCGGTGATAATCTCTCGAATATCGCCGCGAAATTCAATACCAGTGTTGCCCGCATCCAGGCTGCCAATGGGATGGTGAATACGAAGATCATCGCTGGAAAGACGATACAGGTTCCTACATCGGCGGCTCCTTCCGGAATGACAGCTCAGGCTCCGACTGTGGCTCCGATGGTCAATAGTGGCTATCCTAGCATTTCTCCATCGAACTTGGCACCGTCTGTGCCGACGCCGTCATATCCACCTGCTCCGGCTGTTCCGGCAACTTCGGCTGTTCCGGGTAGTTCCACTGCCCTCGCTCCCTATCCGTCCACGATGGGAGGGCCTACCTCGAGTCCGATGCCATCAGCACCTGCAGCACCAGCAGCACCAGCAGCGTCTCCTTATCCCTCTTCATCTGCCTCCGGGGCGATTGCTGCCCCGCCCGTACCTCAGGGCAGTGGGGTGACTGGAGCGCCTTCCTCGACCTCCTATCCTCGCACGGCACCCGTACCGAGTTTTGAGGCGAGCCGAGTCCAATTTTCTAACTAATTCAACTTCCAACTTCTTGTGGAACATTGCACTGCACCCGTGGACGAAGGTATACGAGTCGGAATTCTGACTGTATCCGACCGCTCGGCGACGGGGGTGCGAGAAGATCTCGGAGGCCCGGCTCTGAAAGCTGCTGTGCTGGAATACGGATGGCATCCCTTGGCCGAAGCGATTGTTCCCGATGAGATCGAGGACATACGCCGTGCGATTCGGGCCTTTATCGATCAAGGCTGCGGATTGATCCTGACTACAGGTGGTACGGGCATCGCGCCTCGCGATGTCACGCCCGAGGCGATTCGCGGAATTCAGAAGCTGGAGATTCCTGGGTTCGGGGAGGTCATGCGGATGAGATCGCTGGAGATCACTCCGTTCGCTATCGTGTCGCGCACACTCGCCTCCATCGTAGATCGCTCTTTGGTGATCGCTCTGCCGGGTAAGCCAAAGGGTGCGGTGGAATGCCTTAGCTTCGTGAAAGAGGTGATTCCCCACGCAGTCAAACTGGCTCAGGGAGTCCCGATTTCCTGCTGAGAGGGATTGGGGCGCTACGAGAGACGCTAGATCAAAATCAGGCTGGATAGCTGCCGAGTACTTTGACGAAGGAACAGTGCTTCTCGAGTTGATTGATCACCTTTTTCATTTCCTCTGTCTCGCAGTGTCCGGCGATATCGACGAAGAAGTAATATTCCCAAGCTCGCCGCTTCGACGGACGGCTCTCGATTTTGGACATATTGATGCTGTATTTTTCAAACGGTTCCAGCGCGTGATGAAGTGAACCGGGTTCGTCTCGCACGGAAAACATCATAGAGGTTCTGTCGTTGCCCGTCGGAGGACAGGTTTTATGACTGATGACGAGAAAGCGTGTCGTATTGGTAGCGAGATCTTGAATCGAACGTTCGAGGATATTGAGGCCGTACAATTCCGCCAGTAATTCTCCTCCCATCGCGGCAGCTCCCGGTTCGTTAGCTGCAATTTCCGCAGCGGCGGCGGAGCTGGATTTTTCGATGGGTTGAATCTCGTGGAAGTTACGACTTAGCCAGCCTCGGCACTGAGCGATGATCTGAGGATGGCTGTAGATCGTGGTAATTTCCTCGCGTGAACATTTGGCCATGAGATGATTCTCGATGGACATCATGACCTGACCGTAAATCTTTAGTGGCGAATCAGCGAATAAGTCCAGCGTATGTGTCACGGCTCCTTCAGTCGAGTTTTCGATCGGTACGACTCCGTAATCGGCAGTCTTTCTCTCGACTTGATCGAATACATCGGGAAATCCAGGTTGGGGCAGATATTCGACGCTATGGCCGAACTTGCTGATCGCCGCTTGATGTGTCCAAGTGCCGGGAGGCCCGAGATAGGCGATTTTCAGATCTTCTTCCAGCGCCAGCGCCGCCGACATGATCTCACGATAGATCGCCCGAATCGATTTTTCCGGCAGAATCCCATCCCGGCCTTTTTCAACCAGACTGCGAAGCAGCATTTCCTCTCGCTCTGGAGCGTAGATTTCCAGCCCATCTCGCTTTTTGATCGAGCCAATCTCGTGGACAACCTCGCAGCGCTTGTTCAGCAACTGAATAATTTGGGTGTCGATGGAGTCGATCTGATTGCGCAGGTCTTTGAGATTCATGTATAGAGAGAAAATTGGATGAAGAATTTCATCCGGGGGACAATATCAGGGTTCAATGCCGGGGAGCAAGGGAGTTTCCTGAGATTCGGTCATTGGGTTGGACGCGGAAGGGAGGGGGACTCGGCGTAACTCAGTGGCATTGGGGAGTTCGTCGAGCGATTTGATGTCAAAATGCTCCATAAAAGTTGGGGTGGTTTCATAGAGCATGGGGCGTCCCGGCAGATCTGCTCGTCCACTGATGTGAACGAGATCGCGGTCGATGAGCTTTTGGAGCATAGCATCTACAGAGACACCGCGGACGGCCTCGATGTCGGCTTTTGTGATCGGCTGGCGGTAGGCGATCAGGGCCAGTGTTTCCAATGCCGCAGGGCTGAGCTTTTCCGGTCTCATCTCGGGGAGCAGGGCGCGAATCCAGTCCCCGTATTCGACTCGGGTCATGAAGCGCCAGCCGGATGAGGTTTCGCGCAGCTCGATGGCGTGACCGCCTTCGCTTAGAGACTGAGCTAGATCGTCGATGACATGTGCGATCTCAGCTTCGTGCAGAGATTCCCAAGCACGAGCTTCCGGCAGATCGCTGTCGGCGGCCGCCCGACGAACCGCCTTCGCGATTTCGGACGTCGTGACCGGTTCCGGCGCTGCGTAAATAAGAGCTTCCACGATCTGAATGAGCTGCATGAGGCGGACTTCAGGACAGTAATTATACTGAACGGATTTGCGTGATTTGAAAAGAGAATTTCCGACTTTGATCGGATGAACTACCACAGAGTTTCAGGGAATTGCGTCAGGATGCCGGGCGGTAGATTACGATTTCTCCCAGCACTCTTTCCTGACGGGTCTGCAAAACATTCAGCTTCATTAGCTCAAGAACAGCGAGAAAGGTGACGATCATCTCGTGCTTCGTCGTAGCGTCATCGAAGAGCGCGATGAATGGGTAGGTGCTGCCGGGAGCGAGGAGTTGCTGCAGGAGTTCGATTTTGTCCGCCACTGTGTAGCGATCATCGACAATCTCTCCCAGCCCTTCGCCTTTTTTTAGCCGGTCCAGAACTTTCTGAAAAGCACGGATGAGATCAAAGATGCCGACTCCTTCGTCCAGTGGACGCTCTCCCTCCTCGTCCGACTGAATCGGATCAGGACTGTGGGTGAACTGGTTCTGGCGGATGGCCTCCTTTTCTCCGAGTTCGCGGGCAGCCTCCTTGAACTTCTTATATTCGATCAACTGTCGGATCAGATCCCAGCGAGGATCCTCTTCCTCGGCATCCTCCTCGGGGGGCTGCACATGCTTGGGCAGCATCATTCGGCTCTTGAGGTAACAGAGATTGGCCGCCATCACGAGGAATTCGCCCGCGAGGCTGATATTGAGCGTCCGGATCGCGTCTAGGTAGGACATGTATTGGCTCGTGATTCGTTCGATGCGGATATCGTAGATGTCGATTTCGTCCTGCTTAATCAAATAGAGGAGCAGGTCAAGCGGCCCTTCGAAGACGTCCAGCGATACTTTGTAATGAGAATCATGAGTTTCGGCACTGGGTGCTAGAGTGCCTCCGGCATGTGCTGGTTCGGGCGGTAGGATGGATTCTGACTCGGGAGTAGTCACGGAGGCGGATCGTGTGATCTAAGCCCTGACAAGACCGCTTTGCAAGGACCGTCTGTATCGTCGAGATCATGTGAGAGGACTTCGGCGATAGGATTTCGCTTTGTCGAAAACCTCATCTTTACGAAAGTGAAAATATCCTGTCTAATTCCCTGCATGAGTCGATGTTCTGGGGCGCTGCTACTTCCGATCATGATCTTCTTTCTTTGTCTGAAAGGGATGGTCTGGGGGCAGGCGGACTACAAGCGCTACTTCGATGAGGACAATCTGCCGAAGGTGCGTGAATTCTACGCGCAGGGTCGCTATGACATCGTGGTCCAGATCTGCGACTACGCACGACAGCGAGCGCAACCCGCCAGCGAATGGCGAATCCTGATGGTCGATTCATTGGCCGCTCTCGGATACTACGATGACGCCTACAAAGAAGCGCGAGCGACGGCTGAGCAGTATCCGAAGGATTTGTTCGTGCTGATTCGTCTGCACCGATTTTTCAAAACTCACGGACATAAGGACGATGCGGCATTGATGCGGAAAGGCCTGAATGCGGCAGCGCGAGAAGTCCCGAAGCAGAATCGCAGCGCTCTCGATCTGGTTCGACTGGGGCAGGCTGCCTTGATCCTAGGGGCTGACCCGTCGAAGGTGATGGAGCAGTATTTCGGACCGGCCATCGCAGAGAAGAAAGCGAGCAAGGAGATGGACTTCGCCGTGCGCGAGGCCCATATCGCGGCTGCTGCGGTCGCTCTAGAGAAGGAGGATCTCAAGCGTGCAGCTCAAGAATATCAGGCCGTGCTCGGAGTGATTCCCGATGATATAGAGGTGCTCTTCGGTATGGCGCAGGCTCTTTTGCCGACGGATCGCGAGGCCGCAGGCGCTTTGCTTCAGCGTATCCTGAATGGTACAGAGTTCCATTCAGGCGCTCATCTCCTGCTCGCTGAGTCGGCGATCAATTTTGATCGCTACGACGAGGCCGCGAAGCATCTCGACGCTGTGGAGGCTGTGAATGGACGAGATCCTAAATCCCATGCCTATCGGGCGATTCTCTCGGAGTTGGTGAAAAATGATCCAGCCGATTTTCAGCGCGAGCGCGAAGTTGCGCTGGCTGCGTGGAAGGACAATCCGGAGATTGACTACCTGATCGGTCGAGTCCTTTCCCGAAAATATCGATACAGCGAGGGGGCAGAGTCTCAGAGACGTGCTCTAGCGATGGATCCAGATTTTGCCCCGGCGAAGCTTCAGCTTGCTCAGGATTTGCTTCGACTCGGAAAACTCGAAGAAGCATGGCCGCTCGCCCACGAGGTCGCTACTGCTGATCCGTATAACATTCTAGCCTACAATCTGGGCGTTCTGGAGAAAGAGATCGCAGGGTTTGATTCGCTCAAATCAAAGGATTTTCTGCTGCGCATGCCACCAGATGAGCTTCCCATCTATGGAGATCGAGTGATCACGATACTGGAGAAGGCTCGGAGCACGCTAGAGAAAAAGTACGGAATCACCATTCCCGCCCATACTCTCGTAGAGTTTTATCCCGATCAGCAGGATTTCGCGATCCGCTCCTTCGGTTCGCTCGGTGGAGCTGGGCTCTTAGGAGTCTGCTTCGGCACTGTGATTACGATGAACAGTCCCGGTAGCATCACTGCGGCCAAGAGTAACTGGGAGGCCACGTTGTGGCACGAGTATTGTCACGTCATCACGCTCGGAGCGACGAAAAATCGAATGCCCCGCTGGTTGAGTGAGGGCATTTCTGTCTATGAAGAAATCCAGTGCAATCCAACCTGGGGGCAGACGATGACTCCAGAATATCGTCGGATGATTCTGGAGGAGAACGCCTTGACTCCGATTCGCGACATGAGCCAAGCCTTCTTTCGAGCGAAGGATTCGAAGCAGGTCATGTTCGCTTATTATCAGTCGATGCTGGTGGTTTCTCATATCATCACCAGTTACGGTCAGGAAGCTCTGAAGGCGATCCTCTCTGATCTGGGGCGCGGCGTTCTGATCAACGATTCTTTGAGTCGTCGAACAGTTTCTCTGGACAAGCTCGAGGCTGAGTTTGAACTCTCCGTGAAACAACTCGCGCAATCCTACGGTCCTGATGTGGACTGGACTCACCCTGAACCGCGTGAGATGGACCCGCTAAAAATTTCATCGGTACAAAGCTATTTGAAAAAGCATCCGAATCACTTGGAAGCGAGAACTGCGCTAACTGCCTTGCTGATCGAGCAGAAGAACTGGGATGATGCACTGGAATCCGCCGAGCTACAGATCGCACTGCTGCCGGACTTCGTGGGAGAGCGCAATGGCTACGTGGTGAAATCCATGATTTTGAAGGAAAAAGGGGACTCCGTCAGTGAGATTCAGGCGCTGGAGGCTCTGGCATCGCGATCATCAGAAGCTCTCTTCGCCTTTCGACGGCTAGTGGATCTGCATTATGCTCGCGAAGAGTGGGATGCTGTGATCACCAATGCAGATCGTGCTCTTGCGATCGATCCATTCGACGGACGGATTCACTTTGATCGCGGCTGCGCGCTGGAGAGTCAGGGGGAAGCAGAGTCCGCGAGAGCCGCCTTCGAAACTGCGCTGAAGCTCGATCCAAAGAATCCGTCCGAAATCCGCTTCCGCCTAGCGCGACTGCTGCGGGAGTCCAGTCCAGAACACGCGAAGCGTTATCTGCTGGATGCACTGGCCGATTCCCCTCGTTATCGCGATGCGTATACTCTGCTGCTGCAGATTAACGAGGGAAGCGGTGAAGGGGCAGCGCTAGAGACTCCTCATGGAAATGCAAAGCCGCAGCCGAGTGAGAATTCTGTGCTGCCATGAGCGATTGGGTGATTCTCTTCGCAGCGTAAAGATGAGATTCTTACACGCCAAAGATCCAAGCGTGCATCTCGCTAGTCGTTTCGGCGATTCGTGAAATAAAAGTCTGCGTGTTCCACCAGAAGCTGACAAAAAAGTTTCGAAAGGTCGCGGTCGGTGAGGCGATGATGATCATAGCACTCATGATTAGGAGATTGGCAGCCGCGATCACAGGGAAGGAGAAGGTGCGCCCATTCTGTGTCACGTCCGATTGCTCGTGCTTGAGCATCCAGAAGGTAAAGGCCAGATGAAAGGTCCAAGTCAGGCCTAAAATTCCATAGAGCCATACGGGATCGAGTGGCTGCTGATCTGCTATGATCCAGCGTACCAGCATCCATGCGATGATCGCGACCACGCTATAGAAGGGGAAGAAGTACGGAGAGAGAGAGATAAGAAAGTTCGTCCGATCCGCTACGATATACCCTCCAGAGGCAGAAATATGGGGGCTTTTCACCAGTCTCCCACGACAGAGATAGACGAAAATGACATGAGTCAGCTCATGTCCGGCCACGTAGATCCACAGGAGTGCGCGCCCTCGGCAAAGGAAGAACAAGGTGAGAGCGAGGAGCGCTCCGAGACCGAAGAATGCGGACTCGCGCGATCTCC
>JBDHQE010000076.1:0-14713 GCA_039806885.1 Verrucomicrobiales bacterium
CATCTCCGCGTCCGCATCCTCCGGAGACCTTGGATGATCTTCGCTCTCAGTACGTCGCGATCGTTTCACCAGAATCAAGGGCTCGTCGTATCAGTATCGCGTCCATTCGCGCGCTGGAGCACATCTTGCAGACGGCGGCACCGTCGGGAGTTACCAAGTTCGCCATCATCCGCGATGCGGATCGGATGGGATCAGAGGCGAGCAACGCCTTCCTGAAAACACTGGAGGAGCCTCCGGTGAACAGCCGTTTGATTTTGCTGACTTCACGGCCTGATATGCTGCTGGACACCATCCTTTCGCGCTGCATTCGAGTGCCACTGCTCGGCACTTCAGGGCCATTGAGTTATGATGAGTCGGTCCGAGAATTTCTGGCCGCGCTCGCTGAGCACGCTCAAGAGCCTCGTCCGAAGCTCGCGGGGGCATTAGCTCTGATGACGCAGTTCTCCAATCTACTGAAATCCATGAAGAGGGAGGTAGAGAAAGCAAACGATGAAGCCGCAAAAGCCGAGATCGCGCACTATCGGAATACGACGGAAGGCAGCTATCTAAAGCAGCGGGAGGACTACTGGTCAGCGCTCGCAGCATCCGAGTATCTGGATCGTCGCCAGCGCCTGCTTGAGTATCTGATTATCTGGTTCGGTGATGCACTGCGGCAGAAACACGGAGGGAAAAGCCTAGATCTGCCCGAATTTTCTCCTGCGACCGCACTTCTGGCGCAACGCTACAGCGACGATGATCTCCTCGTGAGACTATCTGCGGCGGAAGCGCTTCGCGATCGACTGAACACGAATGTCAACGAGTCACTGGCATTGGAAGTCGCTTTTATCAAAGCGTTCGGGTAAAGGGCAGTCAGAGTTCATCGAGGATTGCGTTTCCTCACGAGCTTTCCTGTATTTAAGTTAAACACGGCAGAGCGGCCTTCACCCGAGATGTACAATTGATTCTGTGCAACCCGAGTGCTTCGATACCAACGGTAAGTAGCCTTCTCAGGAACTCGTAGCAGCACATCTCCGAGTAGAATGAAATTCGAGGTCTTTCGCAGTCGTAGCGTCGCAATTCCGGCACGATATCGCCGAACCTGAATGGATCGATTCGCATTCCTATTCAAAACGATAATCGCCGTAAAATTTTGACGCGATACGGGAACAGATTGAGCTCGCGAGCGGATGATTCGATGATTTGAGGTAAGGACGATGACGCATTGGCCGGAGTTTCCGATACGAAAATCGTCCCAATTCGGCACCGATTTTCGCCAGAGCGGATTTGTCGCCGTTTCCGGATCCGGATTAGACGCTGTATCGAATATCTCGATTACAGAGCTACCTGGAGCAACGGGAAGAATCGGAGGAGAACTCCGGGCGAAGTAGCGATGATTCGCGGAATATCGGATCGTATAGGTAGGCGGAATATCCGGCGGGAGCTGATCTCCTGGATAAGGGATGCCATGACTATCGAATGGAGTGAGGAACGAAGCCACGAGCAGGACGACGAAGTAAAGAGTCGGTTTCATTGGATCACACCAGTTTCAGAATGTTCTCACTGAATCGGGTAAAGCAGAATTATCAAGCGGAACGATCAATCAAAACTGTCGGGAATCAGCACACCGAAGCGGAAGATCGAGGATTGACTCGTTGATCCATCTCTGGAGCGACCGGGCGGTTTTCATGGATTTAATTTTACATTACAAATATTGTATGAAGTTATGAATCAATCTTCCAAATGAACCTTCTTTCTTCAGTGAATTCGCAGGTTCTGCTGTCTTACTTCGAATCCAGATCGCGGATTCGAATATTTCGGAACGTCACCGGATCGTGGTGATCGGTGATCATGATGTGTCCGTGCCCAGGAGCGAATCCTTCCTTGTTTTTGAACTTGCTCTGAGCCAACCCTTGTTTCCATGCATCAGAATTCGTATCGACCTCACCGACCAAAACTCCGTTCAGCCAGTGCTGAATTTTTCCATTTTGTGCGATCACACGACTGAGATTCCATTCTCCGACAGGTTTCAGTGGAGTTTTCACCGAAGGTGCCTGGATGTCATAAAAAGCTGCCGTCCGATGACTGGCATTCTTCGCTCCATCCGGATGTTTCTCATCGTCGAGCATCTGATATTCGATTCCGAGCCACTGTTTTCCCTCGACTTTTGTCACCCAGTATTTCACCCCGTTATTCCCGCCTTCCGTGAGCTTCCACTCCCATTCCAGTTCGAAATTTGTATATTCTTTCTCAGAAATGAGATTGCCGCCCTTTCCTTGCAGATGCAGCTCGCCATCTCGGGCAACCCAGCCGTCCCCTGGCAGACCTCCATTTTCTGCCGTCCAGCCAGAAAGTGTCTTTCCGTCAAAGAGAGATTGAAATTCGCCGGCAGCCAGAGGCATGACGAGAGCGGCAGAAATAAGAAGGCTAAGGACTTTCATAGACAAATAGAATCGTTCGTTAGATCGAAAAAGTGTGGCGATACTCATTTTTGGCTCTCAAATGCGAGATCGTCAACTGCTACTGACTGTCCAGATACCACCAGCCGATAACCCGTTTTCTCCTTCGCGAGATTCGGATTGGAGCCAGTGAGCGTGATGTCGCCGAGATTCACAGTGAATTGAGTTCCTGCGATCGTAGAAACCAGATCCACCCATTCCCCCGGTTTGGGAGTAAAAGCGGACTTTGCCAGAATCTTCGGTTGGGACTCGGAATCGGTTTTATCCTTATCCATCTGTAGAATTGCTTGTCCCTTAGTAATGATCAAGCGAGCCAAGTGCCCCTTCGAATGGTTGTAGCTCAGGCTGAACGCACTTGCCCCATCAAAGCGAAGACGAAAATGTACTTTGGAACTCACATGAGGATCGGGGATGAGGAGCACTGAGGGATGATGATCGGCGGGCTGCTCGCTTCCCACCAAGACTCCGTCAGCGACTTTCCAACTCCCCACGGCGACTCTCCAGCCCTTGGGTAGCGTGTTCGAAGAGAAATCCTCACTGATCGCAGGAAGTGCCGTGAGGAGGCAGACGAGAAGAATTGAATAAAGTCCGGATATCGTTCGCATACGGAAGGATGAATGGCATTTTGAGATTTGAAAAAGGAATATTTACGTGATACGCCTGAAATTTAGAGTCCCATGCCTCCCCTATCCCGGATTGTCGTTTTGCTTTGCTTGTTCAGCATCTTTCTGCCTCATGCAGAAGGATTTGACAATCTTTTCAAGCGCGATCCGAAGACGACTCTTTATCGCAAGGCGAAGGGGTATCGCCTAGTTCCCGTAGAATCGGTCGTCCCTGGAGTGTTCATCGATCTACGTTACCGTGTGACCTCCGCCGCCAAGCGCCCGCTCTATCGGACGGACATGCCTTGTTTTCTGCACAAGGGTACGGCGGATAAGTTGCGCAAGGTGGCACTGACTCTGCAAGAACACGGCTATGCTCTGAAAATCTGGGATGCCTGGCGTCCTCCAGAGGTGCACCTAGCTCTCTGGGACGCGGTGCAGGATGAGCGCTTCGTCGTTCCGCCGAGCAATGGTCTCTCCTGGCACTGCTACGGAGTCTCCGTCGATCTCACCTTAGTTCGGCTCGACGGCACCGAAGTCGCGATGCCCTCAGGCTTTGACGAATTTTCCGAGAAAGCCGCAGCAGATTACAAGGGTGGCGATCCAGAAATCGCAGCGCGACTCGCTCTCCTGCAGAAGACAATGAAAGAAGCTGGATTCCGCTCGATTGAGACCGAGTGGTGGCACTTCGATGATGTGAAAGTCGAAGGCCACGTCATGCGCGTCTACGCATCCGATTTGGGACTACTCTTGCCCTCATGGATCGCTCCTCTGCGAAAATGAGCGACTTAACTAAAGATCCGATAGATTCACCGATGCAGGAAGTTGCGACACAGATCGTGAGCACTCTGCACGGTGCTGGATATGAAGCCTACTTTGCCGGAGGCTGCGTGCGAGATCTCCTGCGAGGGGTCGCTCCGAAGGACTACGATATCGTGAGCTCAGCGACGCCGGAGGAGATTCTACAAATATACCCCCGATCAGGAGTCGTAGGTGCCCATTTCGGAGTGGTTCTGGTTCGTTACAGAGGATTTTCTTTTGAGATCGCCACTTTTCGAGAGGACGGGACCTATCACGATGGGCGCAGACCGGATTCCGTAAGTTATTCCTCCGCCAAAGAAGATGCTAAACGGCGCGATTTTACGATCAACGGGCTGTTCTACGACCCACTCACGAAAACGATCATCGATTATGTGGATGGCCAGGCTGATCTGAAAGCCGGAGTCCTTCGAGCCATCGGGAACCCCTCTGAGCGGTTCAGAGAGGATTTTCTGCGGCTCCTACGAGCGATTCGTTTCGCCACCGTACTGGATTTTCAGATCGAGACAGCGACCTGGCGAGCGCTCTGTGCCGCGGTGCCTCGCATTCGCAGCATCAGCCCTGAACGAATTCAGAGCGAGCTGGATCGCATCTGGATCAGCCCACATCGCTTGCGCGGTTTTGATCTCCTAGCCGAGAGTGGCCTGATGGCTATCCTTCTCCCCGAAGTGATGGCCCTGCAGGGCTGCGAGCAAGCCCCCGAATTTCATCCGGAAGGTGACGTTTTCGTCCACACACGAGCGATGATATCGCTCCTGCCTGCCGATGCCGGACTGACGCTGGTTCTCTCCGTTCTATTTCACGACATCGCGAAGCCAGTTACATCCTATTTCGATGTCGAAAAGGCCCGTATCTGCTCACCTGCGCACGAGAGCGTCGGAGCAGAGATGACGCGAACGATTTTACAGCGATTTCGCTATCCCAATGCAGTGATCGACACCGTCTCTGAGGCGGTGGAACATCACATGCGCTTTAAAGATGCGCAAAAGATGCGACTTTCAACACTCAGGCGATTCATGGCACGTCCTCACTTCGCAGACGAACTGGAGCTGCACCGTGTCGATTGCCTCAGCAGTCATCGCAAACTCGAGAACTACGAGTTTATTCTGAATAAGCAACGAGAATTCCCTGAGACGACGAGGCCTCTGCTCCCCAATTGGTTCCTGCGAGGGGAAGATCTGATCGCACTCGGCTGGAAGTCCGGGCCTGCTCTCGGACGGGTATTGCGAATGGCACACGATCTCCAGCTAGACGGAACTCATGAGTCGCGGGAAATAGCCCTGCAGTGGCTAGAGCAACAAATGAACGAAAAATCGATTGCTGAAGAGGATTGACGAAATCGCTCGAACGATCCATTCTGGCCCAATGAAGAACACACGCTGTCCCCTTCCCTTCCTCAGCCTTTGTTTTGCCCTGACCGTCGTGCTGTCCATGTCAGCAAGAGCGGAAGAGGCCAAAAAGGCAACTGAAGAACTGATCTGGTACGATGTCGCAACTTGGGGTGTAGAAGGCCAAGGCTGGCAACCGGAGGAGTTGGCGGCACGCTATGATCGTCTCCCGGCGAAAGCAGAAGGTGTGGTGCGCGGCCCGGTCTGGAGCCTTTCCCGAAACAGCGCTGGATTGAGTTTTCGCTTCAATACGGACGCGACCAAAATTTCAATCCGCTATGAAGTGGTGAATCCGACTCTCGGGATGGTTCACATGCCTGCGACGGGGGTAAGCGGCGTGGACCTGTATGCGCTCGACGATGGGAAATGGAAGTGGGTGGATGTCACGAAACCTAAAGAAACCCAGACAAGCCATACAATCTCAGGAATCGATCCCGGAAAACGCACATGGATGGGCTATCTGCCTCTCTATAATTCGACGAAAAAGATAGAGATCGGCGTGCCCAAAGGCAGCATCTTTGAACCGATCACGCCGCGAAAGGAGAAGCCTATCGTCTTCTACGGCACATCGATCCAGCACGGAGCCTGTGCATCTCGCCCTGGAATGCCGCATCCAGCGATTCTCGGGCGTCGCTTGGATCGCCCCGTGATTAATCTGGGTTTCTCCGGAAATGGGAAGATGGAGCCGGAAGTCGGAGCGCTGCTGGCGGAAATCGATGCAGCTCTATACGTGATTGATTGCCTGCCCAACATGACCGCTGCTGAGGTCGCCGAACGCACGGAGCCGCTCGTCCGGCAATTGCGCAAAGCTAGGCCAGATGCTCCGATCATTTTGGTCGAAGATCGCACCTATGGGAATGCTTGGATCATGAAAGAGAAGCGCGAACGACACGAGAATTCTCGTGCCGCTTTGACTCACGCGTACGATACCCTAATCGCATCCGGTGAGAAGAACCTCTACTACATCCCCGGAGCCGACCTTCTGGGGACGGACAACGAAGCCACCACTGACGGCTCTCATCCCAGCGATCTCGGCTTCATGCGTCAGGCCGACGCCATGGAGCCAATCTTGCGGAAGGCGCTGGGAATGAAATGAGGGATTCTGCTCGAAATCACAGCATCTGAGTCTTCCTAGGTTTCTGCCCCTTCACTTCACATTCTGCTCACGCAAGAAAGTTTCCAAGGCGAACTGTGCCCTCACAATCTTCTCCTTGCCTTTTCTCGTGCGATGGCGATTCGTCAGCTGGCGATCCAGAATGCGAGCTTTTGTGTTATCACTCCACTGGATGTCAAAATAGCGAGTGAGTTCTTCTTTGAGTTTCGGATCATAAACAGGAATGACCGTCTCAACTCGTGAATCGAGATTGCGTGACATCAGGTCCGCTGAGCAGAGATACACCTCAGGATCACCGCCATTGGTGAAAATTAGCATACGTGAGTGTTCCAGATACTTATCGACAATACTGATTGCCTCAATAGAACTCTCTTCGGAAATCACTAGAGAAAACATCCCACGAACGATCATCCGAATCGGAACTCCGCTATCTGCAGCTCTTTGAAAGAGACTGTTCACTTCACGATCTGAGAAGTTATTCAACTTGACTGAGATTCCGGACGGACGGCCCTCGAGATGATACTGAATTTCTCGTTCTACCTTATCCGTCAGAAATTCACGCAGATCATAAGGAGCGATTTTGAGATGTCTTAACCTCGGCTTCAGATAGGACTGCCGAAAGAAGCGAAAAATCTCTGCGGTATCCTCTCCTATCTCCTGATTGTAGGTGAATAGCAGATGATCGGCGAAAATTGTCGCCGTATCCTCGTTGAAGTTACCGGTTCCCAAGGCGGTATAGCTGCGATCCCGTCCGTGCTCACGCCGAATCACATGGACGAGCTTCGAGTGAACCTTCAGTCCCTGGACTCCCAGTTGGACCTGCACGCCTGCATCGCGGTAGAGAGTCGCCCATTTGATATTGGCCTCTTCATCAAAGCGAGCCTGCGCTTCTACCAAGACGAAGACATGTTTTCCATTCTGCGCTGCCGCCTGTAGCGCTTTCGCGACACAAGATCCCTTCGCCAGCCGATACTGAGTGATCGAGATACTCTGAACGAGTGGATCGATCGCGGCTTCCTGAAGGAAGGTGATCAGGCGTCGAAAGGACTGGTAAGGAATGTGGATCAACACATCATGCTTGCGAATCGCTGCGAACATACCCGGATCACGCTTCGTGAAGGCACGAACGGGAATTGGTTCTGCTTTCTCATAGCGCAGCCCCGGAATTCCAAAGTCTGGAAAGTTCATCAGATCGCGCCTGTTGTGATACCGTGCACCAGGATAAAGCGTATCCTCCTCTACTAGATCCAATTTACGAAGAACTAAGTTCAGAAAGTGTCTCGGGAATTGCTTGTCAAAGTTTGCCCGGACCGGCACTCCTCCTTCTCGTGCCTTCAGTCCTCCTTCGAGACGAGTGAAGAAACTCTCGGTGAAATCGTCATCCGATTCCATCTCCATCTCTGAATCTCGTGTGAACTTAATCGCATAAGACTCGAATACATCATAGGAAAATGTGGCGAACACTTCATTCAATCCAAAGCGGATGATGTCATCGAGATACATCACCAACTGATCGTCACCTTGCTTTCGTTTCGGAAGAGGGATGAAGCGCGGGAGATTCTGAGGAATCGCGATCAGGGCATGCATCGGTCGCCCCTTCCCACCTGCTTTCGTCGCCCGGACGGCGAGATACATCGGCAAGTCACGCAGTTTGGGCAGTTCTGCCGTCGATTTCAGGATCGTAGGAAAAATATGCGGGCTGACCTCACGTCGAAAGTATGACTGGAGATAGTCGCGCATAGAACTCGGCACATCATTTTCATCAATGATGCAAATCCCCTTCTTCCTCAGATCAGTCCGGATTTCCTCATACACCGTATCGAATTCCTTCGCCTGGTCAGAGACTAGATTGTGAACCTTCTTTAGCGTTTCGCACGGATCGGGAATATTGAGACGCCTCCACCCATCGCCCAAATCTGCTAGGCGTCGGAGCGTCGCGACGCGGACTCGGAAAAATTCGTCTAGATTCGAGCTGTAGATGCCGAGAAACTTGATTCTCTCATACAAGGGTACGCTGGGATCCGCAGCCTCCTGCAGCACTCGTGCATTAAAGGATAACCAACTCGTCTCCTTGCTTCGAAAATCCGATTCCATAGGAATAATCGACAACGGTACACTCTGAGAATTGAAAAGCGAGTCGATCTTAATAAGAGTAGAGACAGCACGAGCCCACAGTGCTTCTATGGATTCACTTTGAGCACTCCCTGAAACTCGGGTTCTACTTCCAACCGATACATTGTTGTTACAGCTTCATCTGCTGACTGAGAATTGGCATTTTTTGATAGGTCCGGTTTCTTTGAGAGATCTTCAATTCCCTGCCCCTGCGCGTCGATTGTTAGAGTCCCTCCTCCTTTCTGGATTCTTAGAAGAGTTCCCTGCTGTGAAGGGCCAAGCCTGAGCGTCACATCAGCCTTTCCCGTGCGCAAGATCAGGCTCCGAACGCGGCTCCACGGAATCTCGATTCGCACGCGCGTATCCAGCTCGTGAAACGATTTACTAACGTGCTCTCCATAAATGAAATAAATTCCATTTTTATCCTCTCGCGCTTCTACCGTTTTTCCGAGATGTGCTGTCGGAAAGCCATGCCCAAACGCATTGCCCGTAATCGAAAATTTCTCTCCGGGAACGATCTCGGCTCTTCCCGCAGCTAAGGCCAAATGGATTCGTAGCTTCTCCGTACCTTTGTCAATCTGATCAAATTTGTACGAACGCTCTTCCTTGTATGGAACGAAGTACAGCGCTGGCACGATCAGAATGGGAATTCCTGCTCCAAACGCAATTTTTCTCCAGAGAGGGATATGCTTTGTTAATGAATTACGATCAATCAATGGCGCGCGATCCAAACCCATCGAATAATAGAGGATCATCGGGACGAACCAACAAATCGCCGCACTCCAGAGGACATCGGATAAAAAATGTCCACCTTGGACCATGCGAGCAATGCCGAGCAACCCTCCAAAACAGAGTGCTCCGAAGATCATACTCGCCGCTGCCTCTTTAGACTGGCGACGAAACAGAAAATAGCCCGCGAGAAAATAAAATCCAGCCGTCGCATGTCCACTAGGGAATGACTTCCCATCATTCCCTGCCTCGTAATGGAGAACTGGCTCGAACTCAGCCCATCCTCCCAGTTCGGCCACTTCTCTCGGACGCGGTCTTCCCCAGTGATCTTTGAGAACCCAATTCACGATCAACAGAGGCCCGATAAACTCACAGAGAATCAAAAACAGTAAGATCTTTCGCCAGCGACGGAGTCCTCCGAAGCGCCATCCTAGGACGACTCCGATCAGGGATAGGATCATCGTCAGTGTCGCCGGGTAAGGCCCCCACTGATATAGCCCTCGCCAGAACGGATGATCGCCGCCTTTCCAATCACCACCTCCGACTTTTCGGAGCCAGCGAGCGGCGTCCATATCGAAGTCGGTAATTCGGATCAGCCATGTAGCGAGTCCCAGCCCTAAGAGGGGAAGAAATAGCTCCAAAAAGAGACGAAAGCGCGGACCCTCGGGAGTGCGCTCAAACACGGATGTGATGCGATCTATGGCGCGAGAAGCAATCATAAATCACAGATCCGATACGGTCGAGTGGTGGACCACACAGGATCAGATTGGAGTCTCAAAGCTCCACGATGGGATAGAGATTCTCCTTGCACCACTCCCCGTTCTGGAGGGTAACGCCATCGGGATCATCGATCGCGACATGGGCTTCATCTTCACAAATGATCCAGCCTTTATGCTTGTGGGCGACCAGCCATTCGGTGATGCGATGAAAGTCGAGCTTTCCGGTTCCCATTTGCGCCCAAGGTTCCGGACCGTTGCCAGAGAAGTCTTTGTAGTGAATGTGATTCACCAGATGCTGCCATTTGTTCAGTGTCGCGATCACATCCATTCCGCCTCGGGCGATGTGCCCGACATCGGGAGTCCAGCCAGTCACGGAAGGATCGAGGCTGCTCAGAACTACGTCGTAGTCCTCCTGTGTCCGCACGAGAGAGGCTGGAGGGCTATTGGGATGATAGCTGCAAACTAGCCCGGCATCGGCACCTCGCTTGGATACCGTATTCAAGTTGCGAGCGACATTCAGGCGTCGGCGCTGCAGATCGTGCCGTCCGCTCGGCAGTGTCACCGTCCCCATCAGTGCTCCGGGAAAGTGTTTCAGAAAATCAATCGTGAAGTCGGCAGCTGCTCGTTCGGCAGGAGTTTCCTCTTCACCGTCCCAGCTACAGACGAGAGACAATCCACAGAGTTGCATTCCGTGCGCATCGAGGGCGTCCTTCATGCGGATGGGATCGCAAAAATCTCCCAACCAGTATTTCCCACATCCAAGAGCACTTTCAGAAATTTCGAGGACCATGGGCTCGATCCCCGTAAACCCCGCTTTCGCAGCGACAGCGATCATGTGGTCGAGCTTGTTGTCATAGCCCTTGCCCGTTCCCTGCATGAACCAAGTATAAACCTGTGACCCGAATCGAATATTAGACATGTTGTAATTGTGTGAAAATATGATTTATCTAGCTGAGCAGCGCATGATTACATCAATGATTTCGCAACCATTCCCGAACCCGTGGATTGAAGTCAGCGATTTTCTCCCAGTGAAAGGCATGTCCCGCTCCCTCGTAAAAATGGTGTTCGCAATTCAAAATTCCATTGGCGACCTCCTCTTGCATCCACATCGGGACAAAGATGTCGTCTTTTCCTCCGATCACTAGGCAGGAAGCTTTGATCTCGCCCAAGCGATCTACCACGTTGTGCTCCACGCAGGCTGCTGCCTGCCCACGAAGCCCGTGCAGGGGCTGAGGGAATGGATTCTCATCGAATCCCTGCCGCCCAGCTAGCAGGCCTTCGTATGCCTCATCATTGTCCCAGAATGGCTTCGTGAAGATTAGGAGCTGAATCCACTCCAAAAACTGCTTGTTGTCGAGGTGGGCCTTACACGTCACCATATGGTCGAAAATGCCGCGAGCATAGCGATCCACTCGCGCCCAAGGGCACATCAGGACGGCGCTTTTTACCCGCTCTGGATGCCTCAAACACATCTGCTGAGCAATAATCGAACCCATGGAGACGCCGACGACACGCACTCGATCCAGTGACAGCGCATCCAGCAGCCCAGCGCAGTCATCCGCCATCATCGCGCTGGAATAATCACCGGGAGGCTTATCTGATCGACCGACTCCCCGATTGTCCGGCATGATGCAGCGAAACTCCTCGCTCCAATGATCCGCATGCGCCTGCCACACGTCGCCGGAAGCAGTGATTCCCATCAACAAAAGAACCGGCTCACCGCTTCCGCGTTCCTCGTAATACATCTGAATTCCGTTGGTCTGAGCGTGAGGCATAGTGAATGAAAACGTGTTTCGGAGAGATTGGTGCGGAGTGAGAAAATTGTCCAGAAGAAAGCGTGAATTTTCTCGGTATGATTCGGGGGAATCGATCTCGAGAATCTCACGCCAGAAGCTCGCTCACGACGCGGGCGTTGAGATCGGTGATCAGTGACTGGGCTACTCCGTTTCGTCGATAGGTCAGGTCGCGAGAATCGAAGCCGAACAGGTGGAGCAGGGTCGCGTGGTAGTCGAAGTGATTCACGATGCCCTCCACCGCTCGATGGCCGAACTCATCGGTCGCACCATGGACATAGCCGCCCTTAAAGCCGCCACCGGCTACCCACATGCTGAACCCGTAGGTGTTGTGGTCGCGTCCGACAGTCTTCCGGTCCCCTTTCGCCGCACCTGAGCGATTCTGAATCACTGGCAGACGCCCCATTTCTCCGCCCCAGTGAACGATGGTCGTGTCGAGCAGTCCGCGCTGTTTCAGGTCGCGCACGAGCGCTGCCGCCGGTTTATCCACATAGGCACAGGCGGCGGGAAGATTGGTGATCAGATTACTGTGACTATCCCACGTCTGATTTCCCGTGAAAATTGAGATGAATCGCACCCCTCTCTCGACTAGGCGACGAGCGATCAGACAACGTGTTCCAAAATCGTCCGTCGGCTGCTCTCCGATCCCATACATCCGCTTTGTCTCCTCGGTCTCATCCGAGAGATCCAGCACCTCCTTCGCTGCGATCTGCATCCGAGCAGCCAGTTCAAAGCTCTGGATGCGTGCCTCCAGTTCCTGCTCGCCCGGACGTGAGTTCAAATGTCGTTGATTCAGTGCCCCGACGAAATCAAGATAGCGCCCTTGCACCGCTCCCTGCAGTGACTTCGGTGGATCGAGATTGAGAATACGCGGCTCTTTTGCACGAATCACTGTCCCCTGATACACCGATGGGAGCCAGCCGTTCGTGAAGTTATCAACCCCCAGCACAGGCAGTCCTCGGGGATCGGTTAGAGCGACGTATGCAGGCAGATTTTCATTTTCCGATCCCAGTCCATAGCAGACCCAGCTTCCCAGCGTTGGCCGTCCGGTCAGGATGGAGCCGTTGTGCAGCGCGTTAATCGATTGACCGTGATTGTTTACTCCCGTGTACATCGAACGGATCATCGTGATGTCGTCGGCGATCCCGGCCATGTGCGGCACTAGCTCGCTGAAATCCATCCCGCATTCACCATGTTTTGAAAACTTCCAAGGAGCCGCCATCACTTCGCGACTGGCACCCGCTGCATCGTCGAATTTCAGTTCGCCAGGAAAATCCTTACCATCCAGTCGATCCAGCTCCGGTTTGGGATCGAAGAGATCGATATGGCTCGGCCCACCCTGCATGAACATCGAAATCATCGCTCGGGCACGTCCGAATCCGTGCTGGGGTGGCTTGGGAAGATTATCGAATACCTTGCTCCCCTCAGCGGCGATCTCGGAATTGGCCAACAGCCCCTGTTCCCTCAGCAAGGAGGCCAAAGCGATGCCTCCGAGTCCGTACCCACGTTCCAGAAAATTTCGTCGAGTTAGCATGAAATAGAAGATTGCAAAATAATGATTCCAACGGAAATCGACTCAGTCGATATACAGGAATTCGTTCGCGCTCATCAGCGCCTGTCCGAGAGCGGCCAGCCCGAGCACCTTCGGCGGAGCGTCCTTCGTATCGGATACTCCGAGCGCGTTTTCGAACTTCGCCGGCTCACGGGTGTATTGCTCGATCTGTTGCTGTAAATAAGCACTCCCAGATTTTAGCTCATCTGCGGCGGGTGACCGGCCATAGGCGATTTGCCAAGCGGCGCTGACCAGTTCCTCGACTGGGGCCGTTTCGTGCCCCTTGAGAATCCGCTCTGCGAAGAGACGAGCGAACTCGCGCATTTCCGGATTGTTCATCAAGAGCAGACTCTGAGGACTGACCGTCGTATTTGGACGAATCTCACAGTTCGCTACCGTCATGTCCGGGGCATCGAATGCAGCAAAGATTTCAAACGGATTCTTGCGCCGAATTTGCACGTAAACACTGCGTCGATACTCCTCGCCTTCGAGCGAGACGAATTTCCCCGTCTGTCTGCCCGCAGCATCGCGAGTATCAACCCCCAGAACCACCCGCCCTTCTTCCGTCAGACTGACAGGGACAGGCTGGCCGCCCCTCTTGGGATTCAATGCTCCAGACACGCTCAGCAAGGCATCTCGCAGTGCCTCAGCCTCGAGTCGATGCTTGCTCTGACGGCTTAGCAAGCGATTGTCAGGATCGATTCGCTCTCGCAGTTCATCCCGATCCGATTTCTGTCTCCACGCATAGCTGGTGAGAATCATGCGATGAAGCTGTTTCAGACTCCAGCCCTTGGCCATGAACTCCGATGCCAGCCAGTCGAGCAGTTCCGGATGGCTGGGCGTATCTCCGAGATGGCCGAAATCAGCCACTGTCTTCACAAGTCCGGTCCCGAAGTGATGCATCCAGACGCGATTCACGATCACCCGAGCCAAGAGAGGATGCTCGCCATCAGTCAACATTTCCGCCAGAGCCAAGCGACGTCCGCTGGTTTTCAGCTCAGAACTCTTTTCCGGGATTTCGGTTTTCCGCCAGATCGCCAGCACGTCTAGATCGGAGGGTTTCACCTCCACCGTGGGATTCTCTGGATTGCCTCGATGCAGGAGGAATGCCTTGGGGAACTCGCCGTTCTCCGCAGGTAACTCGGTGAAGGCCTGGACTTTCTCCTCCTGAGGCTTCGTGGCACGAATCTTCGCCGCCTCCTCTGCCATCCCCTTGAGTTCGTCTGCATGCTTCGTTTTGTAAGTCGTGTCGTAGAGATAAAGAGAACTACCGTTTAGCTTCTCGATACTGGGATTCTTCTTCAGCAGCGCTACTTGCTCCGGCGTGCGATCTTTGGCGACCGCACGATAAGCCTTCCGGAGTGGTTCACGTTCGCTCTCGGGACGCCGAGCCAGTTCCTTTTCCAGAACTTCGGTGATAAAGACCTCCTGTTTTGCCAAACGAGCATCA
>JBDHQE010000077.1:0-14437 GCA_039806885.1 Verrucomicrobiales bacterium
GTAGTGCCAGAAGGAAATTTTCTTAGTTGTAATATCCTGATTAATAGTCGCTTACATTTTCGCCTGTTAAAGATGGGGTAGAATGCTCCTGAGGTCATAAACCCGGCATCTTCAGCCTCAAAGCGGCATACCATATCAGCCTAGGCAGCGTTTTAGTGAGGCCGACGGGTCATGTCGAAATCTCTCTGGATGCTCGCCCCAAAACCTCCGCCACGCTCCCGGTGTGGACGGTGATACTGAACGTCTCGGCAATGCACTCAAACGTCGTGTCGTGAAAAGCGAAGATGAAGTGACGATAGTGGGCAAAACGCTCCGGGCGGTGATATGGATGCACGGCGTTCATGCGCTCCAAGCGCCGAATCCACGATGAGTGATGAACCTCGTGAACGCTATACGGGCCGACGCCGCGCGACGCCAGCGGATGACCGCTGAACGTCTCATCGTTGGGAGGACCGAACATGTGAGCGATGGCGTGTGTGAACTCGACGAGTGCGACCGGCTCGTCGATTGTGCTCTCGTCCACCATCCGAGCCGTCGTGCCATCCCAACCCGCCGGAGTGTCCTCAAGGTAGTAAGCAAGATGTAGGTGGTGCTCACCAGCGAGAATCATTGGACAAGGAGCACCGACCGACGACTGCGGCACATCGGTAAGTTCGGTCACTGTGCCTTTGGAATCTACGGAATACATGACGGCGTACGAGTTGGCCTAACGTAAAAGTCAGGCTCAGCCTACCGAGGGCGACTGCTCGCTACAAGAAAAAAGTTCCGAGATAAAATAGCCCGTTCCTTATAATCCGTTGCGTGTATTCACCCTCCAAGAGAATTCGAAATACTTTCCTGACTGACGCCAGCCGTAGTTTAGGCTGCCGACGAGGACGTCAGCGGTCCCAGGGATGGCTTACGCAGGCTTCCTGTCTGCGCAGAGCGCTGAGAGCTTTGAGCTCACGTATCATTCGCTCGGGTACGGCGATCACCGGTAGTTCCTTCACTAGTCCAGCCTGGGTCCGCCAACGTCCTCGTTGGCCTTTGCACTACTGCGGAGACAGTCGCTAATTGAAAATAGCCCAGCCCTTATAATCCGCGCTTTGCCTCTTCCCTCAGCAACGCTTTGGAAACATAAGAAGCAATAAAGCCTCCGCTTCGCTACGGCGTTGTAGTATCATTTACTGTTCAGTCTGATCTTTACGGGATGAGGTAGGCTCCCGGAATCCCTCTGTCTAAGGTGGCAAGCTGCATGGATGATTCCCTTGCCAATTCAAGAAGATGTCCATCTGTGATTTGTCTGTATCCCAAAACGTAGGATGGCAAACGGTCTGCACCCAGTGCATCGGGAAGCAAATCAAATGGAATGCGACTACTCTGCTTCAAGCCCTGTAGCGTCTCAACTGCGTCCGGAGCGTTGCGCTCGAAACCAACCTGGACGCTGATTCGCACAAATCCAATTTCTGTGATCGCACACGTACCCAATCTGTTCGACGAACCAATGAGAGATGCATACCATTGAATGACCCTCTGGTGGTCTGCATGCCCCTGATGGGCAAGAGCGACAAGTGCGTTCACGTCGAGCAACCAGCTCATGGGTAGTCCTCCAAGAGAGCTTTGACCATCTCGGTGGTCACTGGCTCGGAGTCAGTGGCGGCTTTCGTCACTCTCAGTCCAGTGAGTGGATCTGTGATGTATTCTCGTGAAAAGCGGTGTGGATGCTCAGGAGTCAAGACGATAGAATCTCCCTGAATGACACAGACGAACCGTGTGCCCGGAGCCAAATGGAGTTGGCTGCGAACCAAACGAGGCAAAACCACCTGCCCTTTACTGGAAAGAGTTGTCGTATTCACAACAGTGATATCTCGCACATAATATCCGTTCGTCAAGTAAGATTGACTTACATTGGAAAAGTATCTATTCAGCTAAGTCATTGAGGTGCTACGCGGATTTTTACTCGAATTCCTGCGGAACATCTCCTGCAGGACTGGGCACGGGGTCGTGTCATTTGGCCCACACCAATTGCTGTAACTTGACTATGGACAGACACCTGCGCACAAGCGGCCAAAGTGAAAATAGCCTGTCCCTTGCAATCGATCATCGCGAGCTGGAAGCTCCCCCTACTTTCTTTTCTCCTAGTCCAGCCTGGGACCGCCTACGTCCTCGTTGGCCTTTGCACTACTGCGGCGATAGTCGCTAGGTCCTTCACTAGCCCAGCACTTCTGCATTCAACGTTATGCATTTTGACGCCCAATAGAGCCTCCACTTTGCTACACGCTTTAATGTTCGACGTTTTTATAGCTTGTTTAGTGCAGCATCAAGAGTGGCCTTCACTTTCTTCTTCTCGATTTCCGGGTCTGCCTTCTGGAGATATTCAACAGAGGCCAAGTCATCGCCCCTCTTGCGGTTCTGCCGGGGTTCGAGGGCCTCAATCAAGATCGCTTCTAACGCAGGGATGAGCTTCGCGGAACTGTATGACTCCGGCAAACCGCCCAACTGTCCCGCCTCCGCAACTGGAAGCAGGCCAAACCACGAAAAACGATTCCAACGGGCCGACATCCGATCAAGGGTATGCTCATAGAGCCTCTTTCCGAGAGGGCGATCCGTCGTTCTTCCGGCATAAATTACCTCTCGTCCATCGTAGAGAAGATAAATTCCAAGTTGCTTATAGAAATCCACCGGAGTTGCGCCAATCTTCTGCATTCCAAGAATCTTTGGGGTCGCCACCCACTCAATGGCGTCCTTCTGCCAAAACATGCCGAAGGAAGTAACAATATCATACTGTTCTTCTTCTTCTGATTCGTTTATTTCTGGGGTGAGCTTTGGAATGACAACTGCGTCAACCGGACCCCCTCGCAATGCGAATACTCCCTTCGATACCCTGATGTATGGCGATGACTCCCCGTCATGCTTGATAGAACTTGCAATCTGCGCGTTGACAGTCGCGGAAGGCGTCGCGCCAATGCTCTTACGATAGCTCTCTGCGATAATTCGCTCGGTGATGTCGTTGTAGTGGAGTGGCGTCGGGGATGAACCCAAGACCTTCTGAATGGCTTTTGACCAAGTTAGCTCTATTGCCATGCGCGAGTGTTATTTCTTTGTCAAATAGTTATTCTGTGACTAGTCGCAAAACACAGCAACAAGTCGGTTTTGATTGAGTGATTCGACTGCTCATGTACGGATTGTAGACAATCCTACGATTTCGACAAAGAATTTCTTCCAATTTTTCTGCGCCATATCCTCTGGTGTCGTGTCGTGATCTGCTCGGGGGGGCTAGAGACGTTGGATGATGACGGCGAACGAGTTTAGACCGCGCCTAAGGACACGAAGTGTTCCCCGCAGAGGCGGAAAGGCACGGAGGATGGATGGATCGACATTCCGCTCCCCAGCGAGATACGCCAGATCGGGTGATATCGCCTGCGGACAAAGATTGCGAGGATGGGGGCCTTCAGGCCTGCGTTGCCTCACCAAGTCTTCACATTGTCTTTTCCCGTGCTTTCCTCCTTATCTGGACCGCTGCTCCATACTAGGATGGATTCAGGTAGTACATCCGATCCTCCACTGTTGTCCCAAGTGGGCTTGGAGACTCGGCTGTTGTAATCGAGATCCATGCGGACGTAGTAGTATTCGCCCCATGGATCCCAGAGTTCACCACTACCATCAGCCTGCAGAGTGACGCCCTTGCGATATTTTCCATTACCAGCGGGCTTGGCCGCCTTATCGGTGTAGAAGGCAATTCCACGTGGATTGAGAGCCTTCCCTCCGCGCTTTTGGCTATCGGCACCGAGGAGAATATCCATCAGGGAGTGATCGGAGCGAATCGCACGCTCCTCATTGCTGTTCCCGGACTCGACGGGATACTTCCGATATTCGGTGAAGTAGGCCGAGATCGCATTTTTCAAATTGTAAGCAGTGTGCTCAGCATGTGTCTTTTCTGCTCTTTTAAGGATTCCGGTCACGGCGGGGAAAGTCATTCCGGCGAGGATGCCGATGATCGTGATGACGATGAGCAGCTCGATCAGGGTGAAGCCGCTGGCAGAAGGGTTCGAGGATGACTTTTTCATGTTCGGAGGAATTTTTCGTGGGTTTCTAGGAAAAGGATTTTGTTTTGGTGGTTTGCTGTCATTATAAAACCACATTTTAGGCGGCGAAGTCCAGCCTTTTTATCTCTTTCCGGAGCATCTGTGAAAAATATTTTTGAATCAAAGATCCTAGCCTTGTTGTCATCGCCGAATTATGAGCCAATGGACAAGTCGGGAGTGGGCCGTACGCTGCATGTTCGGACGAATCAGCGTGTCACATTTCGGGCGGCGATGATGACTCTGGAGGATGCCGGGGAGATTGCGCGAGATCGAAAAGGACGATATCAGATCACTTCGCGCTCCGAGCGAAGGGAAAGCCTGACGGGGACGATACGTTTTTCTCGTGACCGAAAGCAGAAGGGAGCAACGGTGACTCTTGATGAGGCGAAATCAGGGACTTCTGCTGCTGGGCCGTTGGGAAGTCTGTTTATTCCCGGTCGATATACGGGCATCGCTTTGGAGGGAGACCGGGTAGAGGTATGTCTAGTGAGGCCTGAGACACCTCAGAGGTCTCGATCTAGAATGCGAGGCAGCAGGCAGCTCTCGGAGGCTGATAGAAGCGAAGGGCGAGGGCTTCAGGCGAGGGTGATTCGTATCATCGAGCGACATCCCTTGCGTATTGTGGGACGATTTTATCGCAAAGGAAATCGTGTAACTGTGGTGCCGGAGGATGGACGACTGCCTTCATCCTTTCGGCTTTCGAGAGTGCTGTCGGAGGCAGAGCCGGGAGATGTGGTGGTGGCGAAGTTCGTGAGCTGGGAGCATCCGGAGAGTCTGCCGGTGGCGGAAATGGTGGAGATTCTGGGAAAGCCGGAGGATCCACAGGTGGATTTGCTTTCGGTGATCCATCGCTTTCGATTGCCACTTTCCTTCCCGGATGCTGTGCTACGAGAGGCGGAGCGAGTGGAAAAAGAGATATCGTCCGAGGAACTGGAGGGGCGTGAGGACTGGCGAGGACGTGAGATTTTCACGATCGATCCGACGGATGCGCGGGACTTTGATGATGCAGTGGGAGTAAGCGAGCGATCCGATGGAAGTTGGGAGGTGGCGGTACATATCGCCGATGTATCTCACTACGTGAGTCCGGGCAGTGCGCTGGATCGGGAGGCGCGGAAGCGGGGAAACAGCACCTATCTGCCGGATCGGGTGATTCCTATGTTGCCCGAGGCCCTAAGCAACGGGATTTGCAGCCTGCGACCTGATGAGGACAGGCTGACTTTTGCTGCGATTCTAGGATTTAGTGCGACAGGGGAGCCTCTGTCTGCTCGCTTTGTCCCTGCGGTGATTCGGAGTAGCCGTCGTTATACCTATGCGGAGGCGATGGCTCTGCTGGAATTGGATGAGACTGCACTGGCTGAAATTCCGGAGGAGAAAGAGCGCCAACTGGCGGAGCATGTTCGGCGGGCGGGGCGTCTGGCGGCGATCCTGCGAAAGAGGCGCTTCGATCAAGGGGCTCTAGATCTGGAGTTTCCGGAGGTGCGAGCGGTGCTGGATGATGCGGGACGTGCTGTCGGAGTCGAAAGAAGCGAATCAGATGCGAGTCACCAGTTGATCGAGGAGTTCATGCTGGCGGCTAACGAGGCGGTTGCACGCGAGACCAAGAGAGCCGGAGTGCCTTCAATCTATCGAGTCCACGAGTCTCCGGATCCCGCGAAGTTGGCGGAGCTATCTGAGACGGTTCAGCTGTCTGGTTACAGTCTTTCCGCTACGGCAGATCGAAAAGAACTGGGAGTCTTTCTGCGAGAGTTGGCGGGAAAACCCGAGGCACACAGCCTGAAGGTCGAACTGCTCCGCACGATGTCGCGAGCTGTGTATTCGGCACGCCCCGACGGGCATTACGGCTTGGCGAAGGCGGACTACACTCATTTTACCAGCCCGATTCGGCGATATGCGGATCTGGTGATCCATCGGGTGCTGCGATCTCTGGTGATTCAAAAAACCGAACGGACGCACGAAGGGGCTGCTACGATGGAATTGGGAAGGAAGAAGAGTTTCTCTCGTGCCGAGATGATCGCCATCGCCGAGCATGTGTCGGTGTGCGAGCGAACATCTGCCGAAGCGGAAGGAGAGAGCCAGCGACGAAAGTTGATCGAGTATCTGGAGCGCTTGTGCGCCGAGAATCCTGAGATGACGTTCACGGCCCATGTCACGGAGACGAAGTCGATGGGGATTTTCGTGGAACTCGATGATCTGCTGTTGAGAGGACTGATCTCGAAGGAATCATTAGCCGTCGGGAGCAGTGCCTACTTTGATCGGCGAGTGAGGGAGTTCCGAGATTTTTCTGGAACAGCGACTCTTCGGCGGGGCAGTGAGGTGGAAGTAAGGCTTCGCCGTGTCGATCAGAGTCGAGGATTTCTCGATTTTTTCCTTGTGACAACAACTCCTGAGAAAGACGGGCCTTCTCTTCGAAGCAGGAAAGAGGGAAACAGACGAAAGCAGAGAAAAGGCTCGCCTGACACAAGAGGGTCTGGTCGCAGATCAAAGAGGGTTCAGTCGAGAGATTGAGAGTGCTGGGTTGACCGACGGGAGAATTCGTGGAAACACTGCTGATTCTCCGGGGTTGACTCTGGAAAGCCATCCATGCCGTCATTTACTTACACTGCCATCGATTCGTCCGGGAAAAAGATTTCCGGCGACGTCGTCGTGCGCAATAAGGCGGAAGTTTATCGGGAGCTGGAGGCGAAGTCACTGACGCCGGTGAAGGTTGCTCTATCGGCGGAAACGGGCGCGTCAAAGACTGGAGGCAAGGGAAAGGCAGAGGCGACGCAGGAACCGAAGGCACACATTCGGCTGAAACGGCAGGAGATGGTCCACTTTACGGAGGAGTTGGCGGACTTGCTCGATGCAGGCATGAATCTGGAACGAGCGCTGAAAATTTTGCACGAGCGGCAGGCGAACGCTTCCATCCGTGCCGTGGCGGGTTGTCTGCGGGAACAGATACGCGAGGGTGCGCGTTTTTCCAAGGCACTGCCCTTCGCCTCCCCGTCCTTCGACGAACTCTATTGCAGTTTGGTTGCTGCCGGAGAGGCCAGCGGATCGCTGCCGGAGATTCTTCGGCGGCTGGTGATCAACTTGAAACAGCTTTATAACCTCCAGCGCCGCACGATGGGGGCGATGATTTACCCACTGATGGTGATGCTGGCAGGTGTGGTACTACTGTTCGTTTTCAGTACGGTTTTGATGCCATCGCTGAGCAAGATGATGGCCAAGACGGGGCAGGAGCTACCCGTGATCACAGAGGTTCTGATTCGTTTTACCGATTTCATGGCGGCATGGTGGTGGCTGCTGCTGGCGCTAATGATCGGCACGGCAGTGATGTTCCGCTCCTTCATCGCGACTCCGTCAGGGCGTCTGTGGTGGGATCATTATAAGATGAAATTGCCGGGATTCGGACCGGTGATTCTCGGGCGTTTTTATACGCAATTTTGCCATACACTGGCGAATCTGGTCGCGAATGGCGTTCCGCTGTTGAACAGTCTGCGACTGGTGGCGCGAGGAACTCCGAATCACTATATCCGAGGGCATCTGGATCGCGTAGTGGCGGAGGTGGGTGAGGGGACTAGTCTGGCGCGAGCGATGGAAAAAACGAAGGCTTTTCCCGAGCAGTTGGTAGACCGGATCGCGATCGGTGAGCAGACGGGTGAGCTGGGCAAGTCCTTTGCCAAAGCGGCGGCAAAATATGATGAAGATCTCGATGTGCGCATCGGGAGATTGACGACTCTGGTCCCCACCGTCATGCTGATCGGTGTCGCTGTGATCGTCGGAGTCGTCGCCTACAGCGTGATCACGACGATATTTGGCTCGATGTCCGGTATCCGTGGGCGTTAGAGTTGACTTTGTTCTTATTATTCTATTTTAGTCTAATCCCAATCTGATGAAATTCCGATCCCAATCCCAGTTCCGATCCCAATCCCAGTCTCGCCGTAGATGGGCGGCATTTACGCTCGTCGAACTCGTCATCGTGATCACGATCATCGCGATTTTATCGGGTTCAGGGATTTATTTGATTATCGGTTTCATCGACGATGCCAAGGTTCAGCGAGTGGAGTCTGACATTCAGGCGCTGGACTTGGCGCTGAAGGCTTACGAACGCAATAACTACTTCAAGCCGCCGACGCAAGAGCAGGGGCTGAAGGCACTGGTCGAGCGACCGACAGGCGATCCTCAACCGGAGCGCTGGAGGGCTTATCTTGAGGAGCCGATGAAGGATCCATGGGGAAATGAATACCAATATCGAATTCCCCCGCAAAAGAGCAAAAAGAAGTATGACATCTTCTCTCTGGGCGAGGACGGAGTGGAGAGCGATGACGATATCGGGAACTGGTAAATCTGCCGGAAAGCCAGGTTTCGCTCACGCCTTTACTCTGGTGGAACTGGTGATCGCTCTCACCGTCGTTGCTCTATTGGCTGGATTA
The DNA here is from genome assembly GCA_039806885.1 of Verrucomicrobiales bacterium. Classification (GTDB taxonomy): domain Bacteria; phylum Verrucomicrobiota; class Verrucomicrobiia; order Verrucomicrobiales; family DEV007; genus Arctic95D-9. Next base: position 8,480 of record JBDHQE010000077.1, read on the forward strand.
GCCGTCCCAGCAGTGGACAGCATTCAGAAGGAGCGGCTCGCGCGTGAGCCGATTAGCCGATTGGTATTACTCGCCCGGCAGGTGCGCGTCCGAGCGATGGATGAAGGCCGCCCTTATCAGATTATTCTCGATTCACAGGGATTTCGAGCTTCTCGCTTCCTGCGGCCCTACGGAGGAGCCGAGGAAGCGGATGAGATTAAGCAGGAGATCGCCGAGATGAAGCAGAGGGAGGAAATGATCGATGCTTCGCGTCGTCGAGGCGGCGGTGATGCGCCTGAGATGAGTGGGCAGCAGGGTGGCATGACTCCGAATGCGCCCGTATCCGCAGCTGGGGTGAGCGAGTCTGATCCACGACATGAGCGAATTATTGAAGGCCTGTCTTTTTTTGAGGAATATACGTTTCCGAACGATGTGCAGGTGAGCATCCGGAGATGGAATGATCTGGCTTGGGTCGCTCTGTCCGGAGGCGAGAGAAGGCGCTGGATTTTTCAACCTTCCGGTATGTGCGAGCCGATGACTGTTCGAGTGGAGGCGGACCACTCTTTCTTCGAGGTCGAGTTTCATCCTCTCACGGCAGATGTGAAATCGGAGAAATCCTGGGTGGAATGAGAGTCTGGCTCCATACGGTTGATGTGAAAGCGAGGGGCAAATCTGGTTTTGCCCTGTTGGATGTCGTGCTGGCTGTTACGCTTTTCGCCATCGTGGTGACGGGGATTCTTCAAGTGATGCGACGCGTCAGCGAGACTTCTGCCGAATTTGCTCGGGATCGATACATCCAGCAGCGACTCGAAGGCTTGCTGGCGGAGAGACAGCGATTGGAACTGGGATCGATGAATTATGAAATGGTGGACGAATTGAGTCACATTACTTTTCGCACCTACACCGAACCCTGGGAGGTAGATAACGGAGAGGGCGCAACTCTCACGGGACTCTACAAGCTGACTGCTGAGGCTGTCTATCTCGATGATGGGGGAGAACAGACGGAGAAGGCGGAACTGATCATTTACGTGCCAGATTCATGAAGCAGATCGCCCAACATGGCCGACTAAAAGCTGGCGGCTTTTCCCTCTTCGAGATCGTCGTGGCTCTTTCGATTCTGGCGATGATCTCCGGCGCAATTTTTTCCATCCTTTGGCAGGCTGCGGATACGGCGACGGAGGTGCGTGACCGGGATCGTCGTGATGAGGAAATGGCTCATTTCATCGATCTTCTCCGCGCCTCCATCGAGCTGCTCCCTCCCGACGGGACACTGTCCGTGGTGCCGCCCGAGGAGACGACCACGGGATTCGCCGAACTAAAAATCGGAAATAGCGCCACTGCCTTTACCTTCGGAGAGATCGTCGGAACTGTCGATGAGGCAGTCATTTCCCTGCGTCCTTCAGAGAAGCTCACGGAAGACGGTTCCCCGACCTACGATCTAGCGATCAGTCGTCCCGATTTCGTGCCGGATGAGGAAAAGCAGGGAGGGATGGCTTTCCGAGCGAGTGCAGAAGATTTTTTACCCGTTGATGAAGATGGGAGACCTTGGATGACTTTGCTCACTGGACTGACCTCCGCCATATGGGAATATTGGGACGATGAGCAGGAGACTTGGGAACCGGATCGCCTGGATCCTTCGAAACTTCCGGAGCTGATCGCCCTTTCACTGGGGGATTCGGAGCGTGCCAGTCCGCTGCGGATCGTATTCGAAGTTCCAGAACAGGTAGTGAATCCAGTAGAATCGGCCCCTGCGGGCACCGAATCGACGACTCCCGCAACCACGAATGATGACAGGACGAATCGTGGAGGCGAGAGAGATGGAGCACAAAAAGGCCAAGGTCCGCGTGGGAGCGGACAGCCTGGTCAAAGGGAGGAAGGTGGAGACAGAGGCGGAAGACAGCCTGGAGGAGGCGGCTCCACCGGTCCTGGGGATGGAGGCGGGCGTCCAGGTGGTAGGCCCGGAGGTGCCCCCGGTGGTAGACCGGGGGGCGGTCCCGGTGGGGGCGGAGCGTCCCCGAGCGGAGGCGGGTCAACATCAGGAGGAGGGACGACACGATGAAGTTGAGTTTTTCTAGAAAGAAGACGCGAGGAATGGCACTGATGCTGGCGTTAATGGCGATTATCGCGCTGACTCTGATCGCCGCCAGCCTGTATGAGGCCTCACAACCGTCTTGGGATGAGAACACGATGGCACGCGGGCGATATCAAGCAGGAATCCTCGCCGAGAGCGGACTCAATATCGCCTTGCATCCGGATGTGAAGCCTGGAGATGTGGTGCTGCAACAGGAAATCGCACCTGGCCGGAGCTGGAAGGTGCGCATGACGAGTGAAGGCGGGCTTTTTCCCGTCAACGAACTGGGTGAGGAAAAAATGCGGAAGGTCGCCGTGGAACTCTTTATTATCTGGGGACTCGATGCCGCGACGGCGAATCGAGTGACTGATTCTTTGGCGGACTGGATCGATACAGACTCTGATCCTCTACCCAATGGAGCTGAGAATCCTTGGTATGCCAGTATGGGATATCCTCAGTTTCCTGCCAATGAGCCTTTTACCTCTCTGGAACAACTCCCCTTCGTGGCTGGAATGGATCAACTCGAGCGCATACAGCCTTTCTGGCGGGATTATTTCACCATTGAATCGGACGGACTGATCGACCTGAATGCCGCCCCAGCGGACTTGATTCAGGCCTTAACGAACTCGACTCCAGACGCTGCCGCCGGTTTCGTAACATCTCGCTACGGAGATGATGGAATCGAGAATACGATAGATGACGTGAAAATCACATCAGCCACCGAGGCTCGTGCTCTGCTAGGAATGTCGGAGAGTGCGTGGACGGAGATTTCTTCCTTTGTCACGTTCGCTGGAACGGTTCAGCGGATCGAAAGCACAGGGCGGGTTGGCGATTTTACAGAAACGCGCATCATTCTGGCCGAGCAGGTTACGGAGAACAATAAGACGACGCTGCACCCTCTGGCCCGGCTGAGAAAATGAGACACGCACAACTCCTTTCACGATGAAGATCGACATCGTTACCATCTTTCCTGAGATCGCTTCCGCTCCATTGGCGGCGAGCATTATTGGCCGTGCGGTGAACTCGGGTCTGGTAGAAATTCGCTATCATGACCTGCGCCAGTGGGCGGTCGGGCGCTATCGCCAGGTGGACGATGCTCCGTATGGCGGGGGGCCAGGCATGGTAATGAAACCGGAGCCATTTTTCGCTGCCGTAGAGGCTCTCCGAACTGAGATTTCGCACGTGATTCTGATGACTCCTCAGGGGCAGCCATTTCGCCAAGGCAAGGCAGTGGAACTGGCAGCACGAGAACACCTCATCCTACTCTGTGGACATTATGAAGGAGTTGATCATCGCGTAGTCGAGGCCTTGGTGGATGAGGAAATTTCGATCGGAGATTACGTCTTGACGAATGGGGCCATCGCCGCCGCAGTAGTCGTCGATGCCGTTGTTAGACTACTGCCAGGAGTCCTAGGAGACGAGCGCTCGGCTGAGGAGGAATCTTTCTCTCCCAGCGGTATCGGAGGACTGGAGGCTCCCCATTACACTAGGCCTCCCGAATTCTCCGGGATGGGCGTACCTGAAGTCCTTTTGTCGGGAAATCACGCAGCAATTGCCGCTTGGAGAAAGGAGCGATCAATAGAGCGCACACGAGCGATTCGACCTGATCTCGTCGGGGAGGACTGATCACTGATTCTCGTAGAGGCGTCGCCAGATTTTATGAGCGATTCGATCCGTGAGAGGATGGATGGGATTCGATCACTTCTGCTTCCACGTCGATCACCCCAGAAGGATTGCTGGGATCGGGCCGAGGAATACGAGAGTGGTAAAATGGCGTACCTGTCGTGTGCTCAACCGTATAGGAGACGAACTGAAAGCGATTGCGAAGCGAGTTTTCCAGCCAATGGAGCACAGATCTACGAAGCGGAGGGCAGAGAAGCAGCAAACCTGTGGCGCTGGTCAAAAATCCGGGGATGAACAGAAGAACGCCCGATAAAAAGAGCAAAAACTGATCGATCACCGATTCTGCAGGAAGGCGATTCTGCGACATTTCTGCCCGATAGCGAGACAGGGAGCGAAATCCTTGGTTACGCATCACCTCCACTCCCAGCAGAGTTCCTAGAAAAAGAAGAAGGAGCGTCAGGGGATAACCGATTTTCCCGCTGATTGCGAAAAAGAGGGACAGCTCGACGAAAGGCAGCGCAATGAGAATCAGTAGTATCCGGGCGAACATGAGCGGCAGTAAAGGATTGGACGCCTAGCCGCCCAGATTCGTTCAACCTTCCTTAGCGATATCGATGCACTGGCGAAAGCGATATCCTCCGTCCACAGGGAGAGTCGTCCCTGTCACGTAATCGGCATCGTCAGAGCACAGATAGGCAGCGGCTTTCCCGATATCCTCTCCGGTACCCATTCGTCCCCAGGGGAGTTTCTTCGCCTCTTCCGCCATTGTTTCGTCCGTGTAGTGATCTCGCTCACCGGGAGTGTCGATCCAGCCAGGTTCGATCACATTGACGTTGATTCGATGCTGAAAGAGTTCTACCGCCATCGTTCGCGACATCATATTGAGTCCCGCTTTCGCTGCGCTGTACGCAACACATCGAGCATTTGGGATTTCTCCGAGAATACTGGAGATAAAGACGATACGTCCCGGACGGCCTGTTTCCACCAAGTGACGAGAGACGAGTTGGCTCATGTGAAAACCTCCGAGCAGTGCAGATTTCAGAATGCCCTCGAAGACTTCTCCATCATATTCGAGAAAGGAAGCTCTCCGATTGTATGCAGGCACGCTAACGAGGGCATCGACTCTCCCATAATTCTCCAGAGCTGCTGCCAGCACAGACTCACAGCCCGACCGCGTAAAGGCGTCAGCTTCCACGGAAACGCACTTTCCATAAAGAGAGCGAATCTCATCCGCAGCACCCGCTAGCTCTTGACTCCCCGGGCGGTCGGCGAGCAGAATGGCAGCCCCCTCTTTCGCCAATTCCTTGGCACATCCAAAGCCAATTCCCCGGGCTCCGCCGGTGACGATTGCGATTTTATCCTTTAGTCTCATAGGTGGGCGAAAGTAGCGCATCCTGCCTAATCAGGGAAGTGCAAGTTTGCATCTTGACCGGAGACGACTCTCTGTGCACGATACGGAGTGAACGAAGCTACCCTCTCCCGCCTGAAAGCCTCCCTTCGCGATGTAAGGGATTTCCCCAAACCCGGCGTCATTTTTAAGGATATCACGCCCATTCTCGCCGATGGAGAACTGTTCCATCTGGCGCTAGACGCCTTCCTAGAAGTCATCGGCTCTGAGCGACCCGATAAAATCGTCGGAATCGATGCGCGGGGGTTTATTTTCGGAGCGGCTCTGGCGGATCGGCTCGGCGTCGGATTCGTGCCGGTTCGAAAAAAGGGGAAGCTGCCATGGAAGACGCGGGGAGCTGCCTATGATCTGGAGTATGGTCAGGGGCACGCGGAGATTCATGCAGATGCAATCATTCCGGGAGAGCGTGTGGTGGTGATCGATGATCTATTGGCTACCGGCGGTACAGCGGAGGCGACTCTGCGCTTGGTGCGCGAATTAGGCGGCGAGGTTCTCTGTCTGATCGTGCTGGTGGAACTCGCCTTTCTGCACGGTCGGGAGAGACTAGGGAAGGGGACTCGCGTCGTCGGGATTCTGACGGAGTGAAGAGTATCCGTAGATTAACTGTGAGATGAACTCCCGAGCCTGAGATTAGGATCGATGTCACCGTCGAGCGAGGAAGGTGGGCATTCTGACTTTCTTCGCATCGCGGCTACGAAGGCGATCATGGCCGCATTATCAGTCGTGAAAGCCGGATCGGCGAGAAGCAGCTCAATGCCTGCCTTTTTCGCCGCATTCGCCATCTGTGAGCGCAGGCGACGATTGCAACTGACGCCACCGCTCACGGCAGCAAGACGATGACCAGTGGCTCGACAAGCATCGATTAGCTTCGATACCA